>NZ_JBFMHW010000027.1:0-81660 GCF_040754745.1 Pseudomonas sp. SB113
CCCCCAAGCAGATCATTTGTGCTGCGATGCGCAAGCTGCTGCATTTTGTTTACGCCGTGCTCAAGTCGGGCCAGCCTTATGACCCGAATTTTGCTCTTGTCCGGTGAGGTTCAAGACGGTATCTACGGGGTTTTACGCGGTGCTGGATAAGACGGTATCTACGCAGGGGGGGGCTCGGCTCAAGATGTGTAGATACCTATGCCCCGATAGCGGCATGTCAGTCGCCTCGTGAGTAGGCTGATGCACCGCCATGGGGGGCAATCCCGCCTTCAAGATATTTTATATTTCTTAATTTAAATCAGTGTATTGCTGTGACTTTTTGAAGTGAATAATCAAGATCGATAAAGGTGCGCATGCCCCGCCCGATACAACGAAGACTCACTGAAACTATCATTCGCCAGCACCCGGCCCACTACAATCAGCGCCGTACGCCGGAAGCCCTTGGCGGCGACTTTGTCGGCAATATCGCTGAGGGTGCCCACGGCCCAATCCTGATCCGGCCATGTCGCCCGGTGCACCACCGCAATCGGGCAGTCCGCGCCATAGTGCGGCAGCAGCTCGGCGACAATCTTCTCCAGATGATTGACCCCCAGGTGAATCGCCATGGTCGTGCCATGCCGGGCCAGGCTGTCGAAGTCTTCGCCGGCCGGCATACTGGTCTTATCGGCGTAGCGGGTCAGGATCACGCTTTGGGCGATGTCCGGCAGGGTCAGTTCGGTCTCCAGCAAAGCTGCACAGGCGGCCACCGCCGTAACGCCGGGAATGATCTGGAAGGGGATGCCCAACTCACGCAAGTAACGGATCTGCTCGCCAATCGCGCCATACAGGCTCGGGTCGCCGGAGTGCACGCGGGCCACATCCTGGCCGTTGGCGTGGGCGCTCTTGATCAGTTCGATGATCTGTTCCAGGTGCAGTTCGGCGCTGTTGACCACCTGTTGCGCCTGATGACCTTCCAGCACCGCCGCCGGCACCAGCGAGCCGGCATAGATGATCACCGGGCAACTGCGGATCAGGCGTTGGCCTTTGACGGTGATCAATTCCGGATCGCCGGGGCCGGCGCCGATGAAGTAGACGGTCATGGAGAATTCCTGTCAAAAAACGGGCGAGCATGAAGATTGCTCATGATCGGGAAGGGCGATTATCGGGATTTTAGCCGGCGCAGGCCAATGCAAAGGTGGCCTGGGCGGTTTTCCGGCGGGTGATCAGCAAGCGGGCAGGACCGCCGCAGAGCTGTTCGGCCAGGGCCAGGGCGGCACTTTCGGCGACGCCGTAACAGCCGGTATGGGCAAACGCGACCGTGGATTTGTGGCTCAGCCGGTCTTCATACGCCGCCAGTTGTGCGGCGCTGAAGCACTGCAATGGCAGATTGAGCAAGCGGGCCAGGGCGAGCACCCCAGGCTCGTCCCGTTTACGGTCAATGCTGGCCAGCGCCGTGACACGCTGGCGCTCGATCCCGCCCTCGGCGAGGGCGGTGTCAAACAGGCCCAGTAGGGTGTCTACATCACAACCCCGCTGGCAGCCCAGGCCGACTACCAGCGTCATGCCGAGTATTGATCGTCGTGGTTGCGGCGGAACAGCCAGGCACTGATCAGGCCGAGGGCCAGCCAGAACGCCACGTTGGTCAACTGCGAAGCGATCTTGAACTGCGCTTCGAGGGCTTGCGGGGCCAGCATCGAATGGGTTTCCGGCTGCGGCGCGCCGATCACATGCGGCACCACCAGGATCGCCGCGCCCAACACTTTCAGCAGCCAGTTGCGACCAAACACGATCAAGGCAATTCCGGCAGCCGTCGAGGCGGCGGTGCCGATCCACCAGATTTGCCGTTGCGCCAGGTCGGCGGCGGCAGTGCCCGGTAGCTCCGGCGGCAGGCCCAGGGTGGGCGCCAGCACAAAGGTCGCGTAACCGGCCAGGCCCCACAGCAAACCCTGGGCCGTGCGGGTAGGCGCGCGCAGGGTATAGAGGCCGGCGAGCATCAGGGCGAAACCGACGGCGACTACCAGGTTGCCGCCGGTGGTCGACAGCACGCGCTGCCAACCGTCTTCCGGCTCCCAGGCTTCGGCATCGTGGGTGTGCGCGGCGGCGCCAGCGGCGTGCTCGTGCACGACTTCGGTCGCGGCCGGGGCTTTTTCAAAGGTTTCCGCCTGCAGAATCAGCGGAGCGACCCAGAAGCTTTGCAGCAGGGTCAGCAGCAGGGCGGCCAGCAAGCCGGTGAACCCTGCGGTTTGCGCAATACGCTTGATCATGTCGGCAGGCCTCAGTGGCACGGGAACGCGGCGCTGTGGCGGGTATCGTGGGCAGCGTTGTGCACCGCCTCGATGTGCGAGAAACCGGCGAAATACACCAGGCACGCGCCGAGGATCGACGCACCGATGGCGGCGGCCAGGCGTTGGCTGAGGGTGGCGGAGCTGCTGGCGGTGTGCGAGGTGCTGCTGATGATCGACATGGCGCGTCCCTTTCAGGTGTCAGGGTGAAACGAGCGCATGCAAACCCTGCGAGCCAGGCACGCAGGGTTTTAACAGCGCCCGCCCACCGCGGGTTTGTTATTGGATGGTATTCGGGCCGGTCTCCGGGCTTGCGAGGGACACTGGGTCTATAAAGCGTCGCCTTCCCATGCCCTACAGGCACAGTGGATCTGACGCTTCACTCGCTTACCGTTGCGGGGGCAGCACCGGACTCGTCATCACGCGATGACTCACCGGTTTCCCGTTTCACCCTTTGAAGGGCACCCGAAACAAGATGTGTAGGAGAGCATGGGTGATGATTTGAGTCAAATATGGCGGCCACGCGCTCCTTATCACGTGTGAAATGCGAAAAATACAATTACCTGGTCGCGTTATCGGGGTTTGATGAAAAAAGCAGTTTCAAAAAGCCTGCACGTCGTTGAGTATGCCCACTCCTTTTGCCTGTATTGCAATGTCGCGTTGCCCCGTTTACCAAGGAGAAGTGGTCCATGACCATCAAGATCGAGGGAGTGATCGCCAACAAGATTGGCTTTGCGTCCCACCAGAATGCTGTCCCAGTTCTGCGCGAACTGATGGTAAATAATGGTGGTGAGGCGGATTACAACGATCTTGAGTTGGAGCTGGTGGCTGACCCGCCTTTCCTGGAAGGAAAAATTTGGCGTATTGATCGCCTAGTCAAAGATTCAACCCTGCATATTTCAGATCGTAATCTGACATTGAACGCCGGCTATCTGGCCGATCTTGCTGAAAGCCTTGCTGCAACGCTTGTTTTGCGACTTCGCTGCAAGGACGAGGTTCTGGTCAGTCAGACCTTCTCTGTGGAACTTCTCGCGAAAAATGAGTGGGGTGGAGTGAGTTCCATGCCGGAGTTGTTGCCCGCGTTCGCAATGCCAAATGACCCAGCAGTTGATCGGATACTCAAATCGGCATCGGACGTACTGCGTCGAGCTGGCAAACCGGATGGTATTGATGGATACGAGCGTAAGTCCCGAGCTCGCACATGGGAGCTGTCTTCCGCTATTTGGTCGGCAGTTTGCGGGCTGAGACTGAGTTATGCGCTACCCCCTGCAAGCTTTGAAACCCGGGGGCAAAAGGTTCGGCCGCCTGGACTTGTCCTGGATGGACGCGTAGCTACGTGCCTGGACACTGCGCTTCTGTTCGCTGGAGCGCTGGAGCAGGCCGGCCTCAATGCGCTCCTGATCCTGACCAAGGGGCACGCGTTCGTGGGTGTCTGGCTTCAACCGCAAGAATTCTCCCAGCTAATTACTGATGAAGCGGCTGCGGTGCGTAAACGTATTGATTTGAAAGAGGCACTGGTTTTTGAAACCACGCTAGCCACTCAATTTCCGGTTCCGAGCTTCAGTCAGGCAATCAATGCTGCTGAGCGACAAATCAATGATGAAGATTTCATCATGGCCATTGATTTGCATCGCGCACGTATGCAACGCATCCGACCTCTCGCAACTTCAGTGTCTGCCATCAAACCGGATGCTGACCAAGAGACGGCGCCTGTGCCAGAAGGCTTGGAGATTGCTCCGCCACTGCCACCATTTGATGTTGAGATCTCTACCGATTCGGATTCACCCGCCGGTAAATTAACGTTATGGCAACGCAAGCTCTTGGATTTGACCACCCGCAATCGGCTCCTGCATTTGCCGGACAGCGCCAAGGGTGTACGGCTGATTTGTCCTGATCCAGCTGAACTGGAAGATCAGTTATCCAGCGGTAAACGCATTCGAATCGTCTCTGTGCCAGACCTTGAGGCGGGTGGTAGGGATGCTGCGCTGTATGAGCAGCAGAATCGTGAAAGCCTGCGCGACGAGTATGCGAGGGCGGCTCTGGCCAGGGGCGAGGTGCTCGCTACACTTGAGAAAGCCAAGCTTGAAGTCGCCATGATCGACTTGTATCGCAAGGCCCGCAGCGATCTCGATGAGGGCGGCGCGAATACCTTGTTTCTCGCCTTGGGCTTTCTGAAATGGAAAAAAGCCGCGGATGACCAGAAGAGCTATTCAGCACCGTTGATTTTGCTGCCGGTCAAACTTGATCGTAAAAGTGCTTTGTCCGGCGTGACGATGACGTTGCTGGAAGATGAGCCGCGCTTCAACCTGACCTTGCTTGAGTTACTGCGACATGATTTTGAACTGGTCATCCCTGGTTTGGATGGTGAGCTACCAGCGGATGACAGCGGTATTGATGTGGCTGGTATCTGGAACATGGTGAGGCGCGCTGTCAGGGATGTGCCGGGATTCGAGGTCACTACAGAACTCGTACTGGGGACATTTTCATTCGCCAAGTACCTTATGTGGCAAGACTTGGCAGCCCGTTCAGACCAGTTGCTGAAGAGTCCGATGGTCAAGCACCTGTTGGAGCGAAGCCTGGGCGGTGGCGGTTATGCGACCTCTGGAGAGTTTCCGCAGCCCCACGAGTTGGATCGAAAGATCAACCCTGCGAATTTATTTACCCCACTACCAGCGGACTCCTCTCAACTTTCTGCTGTGGTTGCGTCATCCAGTGGTTGTGATTTTGTACTCGATGGGCCGCCAGGCACAGGTAAATCCCAAACTATTGCCAACATGATTGCGCACAACCTTGCGCTCGGACGAAGGGTGTTGTTTGTTGCTGAAAAGATGGCCGCTCTTGATGTGGTGTATAGGCGGCTTGAAGAAAAGGGGCTGGGTGAGTTTTGCCTCGAGCTTCACTCGAGTAAGACGTCCAAGGTTGAAGTACTCAAGCAGCTCGAACGCGCCTGGGATGTTCGTGATGCCCTGAGTGCGGATGAATGGGCTAACGAAGCGGCCAAGCTGCATAAGCTGCGAAACCGGCTCAATCAAATTGTCGAGTTGCTCCATCAACGCTCACCCAACGGTCTGTCGGTGCACCAGGCCATCGGGCGGGTAGTACGGGACTGGAACGAGTCGTTGCCGCGATTGACGTGGCCGTCCGGAACGGTTCACGACTCGCACACTTATTTGATGATGAAAGAGTTGGCGCGACGTCTCGACTTGAACGGTCAGGCCGCGCGTGAGCTGTCGAAAGATTTTGCGCTGATGGCGCCTACAGATTGGTCGAATGGATGGCAAGAGGCGATTGTCGCTGCCGCACAAGAGATGCCAGGGAAAATCGAACGACTCAAAGTCGCCGGTGCCAATCTTCTCAAGGCAACGAGCCTCCCGCTCGCTGTCGAGAGTACTGAGGATTTCGAGCAGCTTGTACGATTTTTCACCTTGCTGATTGATGCCCATGGCATTGATCTCTCATTTGTCTTCACGCTGAATGTCAGTGCCAAGATCAGCTCGGCAAAAAAAGCAGCGCAACTTCTGGCTGATTATCGATCAATCGAAAGTTCGCTCTCTGTTCGGTATAGCGAGGGTGCATGTCGCGCGCTCGAGCTTGCCGTATTCAAAGAGGAATGGAGTCGGGCTAAGGAAAAGTTCTGGTTTTTCGCAACCTTGGGTAAGAAAAAAGTTGTCAAACATCTGGCCAGTGCAGGTGGCGCGGTAGGGCTGCCGGATGTTGAGGCTGATCTGCCCAAACTCAATGAAATGAAAACCTTGCTCGCCGCTCTGGATGGGGTGTCCTCAGAGTTGATTGCAGTGCCTGGGTGGAACGGTCTGGCCAGTGATGGTGCGGCCATGACCGCAGCCTGCGAGTTGGGCGAACGCTTAAGAGCGATCATCAGTGCGAGTGCACAATCGCCGGAACACCTGATTTCCCTGCGTGAGACGACTGAAAAGCTGGTCGTGAAAGCCAATGAACTATTGGGTGCAGGCGGTTTCATTTCTTCCGCGTTGCACGTATTGAAGGATGCACTGGCTGACTTTAATCAAGGAACCCAACGGTTCTACGAACTTTGTAATCGACCTTACGAGGCCAAGCTGTCAATCGAAGCACTGTTTGATGTGTCCAGTGCTATCACTCGCCAATCCTCAAAGCTGAAGGCCTGGTGCGACTGGTGTCGAGTCAGGGACGAGGCGCTGGCAGTGGGACTGCAACCCCTAAGTGATGCCCAGGCGGCAAATGCATTGCCCGAGGGAGGCACCCTGAGTGTGTTCGAAACAGCTTATGCGCGCTGGTTTGCAACCGGGGCGATTGACGCAGAACCATTGTTGCGCAACTTCGTTCCTGCGGAGCACACCAGCGATATTGAAGCGTTTGTGCGATTGGATGACGATTTATCCAGGCTTACTGTGCGTTACATTCGCGCGAAACTCTGTGGCTCGATTCCATCGAAAAATGAAATCGGCAAACAAGGTGGTTTTGGTGTCTTGAAGCATGAGTTGCAGAAGTCTCGACGTCACAAGCCGGTGCGTCAATTGGCTGTGGAAATGGGTGATGCATTACCTAAGCTCGCGCCATGCATGCTGATGAGTCCGTTGTCGATTGCTCAATACCTGCCGGCGGATCTCCAGCTTTTCGACTTGGTGATCTTCGATGAGGCATCGCAGATAGCCCCTTGGGATGCGATTGGCTCTATTGCCCGAGGTAAGCAAGTGGTGATTGCGGGAGACCCTCGACAAATGCCGCCGACCAACTTCTTCAATCGTGCGGCATCCGCCTCTGAGGACGACACTGCGGAAGATATGGAAAGCATTCTTGACGAATGTCTGGGTGCAGGTATCCCAAGTCACAGCCTCAGTTGGCACTACCGTAGCCGTCACGAGAGCTTGATCGCATTTTCCAATCATCGTTATTACGACAGCAACTTGATTACATTCCCAGCCGCGCAAACGCGTGCGAGCACCGTCGAGTGGCGGCGTGTTGACGGGGTGTATGCGAAGGGCAAGGGCCGTAATAACCAGGCCGAGGCCGAGGCCATCGTCGCCGAAACGGTTAAGCGCTTGACGGATCCGGCCTTTATCGCTGCGGGTCATACAATTGGCATCATCACGCTTAACAGCGATCAACAACGACTGATTACCGACCTGCTGGATAAAGCGCGGCAACAATTCCCGCAAATTGAGCCGTTTTTTCAAGATGATCAACCTGAGCCGGTGGTAGTCAAAAACCTGGAAACCGTACAGGGCGATGAGCGCGATTTGATTATGCTCGGCATTGGGTATGGGCCAACCGAACCCGGCGCTCAAGTCATGTCGATGAACTTCGGTCCCCTGAACAAAGAGGGCGGCTGGCGTCGATTGAACGTAGCAATAACTCGCGCTCGCCGGGAAATGCTGGTCTTTTCATCTTTTGATGCTTCGATGATCGACTTGAATCGCACCAATGCAAGAGCCGTACGTGATCTAAAGCACTTCATTGAGTTTGCTCAGCGGGGGCCGAGAGCGCTAGCCGAAGCGATACAGGGCTCGGTAGGTGGGTACGACTCTCCATTTGAAGAAGCTGTTGCCCAAGGTTTGAGGCGCAAAGGCTGGCAAGTCGTTCCGCAAATTGGCGTATCCCGCTTCCGTCTTGATTTGGGCATCGTGCATCCAGACCGCCCCGGTGATTACCTTGCTGGCGTCGAATGTGATGGTGCCACTTATCACAGCGCGGCGACGGCGCGTGACCGTGACAAGGTGCGAAGCGCGATTCTGAAAGGCCTGGGCTGGAATCTGGTGCGGTTGTGGTCCACCGATTGGTGGATCGACAAGTCCGCAGCTTTGGATCGCCTGCACGCAGCTCTTGAAGCGCTGCTGGTTGAATCCCGGGCCACCCCTGAAGTGGTTGTTTATGAAGAGCCCCAGGTATTCATTCCTCCATTGACACTCGTCGACAGGGATTCATCTCTGTCCGCCCAGGATCAGGTAGAGGATGTTATTGCAGCTTCTGTGAGTGACCTGACGATAAACGAACCTCCGGAGCTCAAAGTTGCCAGGGCAGTCTCTGTTTCAGTCCACCCTGCTGTCAAAGGTGAATATCGAGTCACGGATTTCACCAGCGTGAGTGATAGGATTCGCGCGGATGCGTTTTACTCCGAAGCATACGATCCGGTTCTGAAAGATCTGATTTCCCATGTGCTGATCCATGAGGCGCCGATTCTGGATTCGTTATTGGTACAGCGAATTGCAAGGGCGCATGGATTCCAAAGGTCTGGCCGCTTGATCCGGGAGCGTGTTCTTGAATTGACCGAGCAGCATCACCATTTGAAAAGCGACCCGGTGGAAGGGCAGTTCGTCTGGCACTCGCAAAGCGATGTGTTGAATTGGAACCTATATCGAACACCAGGTGCACTTGACGATGCTCGCTCTGTCGAAGAAATAGCTGCTGAAGAGTTGTTGTTAGTGGCTTCTTTGATTTCATCAGGTGACCAGCCTTCGGAAATTGCCAAGACATTTGGTGTGAAGCGTTTGACGAGTGCAGGGCGTGAGCGGATCGAGTCAGTCGTAAGGTCTGCTGCTGATTTCTAATCACGAGGTATAGCGTGGGGGCAAGCCTTCTCGGTCGTTTCTTCAGGGGTAGTCAAGTAAAAGTCGCCGACATTGACCATCTCTCGCGCACTGCGTAGCCTTGCACCCTCGAGGTTCTTCGGCCCAGGCCGAAGCTAAGAAGGGAACGCGGTTCAAGCCGCGGCTGCCCCCGCAACTGTGAAGGGTTTATCTGACTGCCACGCCACTGCCACTGCGGCGGGAAGGCGCAGTCGGCGCCGGTCGCAAGACCCGCAAGCCCCAAGCCAGGAGACCTGCCTCGCTACCGATTTTCCAATTCAACCGGGCGGGGTGATCCGGTGACGAAATCTGCTGCTGCGCGCCGTCGCAGGGCCTATCGTCCCGTATGCCCGCCCCAAAGGGCATCCGATGAAAACACTAGCCAAACTTCCCGTCACCATCGTTACCGGCTTCCTCGGCTCGGGCAAAACCACCTTGCTGCGCCATATGCTCGACAACGCCCAGGGGCGTCGTATTGCGGTGATCGTCAACGAGTTCGGCGAGCTGGGCATCGACGGTGAGATCCTCAAGCAGTGCTCCATCGGTTGCACCGAAGAAGAGGCCAACGGCCGTGTTTACGAGCTGGCCAACGGCTGCCTGTGCTGCACCGTGCAGGAAGAATTCTTCCCGGTGATGCGCGAACTGGTCGCCCGTCGCGGCGACCTCGACCATATCCTCATCGAAACCTCGGGCCTGGCCCTGCCAAAACCCTTGGTACAGGCCTTCCAATGGCCGGAAATCCGCAATGCCTGCACGGTTGATGCGGTCATCACCGTGGTCGACAGCCCGGCCGTGGCCGCCGGCACCTTCGCCGCGTTCCCGGATCAGGTCGATGCCCAGCGCAAACTCGACCCGAACCTGGACCACGAATCGCCGCTGCACGAGCTGTTTGCCGACCAACTGGCCAGCGCCGACCTGGTGATCCTCAATAAGTCCGACCTGATCAGCGCCGAAGACCTGGCCCGTGTACGCCTGGAAGTTGCCGAGGAGCTGCCGCCGGCGGTGAAGGTCATCGAAGCCAGCAGCGGTCGCGTGCCCCTGGACGTGCTGATCGGCTTGGGTGCCGGCTCCGAGGAGCACATCGACGCTCGCCACAGCCATCACGATCATCACCATGAAGGTGAAGACGACCACGATCACGACGCGTTTGATTCGATCTCCATCGACCTGCCCCAAGCCGACGAGGCGCTGCTGCTCGACGCCCTGACTCAGTTGGTGGTTCAGCACGGCATCCTGCGCGTCAAGGGCTTCGCCGCCATCCCGAACAAGCCGATGCGCCTGCTGATCCAGGGCGTGGGCATGCGTTTCGACAAGCACTTCGACCGTGCCTGGGGCGCCGATGAAGCGCGCATCACGCGGCTGGTGCTGATCGGCCAGGAGCTGGACGCGGCGGGCCTCGAAGCGCAACTGCGCGCCGCCCTCAGCGTTTAACCCATGCACCTGCTCAGGACTCAGCCCGGTGGTTTCGTCGCGGACGACAATATTGCCGACCTTGGCCAAACCCCCGCCGAGCTGGTGATCCTGTGCAGCGGCGATTCCAGCCTGGCGCTGCTGGCCGAAGCGGCCCAGCAGTTGCCCGAGGACTACCCCAGCCTGCGCCTGGCCAACCCGATGCAGGTGCAGAACCACGCGTCGGTCGACCTGTATGTGGATGAGGTGCTGCGCCACGCCAAGGTCATCCTGATTTCGCTGCATGGCGGCATCGGTTACTGGCGCTACGGCATCGAGCGTCTGGTGGCGCTGGCCGAGCGCGGCGTCACCCTGATCCTGGTGCCGGGGGATGATCGCCCGGACCCGGAACTCAGCGGCCTGAGCACGGTGAATGCCGAACAGCGCGACCGCCTGTGGCACTTCCTGCGCCAGGGCGGTTTGGGCAATGCCCTGGACTTCTATCGCTGCCTGGCCAGCGCCTACCTGGGGCGTGACTATGCCTGGGCCGAGCCGCAAACCCTGCCGCGCACGGCGATTTATCACCCGCATAAAGCTAACCCTCGCCTCAATGACTGGCAGACGGATTGGCACGCGGATTGGCCCGTGGCGGCGGTGCTGTTCTACCGCTCGCACTTGCAGGCGGCCAATACCGGTTTTATCGACGTGTTCTGCCAGCGTTTGCAGGCGGCGGGTCTTAATCCGTTGCCGATGGCGGTGGCCAGCTTGAAAGAACCCGGCTGCCTGACGGTAGTCGAGGACCTGCTGGATGAGGTCGGCGCGGCGGTGATCCTGAACACCACCGGGTTTGCCCAATCCAGCCCGGAAGCCCCACATTTGCGCCCGTTTCGCCGCAATATCCCGGTGATCCAGGCGATTTGCGCCCAGGACAACCAGCCAGGCTGGCAGGCCAGCGAGCAAGGCCTTGGCCCTCGCGACCTGGCGATGCACATTGCCTTGCCCGAGTTGGACGGGCGGATTATCAGCCGGCCGATCAGCTTCAAGGATCTGGCCTGGCGCAGCGAGCGCAGCCAGTCGGACGTGGTGTGCTACCGCGCAGCCCCCGAACGCATGGATTTTGTTGCCGAGCTGGCGCGCCGTTGGGTCGAACTGGCGCGGGTGCCGAATGCGGATAAACGCATCGCCCTGATCCTCGCCAACTACCCGACCCGCGACGGCCGCATCGGCAATGGCGTGGGCCTGGACACCCCGGCTGCCGCGCTGAATATCCTGCGTGCCCTGCAAGCCGAAGGTTATCCGGTGCCGGCTCAACTGCCCGCAAGCGGCACTGCGCTGATCCATGACCTGCTCGGCGGCGTCACCAACGATCTTGACAGCCTCGACCTGCGCCCCTGCCATCAAAGTCTCGGCCTGGACGACTACGAAGCGATGTTCCAGCGCTTGCCTGAGTCCAATCGCCAGGCGGTGCTGGCGCGTTGGGGCGCGCCGCAAAACGATCCGATGTTCCGCGACGGCCGCCTGATGATCGCCGGCCTGCGCCTGGGCCTGACCTTCGTTGGCATCCAGCCGGCCCGGGGTTACCAGGTGGATGCCAGCGCGGTGTACCACGACCCGGACCTGGTGCCGCCCCATGGCTACCTGGCGTTCTACTTCTGGTTGCGCCACACCTACGGCGCCCATGGCGTGATCCATGTGGGCAAGCACGGCAACCTGGAATGGCTGCCGGGCAAGGGCGTGGGGCTCTCGGAAAACTGCTGGCCGGATGCGCTGCTGGGGCCGCTGCCGAACATCTACCCGTTTATCGTCAACGACCCGGGCGAGGGCGCCCAGGCCAAGCGGCGCACCCAGGCAGTGATCATCGACCATCTGATGCCGCCGCTGACCCGCGCCGAAACCTACGGCCCGTTGCGAAATCTGGAGCTGTTGGCGGACGAATACTACGAAGCCCAACTGCTCGACCCACGCCGGGCCCGCGAGCTGCAAAAAGACATCCTCCAGTTGGTGCGCGAAACCCGTATCGACCAGGAGCTTGAACTGGGCGGCGACGTCGATGCGGCGGTCTGGCTGCCGCGCCTGGACACTTACCTGTGTGACTTGAAGGAATCGCAGATCCGCGACGGCTTGCATATCTTTGGTGAGTCGCCCCAGGGGCGCTTACGTATCGACACCTTGCTGGCCTTGTTGCGCATCCCCCGTGGCGATGGCCGTGGCCCGCAATCGAGCCTGCTGCGCGTATTGGCCAAAGCCTTCGAATTGGGCTTTGATCCGCTGGACTGCGCCCTGGCCGAGCCGTGGACCGGCCGCCGCCCGGCGGTGTTGCAGAACATCGATACGCAGTTGTGGCGCACCGCCGGGGACACTCGCGAGCGACTTGAGCTGTACGCCGCGCGACTCATCGAGCAGGCATTGGAAGGGCCGCTGGAACAGCTGGAAGAGCCCGGCTGGGAGGATGTGAAGGCGGTGATCGAAAGCCTGCGCATTGTGGTCGCGCCGCGCCTGGATGCCTGCGGCCCGGCGGAAATGCGCGGCTTGCTGGATGCCCTCGGCGGGCGCTTTGTGCCGGCCGGCCCAAGCGGCGCGCCGAGTCGGGGGCGCCTGGATGTGCTGCCGACCGGGCGCAATTTCTTCACCGTCGACGTGCGCAACCTGCCCACTACCACCGCGTGGCGCATCGGCTTCCAGTCGGCCAACCTGATGCTTGAGCGGCACTTGCAGGACCACGGCGACCACCTGCGCCAACTCGGCCTGTCGGTGTGGGGCACGGCCACCATGCGTACCGGTGGCGACGACATCGCCCAGGCCATGGCGCTGATGGGCGTACGGCCGGTGTGGGCCACGGGCAGTCAACGGGTGGATGACTTCGAAATCCTGCCGATCAGCCTGCTGGACCGCCCGCGTGTGGACGTCACGCTACGAGTGTCTGGATTTTTCCGCGATGCGTTCGCCAACCTGATCCGCTTGTTTGACGCAGCGGTGCAAGCGGTGGCGGCCCTGGATGAGCCGGACGACATGAACCCGCTGGCCGCCAAGGTGCGCAGTGAGCGCGCGGCGTTGCAGGCATCCGGCCTCGATGAAGAAGCGGCGGCAAAACAGGCCGGCTGGCGTATTTTCGGGGCCAAGCCCGGTGCCTATGGCGCGGGCGTGCAGGGCGCCATTGACGGGCGGCTGTGGCAAAGCCGCGAGGACTTGGCCGAGGTCTACCTGAACTGGGGCGGCTACGCCTATGGCGGTTCCGATGAAGGCACCGCCGCCCGCATGCAGTTCGCCCAGCGCCTGAGCCAGGTGCAGGCGGTGTTGCAGAACCAGGATAACCGCGAGCACGACCTGCTCGACTCCAACGACTACTACCAGTTCCAGGGCGGCATGCTCGCCGCCGTGGAAACCCTGAGCGGCGACAAGGCCGCCAGCTACCATGGCGACCACAGCCAGCCGGACCTGCCCAGGATTCGCACCTTGAAGGAAGAGCTGAACCGGGTGATCCGTTCCCGCGCCGCCAATCCCAAGTGGATCGAAGGGGTGAAGCGCCATGGCTATAAAGGTGCGTTCGAAATGGCCGCGACCGTGGACAATCTGTTCGCCTTCGATGCCACCACGGAGCTGATTGACGATCATCAATATGCATTGCTCGCCGACGCCTACCTGCTGGACTCTGAAACCCGGGCCTTTGTGCAGCAGCACAACCCCGCGGCGCTGCGTGACATGACCGAACGCATGCTGGAGGCCCAGCAGCGAGGCCTGTGGCAGGAGCCGGGGGCGTATCGCGAGGCGCTGGAAAACCTGTTGCTGGATATAGAAGAAGACAGTTAGAGCACGAGATAGGGAGCAGTTTTGGCAAGTGGACTTGTTGTGGCAAGCCCGCTCGCCACAGCCACAAGAAGCCCGCTCATGACAGGGTGATTACGTGTACAGCAGAATTTAAAGAGAGACCGGATGACCGATATTCCCCATTTCCCGCTGTCCGCCGTGGTCGGCGCCGACGACCTGAAACTGGCGCTGTGCCTGACCGCCATCGACCCGAAGATCGGTGGCGTGCTGATTGAAGGCCCGCGCGGCATGGCCAAATCCACCCTGGCCCGTGGTCTGGCGGATCTGCTGGCCAGCGGGCAATTCGTCACCTTGCCGCTGGGCGCCACCGAAGAGCGTCTGGTCGGGACCCTGGACCTCGACGCCGCGCTGGGCGAAGGCCGCGCGCAGTTTTCCCCTGGCGTGCTGGCCAAGGCGGACGGTGGCGTGTTGTATGTGGATGAGGTCAACTTGTTGCCCGATCACCTGGTGGACCTGCTGTTGGATGTGGCAGCGAGTGGCACCAACCTGATCGAACGCGACGGCATCTCCCATCGCCATTCGGCGCGCTTTGTGCTGATCGGCACAATGAACCCGGAGGAGGGCGAGTTGCGCCCGCAACTGCTGGACCGTTTCGGTTTCAACGTGGCGCTGGGCGGGCAGACGGTGCCTGCCGAGCGCGGGCAGATCATTCGTCGTCGCCTGGATTTCGACAGTGACCCCGCCGCTTTCTGCACGCAGTGGGCCGAACAGCAGGCGGCGTTACGCGAACGCTGCACCCAGGCGCGGGCGCGGCTGGACAGTATCGAGCTGGATGATCAGGCCTTGGCGCAGATCACCGAGCGTTGCTTCGCCGCAGGGGTCGACGGTTTGCGTGCTGACCTGGTCTGGCTGCGCGGCGCCCGCGCCCATGCGGCGTGGCGGGGCGCGGATAAAATTGCCGAAGAAGACATCGAAGCAGTCGCGGACTTTGCCTTGCGCCACCGTCGCCAGGAGCAATCCCCACCGGCCAGTCCGCCCAATCAGGGGCAGGCGCCGAAACCCTCGGACACGTCGCCCGGCCAAGGCCAATGGGGCGATATGCCCGCACCGGCCCTGCCCACAGGCACGCGCCGAGATGTGCCCAGCTGGCCAAAAAAGCCCTAGGCATTCGCCCCCGACCTGACGCGGGGGCGGATGCCCGTCCCAAGGCGGGGCGACTCGACAACGGCAGGCAGGGCAAGGCGCGCAGTGCGCAGCAGGGTTCGATCAACTGGCCGGGCACCTTGCTTGGCGGTCGGCCGCACGCCCGTGAAGACCTGCGCTACCACCTGCGCAGCCGCTCGGCCCATGCGTTGTGGCTGGTGATTGTCGACGCGTCGGCCTCCACTCGGCGGCATCAGGCGTTGAGCGATGCCAAGGGCTTGCTGGCGCAGCTGTTTGATGATGCTTACCGACAGCGCGCACGCATGGCATTGCTGACGGCCAGCGGGCAGTCGCCCAAATGGCAGGTGCAGGGGCTCAAGGCGGCGAAAAGCCTGGCGGGCTGGCTGGATCAGTTGGGCGCGGGCGGTGGTACGCCGTTGCTGGCGGCGCTGACCGAGGCCGCGCATTGGCTGGTGGCGCGACGCAAGCGTTATCCGGCTGAGCAGCAGCGCGTGCTGGTGATCACGGATGGGCGGCTCAAGGACATCGCCGGATTGCCGTTATTGGCGTGTGCGGGGTTGCTGGTGGATATCGAGCGCGGGCCGATCAGGTTGGGGCGCGCCCAGGCGTTGGCGGCTGGGTTGCAGTTGGATTATCGGCATATCGATGAGTTGTAGTGCCGGTGCCGCCGCTATCGGGAGCAAGCCCCCTCCCACATTTTACCGAGTACACCCCTTTGGAATGCGGTCGGTGTGGGAGGGGGCTTGCCCCCGATGAGGCCCTCAATACACCACACGATCTATCCGCCAGCCCCCGGCACATTCGGCCAAAGATCCGCCACCAGGAACAACCGCTCGGCTTCCTCCCAGTCCTCGCCGTTCTGCAGCATGCGCACGAGCAACTGCGCGGGGGCCATCGGATCAAGGTCTGCCAGCCAGGCCTGCATCTGTTCTTCACTCCACACTTCATCCGCCGGGTAATGCGCCGGCGCCAGCCACGCATGCCGGGGTAACGGTTGCCAGCGGCCTGGCGCGCTGCCGCTGACAAACGCCTGCCAATCCCGTTGATGCAACCAGCGCCCACGCAAATGCTGCGGATGGGCGCCGTGGGGCGATTCGGCCAGTCCAGGCCACGGATAGAGCAAATACCCGCCAAGCCATAGGTGCGCGTCAAACTGCTGAATATCCAGGGCCGCCAACACTTCACGGCTTTCCGCCCGCGCTGAAATCGGCAGTTGATGCTGGGCCAGGTGCGCCAGCTTGCGGTCCAGCCGATCATGGCAGCCTGGGCCCAGCCACTGCGCGGTGTCCTGGCCGTCGCCGTCCTGCGGGCCGAGATAGAGCTTGATCGCCAGTTCCAGGTGGTGCACGCCATCGCGGTCGCGCAGCAGCATGTCCAGCTCGCCCAGGGTGTGCCCGGCGCGGCGGATCGGCAGGTTGGCGGCGAGCAGTTCCACGCCCGGCGCATGCTGCACGGCGAACTGCCACAGACGCTCGTAGTACAAGCCCAGGCGCCGCGTGCGTGACAGGCTCAGCCAATGCTGCAAGACGCGGCTGTCCCGGTCGAGTGCGCGCAGCCAGTGTTCCAGGCGGTCGGGCGCCTGCACCCAGTCGCTGCCCGCCAGCGGGTGGCGCTGTGGCCAGGGCGTCTGCGCGAGCATCGGCGGGGCAAGCATCACCCACGCCAAGTCGCGCACCTCGGGGTGGCGCAGTTGGCGGGGCAGGTTGTGCAAATCCGGGAACACAGTCATGGTCCGAGCATAGCCTTTTAACCGTGGCGCAGGTGGCTGAGAACCGTTGTCATCAAGGCTTCACGGCGACAAAGGATTTTGCCTGACGCGGCCTTTCGCCCATAATCGTTTCTTTTTTGCCACACCCCCAATCCCGCAGGAGCCCCATGGAGCAATTTCGCAATATCGGCATCATCGGTCGCCTGGGCAGTACCCAGGTGTTGGACACCGTCCGCCGGCTGAAAAAATTCCTGCTGGAACGCCACCTGCATGTGATCCTCGAAGACACCATCGCCGAAATCCTCCCCGGCCACGGCCTGCAAACTTCCTCGCGCAAGATGCTCGGCGAAGTCTGCGACATGGTCATCGTGGTCGGCGGCGACGGCAGCCTGCTCGGCGCGGCCCGGGCCCTGGCGCGGCATAACGTGCCGGTGCTGGGGATCAACCGCGGCAGCCTGGGATTTCTCACCGATATTCGCCCCGATGAGCTGGAAGTCGAAGTGGCCAAGGTGCTCGACGGCCATTACCTGGTGGAAAACCGCTTCCTGCTGCAGGCCGAAGTGCGCCGCCACGGCGAAGCCATCGGCCAGGGCGATGCGCTCAATGACGTGGTGCTGCACCCAGGCAAATCCACGCGGATGATCGAATTCGAGCTGTATATCGACGGCCAGTTCGTGTGCAGCCAGAAGGCCGACGGCCTGATCGTCGCCACGCCGACCGGCTCCACCGCCTACGCGCTGTCGGCCGGCGGCCCGATCATGCATCCCAAGCTCGATGCCATTGTGATCGTGCCGATGTACCCCCATATGTTGTCCAGCCGGCCGATTGTGGTCGATGGCAACAGTGAGCTGAAAATCGTGGTGTCCAAAGACATGCAGATCTACCCGCAAGTCTCCTGCGACGGGCAGAACCATTTCACCTGCGCCCCCGGTGACACCATCACCGTGAGCAAGAAAGCACAGAAGTTGCGCTTGATCCACCCGCTGGACCACAACTACTACGAAGTGTGCCGCACCAAGTTGGGCTGGGGCAGCCGCTTGGGGGGTGGAGGCGACTGATGCTCGATCCCGCGCGTAGCTACGACCTGATTGGTGACGTGCACGGTTGCGCTCATACCCTTGAGCACTTGCTCGAGCAGTTGGGCTACCACAAGCAGGCCGGCACCTGGCGCCATCCGTCGCGCATGGCGGTGTTCCTCGGCGACATCATCGACCGTGGCCCACGCATTCGCGAGGCGCTGCATATCGTCCACGACATGGCTGAAGCCGGCCAGGCGCTGTGCATCATGGGTAACCACGAGTTCAATGCCCTGGGCTGGGCCACGCCGGCGCCGCCGGGCAGTGGCAAGCAGTTCGTGCGTGAGCACACCCCACGGCATGAGCGCCTGATCCACGAAACCCTGACCCAGTTCGAGCACCACCCGGCCGACTGGCACGACTTCCTCGGCTGGTTCTACGACATGCCGCTGTTTGTCGACGCCGGGCGTTTCCGCGTAGTGCATGCGTGCTGGGACGACGGCTTTATCCAGCCGCTGCGCGCGACGTTCCCGGATGGCTGCATCGACCAGCACTTCCTGCAGGCCGCCGCCGTGCCCGGCAGTTTTGCCTGCAACGCCTTCGACCGCCTGTTGCGCGGCACCGATATGCGCCTGCCGGACGGCCTGACGCTGACCGGTGGCGATGGCCTGACGCGCTCGTTCTTCCGCACCAAGTTCTGGGAAGACGACCCTAAGACCTACGGCGACATCGTATTCCAGCCCGACGCACTGCCGGAGCCGGTGGCGCGCACGCCATTGTCGCCCCATGAAAAAAACTCCCTGCTGCGCTACGGCGCCGACGAACCCTTGCTGTTCGTCGGCCATTACTGGCGCAGCGGCAAACCGGCACCGATCCGCCCGAACCTGGCGTGCCTGGACTACAGCGCGGTGCTGTATGGCAAGCTGGTGGCGTATCGGCTGGACCAGGAAACCCAACTGGATCCGCGTAAATTCGTATGGGTCGACGTTGAGCGACCCGAGGTGATTGTATGAGTGCCGTGCCTGTATTGCGCTTGCCATTGAGCGTCGACCTGGGCGGCTTCGTGAAGCTGCTGCAACGCATGCAAGTGCCCCATCGCGTCAGCGAGGAAGCCGGCGAGCAGGTGTTGTGGGTTCCCGAGACCATCAGCGACGACGTGCGCGTCTTGTACCAGCGCTTTCCCGCCGGCGATCCGGACCAGCAACTGGATATTCCCGAACAGGCACCCGTCACGCGTCCAGGCTTCGTCCAGCAAGTGCGCCATAGCCCGGTAACGGCGCTGGTGTTGCTGGCGAGCATCATTGTCGGCGCCGTGACCTTGCTCGGTGAAAACCTGCAAGCCATGAGCTGGCTGACCTTCCTGCCGTTCCGGGTGATGGGCGAGTACATCCAGTTCACGCCGTTCGCCGAGATGCTGGCCTCGGGCCAATGGTGGCGGCTGGTCACGCCGATGCTGATCCACTTCGGTATCCTGCACCTGGCCATGAACGGCATGTGGTATTGGGAGCTGGGCCGGCGTATTGAAGTGCGCCAGGGCAGTATCAACCTGCTGGGCCTGACCCTGTTGTTCAGCCTGGTCTCCAACTACGCGCAATATGCGTACGGTGGCCCTGGCCTGTTCGGTGGCTTGTCCGGTGTGCTCTATGGCCTGCTCGGGCATTGCTGGATCTTTCAACTACTCTCGCCCAACCCGGCCTATCGCTTGCCCCGTGGGGTGCTGGTGATGATGCTGGTGTGGCTGGTGCTCTGCCTGTCGGGGCTGGTCTCGATGATCGGTTTCGGCGAAATCGCCAACGCTGCCCATGTCGGCGGCCTGGCCATCGGTTGCCTTACCGGTTTGCTGGGCGGTTTGTATAACCGTCGCAAATCCTCTCTTTGATAAGGAAGAGCCTAATGTCCTCTTTTGCTGAAATGATCGAAAACATCACCCCGGACATCTACGAGAGCCTCAAGCTCGCGGTGGAAATCGGCAAATGGTCCGATGGCCGCAAGCTCACCGCCGAGCAGCGTGAGCTGTCGCTGCAAGCCATGATCGCCTGGGAGATCCAGAACCTGCCGGAAGACCAGCGCACCGGCTACATGGGCCCGCAGGAATGCGAGTCGAAGTCGACCACCGTGCCGAACATCCTGTTCAAGTCGGATGCGCTCCATTGATTGAAATCGGTCGCGGTGCAGTCAGCAAAATGTCGGCGCAACTTGGTGAGCCGACCGTTCAATACGCGTTTCGCCTGGGTGATACCGAGGTGCCGGTCAATCCGTTGATCGGCACCCATGTGCGCCTGGAGTACCTCGGCGCCATCCATTGCAGCCATTGCGGCCGCAAGACCAAGACCAGCTTCAGCCAGGGCTATTGCTACCCGTGCATGACCAAACTGGCCCAGTGTGACCTGTGCATCATGAGCCCCGAGCGTTGCCATTACGACGCCGGCACCTGCCGCGATCCAGGCTGGGGCGAGACATTCTGCATGACCGACCACGTGGTGTACCTGGCCAATTCGTCGGGGATCAAGGTCGGCATTACCCGTGCCACCCAATTGCCGACGCGTTGGCTGGACCAGGGCGCCAGCCAGGCGCTGCCGATCATGCGCGTGGCTACCCGCCAGCAGTCCGGCTTTGTCGAGGATGTGCTGCGCAGCCAAGTGGCGGACAAGACCAATTGGCGTGCGCTGCTCAAGGGCGACGCGGCGGCGGTGGACCTCAAGCAGGTGCGCGACGAGTTGTTCGCCTCTTGTGCCGATGGCCTGCTGCAATTGCAGGAACGCTTTGGCCTGCAGGCCATCCAACCGGTAACCGACATCGAACCGTTGGAAATCCGCTACCCGGTGGAGCAGTATCCGGCCAAGATCGTCAGTTTCAACCTGGACAAGAACCCGATTGCCGAAGGCACGCTGCTGGGGATCAAGGGCCAATACCTGATCTTCGACACCGGCGTTATCAATATTCGTAAGTACACGGCCTACCAGCTCGCCGTGCATCAGTAGAAGGATGCCACCCATGCGCACCGAACAACCGAAGATGATTTACCTGAAGGACTATCAGGCGCCGGACTACCTGATCGAAGAGACGCACCTGACCTTCGAGTTGTTCGAGGACCACAGCCTGGTCCACGCGCAGCTGGTGATGCGCCGTAACCCCGAGCGTGGCGCCGGCCTGCCACCGCTGGTGCTCGACGGCCAGCAGCTGGAGTTGCTGACCGTCAACCTCGGCGACCAGGAACTGACCGAAGCTGACTACCAGTTGACGGACAGCCACCTGACCCTGCACCCGACCCGCGAGACCTTCACGGTCGACACCAGCGTGCGCATCCACCCGGAAACCAACACCGCCCTGGAAGGCCTGTACAAATCCGGCAGTATGTTCTGCACCCAGTGCGAGGCCGAGGGCTTTCGCAAGATCACCTATTACCTCGACCGCCCCGACGTGATGAGTACGTTCACCACCACGGTGATCGCCGAGCAACACCGCTATCCGATCCTGCTCTCCAACGGCAACCCGATCGCCAGCGGTCCTGGCGAAGACGGCCGCCACTGGGCGACCTGGGAAGACCCGTTCAAGAAACCGGCGTACCTGTTCGCCTTGGTGGCCGGTGACCTGTGGTGTGTCGAAGACACCTTCACCACCATGACCAACCGCGAAGTGGCACTGCGCATCTACGTCGAGCCGGAAAATATCGACAAGTGCCAGCACGCTATGACCAGCCTGAAAAAATCCATGCGCTGGGATGAAGAAACCTACGGTCGCGAGTACGACCTCGACATCTTCATGATCGTGGCGGTCAACGATTTCAACATGGGCGCCATGGAGAACAAGGGCCTCAATATCTTCAACTCCAGCGCCGTGCTGGCCCGTGCCGAAACCGCCACCGACGCCGCGCACCAGCGGGTCGAGGCGATCGTCGCCCACGAATACTTCCACAACTGGTCGGGTAACCGCGTGACCTGCCGCGACTGGTTCCAGCTGTCGCTGAAAGAAGGCTTCACCGTGTTCCGTGATTCGGGCTTCTCCGCCGACATGAACTCGGCCACGGTCAAGCGCATCCAGGACGTGGCTTACCTGCGTACCCACCAGTTTGCCGAAGACGCCGGCCCCATGGCCCACGCGGTGCGCCCGGACAGCTTTATCGAGATCTCCAACTTCTACACCCTGACCGTGTACGAAAAGGGCTCGGAAGTGGTCGGCATGATCCATACCTTGCTCGGCGCCGAAGGCTTCCGTAAAGGCAGCGACCTGTACTTCGAACGCCATGACGGCCAGGCCGTGACCTGCGACGACTTCATCAAGGCCATGGAAGACGCCAACGGCGCCGACCTCAGCCAGTTCAAGCGCTGGTACAGCCAGGCCGGCACCCCACGCCTGGCAGTGAGCGAGTCCTACGACGCTGCGGCCAAAACCTACAGCCTGACCTTCCGCCAAAGCTGCCCGGAAACCCCGGACAAAGTTGAAAAGCTGCCGTTCGTGATCCCGGTCGAGCTGGGCCTGCTGGACGGGCAGGGCGCTGGCATTGCCTTGCGCCTCGCCGGTGAAGCGACGGCGGGCACCACGTCCCGCGTGATCTCGGTGACCGAGGCCGAGCAGACCTTCACCTTCGTCGACATCGCCGAACAGCCGCTGCCGTCGCTGCTGCGTGGTTTCTCGGCGCCGGTGAAACTGAGCTTCCCGTACAACCGCGATCAGTTGATGTTCCTTATGCAGCACGACAGCGATGGTTTCAATCGCTGGGATGCGGGCCAGCAGTTGTCGGTGCAGGTGTTGCAGGAACTGATCGTTCAGCATCAGGCGGGCCAGCCGTTGAAGCTGGACCAGCGCCTGATTGATGCCTTGCGTACCGTGTTAAGCGATGAGTCCCTGGATCAGGCCATGGTCGCCGAAATGCTTTCGCTGCCAGGCGAAGCCTACCTGACGGAAATCAGCGAGGTGGCGGATGTGGATGCGATCCACGCCGCCCGTGAGTTTGCGCGCAAGCAACTGGCTGACAACCTGCATGAACCGCTGTGGTTGCGTTACCAGGCCAATCGCGAGTTGTCCAAGCAGACGCCTTATGTCGCTGCGGCCGAGCATTTCGCCCGGCGTGCCTTGCAGAATATTGCGCTGTCGTACCTGATGCTCAGCGGCAAGCCTGAGGTGTTGACGGCCACCCTCGAACAGTTTGACACCAGCGACAACATGACCGAACGCCTGACCGCGCTGGCGGTGCTGGTCAATTCGCCGTTCGAAGCGGAGAAGGCCCAGGCATTGGCGGTGTTTGCCGAGAACTTCAAGGACAACCCGTTGGTCATGGACCAGTGGTTCAGCGTGCAGGCGGGCAGCACATTGCCGGGCGGGCTGGAGCGGGTCAAGGCGTTGATGGAGCACCCGGCGTTCACTCTCAAGAACCCGAACAAGGTGCGTGCGCTGATCGGCGCGTTTGCCGGGCAGAACCTGATCAACTTCCACGCCGCCGACGGTTCGGGCTACCGCTTCCTGGCTGATCTGGTGATCGAGTTGAATGGCTTCAACCCGCAGATCGCTTCGCGCCAGCTGGCGCCGCTGACCCGCTGGCGTAAATACGACAGCGCGCGCCAGGCGTTGATGAAGGCGGAGCTGGAGCGCATTCGTGGCTCGGGTGAGCTGTCGAGCGATGTGTTCGAGGTGGTGAGCAAGAGCCTTGCTTAAGTAAACCACTGCGGTAAAAAAACGGCCTGTTCAGGCCGTTTTTTTTGCCTTTGAGCTTCGGTCGGGGAGCTTTTTTGCTGTTGACGTTTTCTGACAGGAGGCTCTGCTAAGCTGCGGCACTTTTTCTTGTTCGGTGGGATCAACGTGTCACGTACCACTCGTTTACTGACGTTGTTGCAGGCCCTGCGGGGCAAGAAACGCCCGGTGACCGCCGCCGTGCTGGCGGCGCAGTTGGAGGTGTCCGAGCGCACGCTGTACCGCGACATTGCCGAGTTGACCGCCCTGGGCGCGCCGATTTTCGGCGAGGCCGGGGTAGGCTATGTGCTGCGCAGCGGGCTGTTTCTGCCGCCGTTGATGCTCAACGCCGAGGAAACCGAAGCCGTGGTGCTGGGCTTGCGTTATGTGGATCAGCGGGGGGATGACGTGTTGAGCCGGGCGGCTGCCAACGCGCTGGCCAAGATTGCCGATGTACTCGACCCTGCGGCGCAGGAAGCCTTGCGCAACCCAACGCTATTACCCGGCCCGCCAGTGTTCGGCTACCCGGAAAACCGCGTGCCCCTCAATGTGTTCCGCGAGGCCATTCGTAATCAGTCCAAGCTGCATATCGACTACGCCGATGCCAGCCAGACCCAGAGTCAACGCCTGATCTGGCCGCTGGCGCTGGGTTTTCTGAACGAGGTGCGGGTGATTGTGGCCTGGTGTGAGTTGCGCGGTGCCTACCGCACCTTTCGCACCGACCGTGTGGCAAGTGCGCAAGCCCAGGGTGAACGTTATCCGGGGCGGCGCAGTGACTGGTTGCGGGGCTGGCGTAACCTGATGGAACAGAATGAAACCGGGCGGTTTACTCCTGACAAAAACTGACACACCCCTGGCTTAGCATGGTGCTACAACCACCTGAAAAGGAGCTTTGCCATGTCCCAGCCTGAATTGGCCCCCGCCATCGTCGCCTATATCGCGGCGACCAATGCCCGCGACACCTCGGTCATTGCCCATTGTTTTGCTGACGATGCCAATGTGTTCGATGAAGGCCAGCACCAGGTGGGCACCGCCGCCATTGCACGCTGGATGGAAGACACCGGGCGCCGTTACCAGCCGCGGGTTGAAGTGCTCAATGTGCAGCACCGAACCGGCAAGGTGCTGGTCAGCAATGTGGTCTCCGGCAACTTTCCCGGCAGCCCGCTGGAGTTGCGCTACACCTTTCGCCTGAACGCGCAGGGCAAGATTTCACGGTTGGACATCTCCCTGTAGGTCATAATCGCGGGCATGACTTTCGACTCGCCCCTCGCTGCTTACCAACACGCCATCGCCCAGCAGGGCTTCGTTGCCGACGACGCCCAGCGCCGGGCGGTGGATGCCCTGCAAGCCTGTCATTCAGCCTTGCATCAAGGCCGTCCGCCCGTGACGGGTGTTTACCTGTGGGGGCCGGTGGGCCGTGGCAAGACCTGGTTGATGGATCAGTTCTACCAAAGCCTGCGGGTGCCCGCACGGCGTCAGCATTTTCATCACTTCATGGGGTGGGTGCATCAGCGTCTGTTCCAGCTCACCGGCACCCATGACCCGTTGCAGGCGCTGGCCCGGGAGCTGAGCCGGGACGTACGCGTGCTGTGTTTCGACGAATTGTTTGTCAATGACATCGGTGACGCGATCATCCTCGGCCGGCTGTTCCAGGTCATGTTCGAGGAAGGTGTGGTGATGGTCTGCACCTCCAATCAACCGCCGGCCCAGCTGTATGCCGATGGTTTCAATCGGGAGCGCTTCCTGCCGGGCATTGCGGCGATTGAGCAGCATATGCAAGTGGTGGCGGTAGACGGTGGTGAGGACCATCGCTTGCATCCCGGTATTGGCCTGCAGCGCTATTGGGTGAACCAGCCCGAGGCGCTGGCGAACGTGTTCGCACAATTGGCCGAAGGGCAAGCGGTGAGTCGTGGCCCGGTCACCGTTGGCCATCGCTCCATTGTTTCCGTGCAGGCCAGTGAAACCGTGCTTTGGTGCCGTTATGCCGACCTGTGCGAACAACCTCTGGCGGCTATGGATTTCATGCTGCTGTGCGATCGTTTCAAGGTGATCCTGCTGGGCGAGGTGCCCAACCTGAGTGCGCAAAAGCGTCCGGGCCGGATCGCCCGCGGCACCGAGGACGGGGCCGAGCGGGTGGTGGCCGGTGATCGCGAACTGCCGCAGCTGTCGGTGCACGACGACAGTGTGCGTCGGTTCATCGCCCTGGTGGACGAGTGCTACGACCGCAAGGTGCCGTTGTTTATCGAGGCCCAGGTGCCGCTGGAGCGCCTGTATACCGACGGCTACCTGGAGTTTCCTTTCCGTCGCACCCTGAGTCGGTTGCAAGAAATGCAGCTGCAGCGTTTCGGCTGAGGCCTGTACGAAAAAAAGCTCGTAATTGACAATTTGCGTTTTTTTCAGCGCCATAGCTTTCGCGTTTTCTTGCGCACATTTGTAGTTAATCTCCTTCATCTGGTGCTGACTACACGCTTACAATCGTGCCCCTCAAAGGGAACAGGTTCCCTTGTAGTCGTGATCGAGGACGGAAATGGACACCCCAGATATCCTGGTGCTGCAAGCCAGCTACACCAATCCCGTACATGCCCAAGCCATTGGCCGCGTGCTTAACCATTACGCTGAAGACCCGATGGGCGGCGGCCATAGCCTGTCCGCCGATCTGCTCGAGCAACTGCCGGCCGAGTTGGCCAAGCGCGCCCATGCCTTCAGTGTGCTGGCGTTTGTCGGCGGTGAGCCGGCGGGTCTGGTGAATTGCTTTGAAGGGTTTTCCACCTTTGCCTGCCGACCCTTGGTCAACGTTCACGACGTGGTGGTGATGCATGCGTTTCGCGGCTTGGGGCTGAGCCAGAAAATGCTGCTGAAGGTCGAGGAGATTGCCCGTCAGCGTGGTTGCTGCAAGATCACCCTGGAAGTGCTTGAGGGCAATGCCGTCGCCCAGTCGGCGTATCGCAAGTTTGGTTTTGATGATTCGAAGTTTGATCCCGCCCATGGACGCATGTTGTTCTGGAACAAGCCGCTTTAATAAATAGCGGGCGAAAAAAAGGGCGCCATTAAAGGGCGCCCAATAAACCTCTGCCAATCGAGCGGAATGGCCCAGGGTATTGCGGATTAACTAAAGATTAAATTAACTCTTGGGTTGTTCCTGTTCGGTAGTGTTGGTCTTCGGTGTCTTGCCGTCGGCGAGCGCTGTTTGTTCAGCCGTGCCGTGAAGCTTCTGCTGCATGAAGGTAAAGTTGTTGTAGAACTCCTTCGAGCGCTCCGCGCCACCTTCTGCAAACGCGGCGGCGGAGCTCAGGGTCATCAGGCTGGCAAGCATCAAAGTCGAGAGTTTCATCGGGGTATTCTCATTAAGTGTGATCGGTTATCTGCTCTGTCCTTGATCAGATTCATGGGGGCGATTCTGGTGCGATCTTATTAAGTGGGAATTAACGCGAGAAACATCCGAAGTTAACGATTTTGTTAACTTCGGGTAGACGCCTTTAAAGCTTCCAGTCCACGGCCAGCGTAATGGCGCGTGGGTCGCCCCAATACACGCCGTTATAAAAGCCGACGCGCTCGTAATACTTTTTATCAAATAGATTATTGACGTTAAGCGACGCTGAGACGTGCTCGTCGAATTGATAGCGGGACATCAGGTTGACCACGGTATACGCCTGTTGCGTGATCTTCGCCCGTTCGGTCACCCGCGTGTTGCCGACGCGGGCCCCTGTGGGTCGATCGCTCCAATCGTAAATGTCGCTCTGCCAGTTCACCGCGCCGCCGACGGTGAGGTTGCGCCACGCACCCGGCAACCGGAAGGCGCTGGACACCTTCAGCAGGTTCAGCGGCTGCCCGGTGTTGTTGCGTTTACCCGAACCGTTCACCGAATGGGTGTAGGTGTAGCCGGCCGTCAGGTTCCAATCGGGCATGATTTCCCCGGCAGCTTCCAATTCGAAACCGTTGACCTTGTTACCTTTGCCGCCGGACTTGTAGTACTCCTCGCCGGTGGTCGGGTTCGGCGCTACCGAGTCGTCCCGCTCTGCGACGTTGTCCTGGGTGCTCCAGAAATACGCCGCCGCCAGGTTCAAGCGCTCGTCCAGCAGGCTCCCCTTGAGGCCGACCTCATAGTTGCTGCCCACCACGGGCTCAAGGTACTTCTTGCTGGCATCCTTGAGGCTTTGTGGCTTGAAGATGTCGGTGTAGCTCGCGTAGACGGTGTACTCCGGCGTCAGGTCGTAGAGCAGGCCGGCGTAGGGCGTCCACATATCATTGTGGGTCTGGCTGGTTTTGCCGGCGGCGGTAAGCTGGTCGTTGGCATCGTATTGGGGCGCCGCGCTTTTCAGCTCCCAACTGCCATAGCGGCTGCCCAGCACCGCGTGCAAGCGGTCGGTGAGGCTCAGTCGCGTGGCCAGGTAGCCGGCCTTTTGTTGCTTGCTGCTGTGTTCGCCCTTGAGGTCGGTGACGGTGTCGCCGAACTTGGCGATCCCGCCCATGTATTTCCAATCGTCGATGGTGTAGTAGCCGGCAGGTATGTTGCTGCGCATCACGGGGGAGACGTCCCGCTGCGTGGCCTCGCCGTAGCCCATCATCAGTGCATGTTCGCGGCCCAGCAACGCATAGCTGCCGGCGAGGTTGAGGTCGACCGCTTCCATCCTGGAGGTGCCACCCATATGGCTCGCCCAGGCAGTCATGCCGCTGCGATCATCGTTGGGGAAGCCCGCGCCGCCGTAGTACACCTTGCCATCCGTGTCGCTCTGGCGATGGGTGTAGGCGGCCTTCACGTGCCAGTCGCCGCCGAGCCGATGGTCGAGGGTCGCGAAGGTGGTCTTGTCCGTCAGCGGCCAGGAACTCCAGTGCGCCGCCATATTGGTGGAGCGCGACAACCCGGCCTTGCCGCCCTGGCTGTTCCAGTACGGCACGGTGCCCCAAGAGGTGCCTTGGACCTGCTTGTCCTGGTAATCGAAACCTACAGCCAGCACGGTGTCGTCTGAAAGATCGCCTTCCAGAATGCCGTAGCCGACCGCCCGCTGCAGGCCGTAGTTGTCGCGGAACGATTGGCTGTCACGGTAAGCCAGCACCGTGCGCCCGCGCAGCTTGCCGTCGAATGCCAATGGGCCGCCCACGTCCACGTAGCTGTAGTAATTGTCATGGCTGCCGGCACTGACGCCGGTTTTCGCCTGCCATTGGGCCGTCGGGCGCTTGCGCACCATATTGATCGTGGCCGAGGGATCGCCGGCGCCGGTGGTCAAGCCCGTGGCGCCGCGTACCACCTCGATGTGGTCATAGATGATGGTATCGGCGTCGGACTTCATGTAGCCGAAGGTATTGAGCATCCCGTCAATCTGGAAATTGGTGATGCCGTAGCCACGGGAGGAATAGGACACACGGTCGGAATCGTTATGCTGGACGTTGATCCCGGTGGTCTGGCGCAGCACGTCGGTCAATGTATTGAGATTGAAATCATCCATCTGCTGGCGAGTGATCACCGAGATCGATTGTGGGGTTTCCTTGACCGACAGGTTCAGGCGGGTGGCGGTGCTCATCGAGCCCGTGGTGTAGGCCCCGGTGTGTTCGGTGGTGGCACCCAGGCCTTCGGCGGAGATGTTGGTCGCGCCGAGTTCGAACGGAGTGTGTTCGGGGTCGGTTTCAGCCAGCAGGTGCGGGCTCAACGCGGCGCTGCACAGGCCGAGTGTGAGGGTCATGGAGCGGGTAAAAGGCGCGAGCATCGCGGAAGACTCCTTGTCGTCTTTGCGGCCACCCCGGAACGGGAAGGCCTTGGCTCAAAGACGAAAGGAGCGAGGGAACTTTAGGTTTAAACGAGAATGATTGTTATCTTTCTGTTACAAACCTTATTTTTCCTGAAGGACCACATCGGCCGGATTAACCTTTTTTGGCTTGATCAAGCTGAAGTCAATCAAGGCCTTTTGCGGGCGCAGGTAGGGGTTGCCGATCATCAGCGGGCGCGGCGTGAAGTTGTCGCTCACGACGCTTTTGCTGCGGTCCAGCTCATTGAAACTGAGCCCCGCCAGGTCGGCCCAGGTGTGGATCAATTGCGAGCTGCTGTATGGGCGTTGCAAGTCGCCGGCAAATTTCCAGTCGTGGGTTTCACGCCACTTCGGCGAGGCATAGGCCATGAACGGAATGGTGTACATCGGCGCCGTCGGCTTGCCTTCGTTGCGCCCCAGGGTGGCGTGGCCGGCGGAATCGAATACGTCTTCGCCGTGGTCCGACAGGTACAGCAGGAAGCCGTTGGGATCGGTCTTGGCGTAATCCTTGATCAGGCTCGACACCACGAAATCGTTGTACAGCACCGCATTGTCATAGCTGTTGTAGAGGGGCAGCTGATCGTCGCTGATACCGGCAGGCACGCCCTGGCGATCGGTGAATTTATCGAAGGTCGGCGGGTAGCGGTACTGGTAGCTCATGTGGGTGCCGAGCAGGTGCACCACGATGAACTTGCGCTCGGCCGGATCGGCCAGGGCCTTGGAGAACGGCTCCAGCACATCGCCGTCGTATTGGCGCGCGTTCTGGTTGCGGTTGTTGTTCAGGTACACCTGCGCGTCGGCCTGTTCGGAAAAGGTCGTGAGCATGGTGTTGCGCTTGGTCATGGTCTGCTGGTTGGTGATCCAGTAGGTCTTGTACCCGGCCTGTTTCATCACGCTGACAATCGACGGTGTCTTGAGGTAGAGATCGGGGTTCTCCTCGTCGGCGAACGTCAGTACCTGTTGCAGGGCTTCGATGGTGTAGGGGCGCGGGGTGATGACATTGTCGAACACCGCCAGTTGGTCGCGCAGCTTGTCCAGCTCCGGCGTGGTGTTGCGCGGGTAGCCATAGAGGCTCATGCGCTGACGGTTGGTCGACTCACCGATCACCAGCACCAGGGTCGAAGGCTGGCCGGCCATGGTGTCCTTGAGGTTGGTCAAGGGTGGGATCTGATTGGCGCTGTCGAGCATGCCTTGCATGTTGTCCAGCTGCTCGGTGTAGCGGCGGTAGGCAACGATCATCTGCCATGGCACGGCCGGTTCGATGCGCGATTCGAAGCGGTCGATGGCGTCGTCCAGGGTATCGCTGCGGGCGATCTGCTTGACCAGCGGGTAGCCGATGATGGCCACCAGGATCGTTGTTGCCGCCAGCAAGGCCTGGCCGCGCGGCAAATACACCGGGCGTACCCGGGTCCACAGGAAAATAGCCACGGCGGTGTGGGCAATGAACGCCAGCACGATCCACCAGGCGAAGTATTGGGTGGCGTACTCGCCGGCTTCAGAGATGTTCGACTCGAACATGATGAAGATGACGCTTTGGGAAAATTCCTGCTGGTAGATGAAGAAGTAACCCAGGCTGGCCATGGAACACGCCCACAGCACCACGCCGATCAGGGCGGCCAGCAAGCGCGTACGGCGGGGGAATAGCAGCAGCGGCGCGAGCCATATCGCGCTCATGAAGAAGGCTTGGCGAAAACCACTGAAGCCGGAAGTGCCGCTGAGTTGGATCAGCAGTTGGGTAATGCCGGAGAAGTACCAGAAAAACACGAATAGCCAGCCAAGACCGGCCCAATCAAAGCCTTTCGCAGACTTAGTGCTGCGTTCGAACATCGCCATCCAGCGCTCCAACCCGGTAATTTGTCAGTCGACGCGCAGTGCTGCACGCAACATGGGCCACCTTTGCATGGGATGGCCCTTGGGGGCGGGAGTATCGGGAGGGGCGTGTGAAAACTTTGTGAGTTTTTTGTAGCCTTTGCCTTACAAACCGATGACAGGCTCAGCAGAGCGCAGGCTGTGCGCCGGAAGGCTGGTCCAGTTGGGCTTGAACGATATGAGCACGCAGGCGCATGACCTCCTGCTGCAACTGATCGCGTTCGTCTTTCAACTGGCGCAACTCATCACGACGGAGCGTGACGTAGAGGGTCTGTGGAGGACGGGTCATCATCTGTGCTGTGCTCATTGCTTACCTCGCAAATAGCCGGTATGTCGCGGTGTGCCAGAACGCTTGAGTCGAGGTTCTCGGCAACAGTCAGAGCAATTCTGAATTCTTTTTCACGGCAAGGGAACTTTTTTATTTTTGGTGGTCGTGTGACTTTCGCTGCGGTGATGGTGAAATGATGGCAAATTTTTTGTCATGAAACTACCTGGATCGGCCTCTGACTAACCCTCATTAGCCTCATTGCGCTATAAACTATGTCACACATTTATTTAGTAGTTGGGAGCATCAGCACATGCAACTGGGGATTATCGGACTAGGCCGCATGGGCGGGAATATTGCGCGGCGCCTGATGCTCAATGGGCATGCCACCGTTGTTTACGACCGTAACGAAGCATTTGTCAAAGGTTTGAGCGAAGAGGGCGCCACCGGGGTTGCCGACCTGAAGGCCCTGGTGGCCGGGCTGCAGAAACCGCGGGCTGTCTGGGTGATGTTGCCGGCAGGCGATCCCACCGAAAACACCATCAATGAACTCAGTGAGCTGCTGGAAGACGGTGACGTGATCATCGACGGCGGCAACACCAACTATAAGGATGACGTGCGTCGCGGCAAGGCCCTGGCGCAAAAGGGCCTGCACTATGTCGACGTCGGTACCTCCGGCGGCGTCTGGGGCCTGGAACGTGGCTACTGCATGATGATCGGCGGCGACACAGAGACCGTGCAGCGCCTCGACCCGATCTTCGCCAGCCTGGCACCGGGCCTGGGTAACATCCCGCGCACCAAGGACCGTTCCGCTTCGGCGGACAAGCGTGCCGAGCAGGGCTACATCCACGCCGGCCCGGCGGGCTCCGGGCATTTCGTCAAGATGATCCACAACGGCATCGAGTACGGGATGATGCAGGCGTTTGCCGAAGGTTTTGACATCCTCAAGACCAAGAACTCGGAAAACCTGCCCGAAGACCAGCGCTTCGACCTCAACGTTGCCGATATCGCCGAAGTCTGGCGCCGTGGCAGCGTGGTCTCGTCCTGGCTGCTCGACCTGACCGCCGACGCCCTGGCCACCGACCCTAAGCTGGACGGTTACTCCGGCTCCGTGGCCGACAGTGGCGAAGGCCGCTGGACCATTGAAGCCGCCATGGAACAAGCCGTGCCGGTGCCGGTACTGTCCACTTCGTTGTTTGCGCGGTTCCGCTCGCGCCAGCAGAGCACCTACGGTGACAAGATGCTGTCTGCCATGCGCTTTGGCTTTGGCGGCCACGTGGAGACTGCCAAAAAATGACCGCCAACGGCAAAAAACTCAAGGCCGAACCTGCTCCACCCACCACCCTGTTTCTGTTTGGCGCCCATGGCGACCTGGTCAAGCGTCTGCTCATGCCGGCGCTGTACAACCTCAGTCGTGATGGCTTGCTGGGCGATGGCTTGCGCATTGTTGGCGTTGATCACAACGCCATCAGCGATGCCGACTTCGCCAAGAAGCTCGAGGACTTTATCCGCACCGAGGCCGCGAGCAAGGTCAAGGGCAATGCGGATAACGCCCTCGATCCGGCATTGTGGGCGCAACTGGCCAAAGGCATCAGCTACGTCGAGGGCGACTTCCTCGACGACAGCACTTACGCCGACATCGGCAAGAAGATCGCTGACAGCGGCACCGGCAACGCGGTGTTCTACCTGGCCACCGCACCGCGCTTCTTCAGTGACGTGGTGCAGCGCCTGGGCAGTGCCGGCCTGCTGACGGAAACGGATGACAGTTTCCGTCGCGTGGTGATCGAAAAGCCCTTCGGCTCCGACCTGGCCACCGCCGAAGCGTTGAACGCCAGCCTGCTCAAGGTGATGAGCGAGAAGCAGATCTATCGCATCGACCATTACCTGGGTAAGGAAACGGTGCAGAACATCCTCATCAGCCGTTTCTCCAACGTGCTGTTCGAAGCGTTCTGGAACAACCATTACATCGACCACGTGCAAATCACCGCCGCCGAAACCGTCGGCGTGGAGACACGGGGCAATTTCTTCGAAAAAACCGGCACCCTGCGCGACATGGTGCCTAACCACCTGTTCCAGTTGCTGGCGATGGTGGCCATGGAACCCCCGGCCGCCTTTGGTGCCGATGCGGTGCGCGGTGAAAAGGCCAAGGTGATCGGCGCGGTACGCCCGTGGTCCCTGGAAGACGCGCGAGCGAACTCGGTGCGCGGGCAATACACCGCCGGCGAAATCGCCGGCAAGCAACTGCCCGGCTACCGTGAAGAAGCCAACGTCGCTGCCGACAGCAGTACCGAGACTTTCGTCGCCCTCAAGGTGATGATCGACAACTGGCGCTGGGTCGGCGTGCCGTTCTACCTGCGCACCGGCAAGCGCATGAGCGTGCGCGACACCGAGATCGTGATCTGCTTCAAGCCGGCGCCCTATGCGCAGTTCCGTGACACCGAGGTCGATGAGCTCAAGCCCACTTACCTGAAGATCCAGATCCAGCCCAATGAAGGCATGTGGTTCGACCTGCTGGCGAAAAAGCCCGGGCCGACCCTCGATATGGCGAACATCCAGTTAGGCTTTGCCTACAAGGACTTCTTCGAGACGCAGCCGTCGACCGGGTACGAAACCCTGATCTACGACTGCATGACCGGCGACCAGACCTTGTTCCAGCGCGCCGACAACATCGAGAACGGCTGGCGTGCGGTGCAACCGTTCCTCGATGCGTGGAAGGAAGACGACGGGATCCAGACCTATAAGGCCGGTGAAGACGGGCCGGCGGCGGCTGATGTGTTGCTGGCGCGTGATGGCCGCACCTGGCACTCGCTCGGATGAGTGATGCAGCGATTCATCCCATCCGTTTTATCCTCAGCGACGTGGATGGCACGTTGCTGCATCCGGATCACAGTCTCAGCCAACGCACCGCCGATGCGGTGATCGCCCTGCGTGAGGCCGGGGTGTTTTTCAGCCTGGCCAGCGGGCGACCGCCCAAGGCCATGCTGCATCTGATCGAGACATTCGGGATCGATGTGCCGGTGGCGGGCTTCAACGGCGGCACCTTGATCAACCCGGATGGCAGCATCCTGGTTGCCCACCACCTGCCGGCAGAGGCGGCGCTGGTGACCTTGGCGCTGTTCTCGGCTGAGCCGGATGTGGAAGTGTGGGTGTTTGCCGACGGTGACTGGCTGCGCCGCGGCCCGCCAGGGCCGGTGGAACCGCGCGAAACCCATGGCCTTGGGTATGGGCCGGTGGTGGTGGAGAGTTTCGAGCCCTACCTGGATCGTGTCGACAAGATCGTCGCTGCGAGCAACAACACCCAATTGCTGGTGGCGTTGGAAGCGCAATTGCAGCCCACGGTACAGGGCTTGGCCCAGGTGTCGCGTTCGCAGCCGATTTATCTGGATGTGACGGCCATGTTGGCCAACAAGGGCGAGGCGTTGAAGACCCTGGCGGCGCACCTTGGGGTGCCGCTGGAACAGGCGGCGGCCATTGGTGATGGAGGGAATGATCCGGCGATGTTTCAGGTGGCGGGGTTGTCGATTGCCATGGGGCAGGCGGAAGAAGCCGTCAAGCGCCAGGCCAGTGTCGTTACCGGCAGCAATGTCGAGGACGGCGCTGCCGAAGCAATCGAGCGGTTTATTCTCGCAGCGCGATAAGCGTCCTAAGTTGCTTGCGCAACTTCCGATCACTGTTTGGCAGTGATCGGAAGTTAGTGTCGCGACTTACTTAGGCATGGCCCAGGACTGCAACTGGTAGCCATCTTTGTCGAGTTCGGCGCGGGCCTGCAACAGCAAGTCTTCCAATTGCGCCGGGTCGCTATAGGTGTTCGACGACAGTTGTTTGCTGCCGATACGGTTGTTGGTGCGGTCGATGACGCTCAGGCTCAGGGCGCCATTGCCATCGTGCCAGGCTACGCACTGAAAGGGCTGGAAAGCACGGTCTGCGATCAAAAGAGCTTCGTTGATGCGGAGCGGGGCGTTCATGTGGGTCTCTCTCTAAATGCCCATTCAAGTGAGTACCGGCGGTTGGGCTGACCGTGCGGCGGGTTACTTGTACTGATGCGCGATGACGGGGTACGGGTCACATGTTAGAGCAACAAATTTCAACTTTTCCTGATTGACGTCATGTAAGCGACTGTTTTGAAAGCTGAATGAGCGTGTTGGCGCTGCGCAACTTTTTCGCTCCATACATTGCTTGGTGGCTTTTTGCCCGCACTTATAGCGAAATGGTACAAGGCCCGCGTCAAGATCTTGCTAGTGTTAGCCCTGGTCGTCACAACACATTGTTTCTAAATAACTTTAACAATTTTGACGCCAAGGAATAGTCATGGTTGTTACACCCGTGCAGCGCCGCTTACTCGTGGTAGACCCCTGTGACGACTGCCATGGCTTATTGCCCGGTTTGCGCACGGCGGGCTGGGAGGTAGACAGCTGTGCCTTGGAGGCGGTAGGTGACCGATCCTGTGACGTCGGTTTGCTGCGGCTACAGCCCTACCATCTGGAGCGTCCGGAAGCGGTCAAGGAGCTGATTGGCCGCAGCGGCACCGAATGGATTGCCGTGCTCAGCCAGGATGTACTGCGTTTGCAAAATGTCGGTGATTTTGTCTGCGAGTGGTTTTTCGACTTTCATACCTTGCCTTTCGACGTGTCTCGGGTCCAGGTCACTCTGGGCCGCGCGTTCGGTATGGCGCGCCTGCGCGGCAAGGGGCACACCCCGGTCGATGAGCCCGAGCATGAGTTGCTCGGCGACAGCCGACCGATTCGAGAATTGCGCAAATTGTTGTCCAAGCTGGCGCCCACCGAGTCCCCGGTGTTGATCCGTGGCGACAGCGGCACGGGTAAGGAGCTGGTGGCCAAGACCCTGCACCGCCAATCCCAGCGCCATGCCAAGCCGTTTGTCGCGATCAACTGCGGAGCGATTCCCGAACACCTGATCCAATCCGAACTGTTCGGCCATGAGAAGGGCGCGTTTACTGGTGCCCACCAGCGCAAGATCGGGCGCATCGAAGCGGCCCATGGCGGCACCCTGTTCCTTGATGAAATCGGCGATTTACCCATGGAACTGCAAGCCAACCTGCTGCGGTTTCTCCAGGAAAAGCAGGTCGAGCGGGTCGGCGGCAGCCAGCCGATTCCGGTGGACGTGCGGGTGTTGGCGGCCACTCACGTCGACCTTGAAGCTGCCGTCGCCAAGGGCGCTTTTCGTGAAGACTTGTATTACCGGCTCAATGTGCTGCAGGTGGTCACTGCGCCCTTGCGCGAGCGCCATGGCGATGTGGCGATGCTGGCCAATCACTTTTCACGCTTCTACAGCCAGGAAACCGGCCGCCGCCCCCGCAGCTTCAGCGACGACGCCTTGGTGGCCATGGGGCAACACCCCTGGCCGGGCAATGTGCGTGAACTGGCCAACCGCGTGCGCCGCGGCCTGGTGCTTGCCGAGGGGCGCCAGATCGAAGCCGCCGACCTGGGCTTGGTGGGCGAGCAGGCAATTTCGCCACCCATGGCTACACTGGAAGACTACAAGCACCGTGCTGAGCGACAGGCACTGTGCGATGTGCTCAACCGGCACAGCGACAACCTGAGTGTCGCGGCGCGTGTGCTGGGGATTTCCCGGCCGACGTTCTACCGGTTGCTGCACAAACACCAGATCCGCTAGGGCGGGTAAACCGAAAAGCCCCGCAACGACCCTTATCGTTGCGGGGCTTTTCCTTGTGGATGTGGCGTTAAGTCAATCAGAAGTAATACGGGAATTTCAGGCTGAACGTAAAGTCCGGCGCATCATCCGTCATGCCGATTGCCAGGTTCGGCACGATCGTCAGGTTATCCGACGCGGCAATGGTCATGCCCACGTTGAAATAACCGGCGTTGGCATCGCTGGAGACCACCGATTGCCAGTCGCCACCGTTGGGCTTGAGCCTGCTCTTGCGCTGTACCAGGTCGGACACCGAGAACGACATACTCATCTTCTCGTTGAGAGCGAAGGCCACGCCGACGCCGAACTGGAAGCTGTCGCCCAGGCTGACCTTGCCGCCGACCTTCTGGTTGACGTCACTGCTGATGTCGTCAAACGATTCTTCGAAGTTATGGGTGTAGGACAGCGAGCCAAACAACACGGCTGGGTCGAAGGTCTTGACCAGGGAAATGCCCGGTGTGACCGACCACACGCCATTGCCCGTTGGCAGGCTTTCCGGCACGTACAGGTTGTCGTTGCCGGGTGTATTGATCAGCTTGATACCAAACGGCTCTTTACCCGTAGGCGCCTTGACCCGCACCGACACCACCGCATCCGGCAGGGTAGGGGTTTCGTCGAGGAACTTGTAGGCCACGCCGAAGTTGACGTCGCCAATGGTCGGGTCGCGGGTGACCGACTGTTCCGACGTCGCGGTGCCGTTGTTGCCGGCACCGGCAGACTGGTAAGTCGACTCGCGGTACACCACCGGCACGTTCACGTCGAACTGCCAACGGTTATCGAGGTTGTAGCGCCCGGTCAGGTCCAGGGTCCAGTTATCGGACTTGATCCGGTCCAGGTTGATATTGCCGAGGAAAATCGAGTCCAGCGCCAGGAACCCGTTGAGGGTCAACTGACGGGCGTCGTAGCGGGCATAGGTCACGCCGGTTTCGAAGCTGAACTTGCCGTTGCCGAAAAAGCCGCTGGCTTCGTTATAGAGGTTACTAACGCTTTGCGCCGGGGCAGAGTCGTCCTTGAGGGACTGGCCGTAGGAACTGCCGCCACCCCCTCCTGCGCCACCGGATGCTGCCGCCGCACCCGTGCCTGCGACGGTGGTGCCGTTGGCTTTTTGAAAGTCTGCCGGGGACTTGGCCAGACGTTTGGGGGCCGGGGTGGCCGGTTGATCTTCGACCTGACGCACGCGCTGCTCCAACACGGCCAGCGCTTTTTGCTGCACTTCGTACCGCTGCTTGAGTTCCAGGAGTTCCTGTTTGAGGGTTTCGATGTCGCTATCTGGCGCTGCATACAGAACGGATGCGGGCAAGAGCGTACTTAAACAAATCACAGCACGGAGCGATAACGATCGATGCATGAAATAAGCCGTCCTTTTCTAATGCGTAAGTGTCGACGGTCAGCGTAGTTCAATAACCAAGAGTGCGTAGGGCCTTGAGTTGATCCAGATTGCAGTTCAACGCACCGTTATTCAAACCGTTATTGTTCATCACGACGTTGAGCTGGGTCATGTTATTGACGAAGTTAGTGTTGCCGGTCAGAACCGTGCCTTGCAGCACATTCCCCCCACCGATCTGCTGCAGGCTGTTGCCTTGGTTGTGGTTGGCCTGGATCGCCATCTGCAAGCCGCCGTTGTTGGCCGACACGCTCACGCGGCCTGCTGCGCTGTCACCGGTCACCGTACCGCCGGCGACCAGCGCTTGCCCCGATTGCACGATGTTGGAGGGCGCAAAGCCGTTCTCGACGGTGATGCCCACATTGTTGTAGGCCGTGTTGCCGTCGCCGGCGGTGCGCACGCTTTGTGTCACCCCCTGGCCGCTGCCCAGGCCGGCGCCGCCGGTTACCGTACCGGTGCCGGTGTTCGGGTTCGTGCCGTTGCCGGTCGAGCCAGTGGTTTGTACGTAGAACTGCGGGGTAATGGTCGACGAGTCGATCTGCATGCTGGCCTTGCCGGTGATGCTGTCACCCACGGCGTTGGTCCAGGTGCTGCTCATGACAATGCCGAAGCTGATAATTCGCCCCGGCATCACGTAACGGCCGCGCAGGTCGGCCATTTCCGAATCCTTGAGTTCGATGGGTTTGAACCCCGACGAAGCATAAGCGGGCATTGAGGCTGCGAGACACATGACCGTCAGCCAACGGGAAGTGTTCATCTTCTGCTCCTGGAGCGTCCTGCCCCCTTATTGCGCTTCTTAGAAGAAGTCGCTCTGGATAAAACCGAAATCCATCAGCTCGGCATCGCCTACGGGCCTGAACTCATTCAGCTTGTTCTTGGCGGTCAGCGGCGTGGGCGGGTCGAGCAAGGCATTGGCCTTGTCGTAACCTTCACCCAGTACGGCGAAGACGATGCCATTCCAGCCCTTGAGGAAGTCGTCACGCGAATAGCGCTTGTGGCCCAGTACCGGGTCGCCGATATAGACCCAGTCCTTGTCGGCGCGCTGCATCACCACGAAGTGCTTGTAGCCACGAATTTCCAGCAGCACCACCACAGGGATCTTCACGGTCACCAGGGTTTCTGGTCCGATCTTGTAGCCCCGGGCACGCATGCCGATGCTTTCGAGGTAGCGCTTCATGTCCAGCATGGAAAACCCCTGGGTACGTACCAGGTCCTGGTCTGCATTGACCAGCATGCCTTTGATGACGTGAGCTTCGTCTACGTCCAGCCAATAACCCTGGCGCAGAATGGTGGCGAGTGCCGCAGCACCGCAGCTGAAATCGGTTTTCTGTTCCACCAGGTTGGCGAACCGGCGTTCACGAATACTCTCGACCTTCTTGTAGATCACTGCACCGCCAGGCATGGCGGAGATCGCCATGGTGCCTGCCCATGTGGGGCCGGTGAGCAGCATCAGGAGGGTGAGGGTCGCGAGGCGCATGATCGTGTGACCTGCTGGACACTGGAATAAAAAAGGGCCTTGTTGCCAAGGCCCCGTTGGATCAGAAGCGCACGCCGCTGGCGCAGACGGTGCAACCTTGACCGATCGACAGGCTGTTGCTGCCTTGGTTGCCCGAGCCGGATTGCAGGTTCACACCCACGTTGCCGGAGTTGCGGTTAACCGAGTTGTCGAGGCTGGAGTTGTTGGACACGTATTGGGCTTTGCTGCCATGGCCATAGCCGTAGCTGGTAGCGGCAGTGTTCAGGTAGCTGTTGGCGAGCGAGTTTTGCTCGGTGTTGGCGGCCGCAGCGATGTTTTTGCCATCAGCGGTGGTGATTGCCAGGTTGTTTTTACCTTGGTTGCCTTGACCGGCCTGGCCGTTGTAGCCCAGGTTACCGGAGTTACCGTTAAGGGCGTTATCCGCAGAAGCGTTGTTCTGGGTGCCTTTGTTGACGAAGTTGTTCATCGCGCTGTTTTGATTGACATCGACGACCGCGAAGACGGTTGCAAAGTCACCTTTGGCACTGGAGATGGCGCCGGAGTTGTCTGCCTGGTTACCGCTGCCCGACTGAACGTTAACACCGGTGTTACCGCTGTTGCCGTTTACCGAGTTATCGGCAGAGGCATTGTTTTCGGTTTTGGTGTCGTCGAACTTGTTGCCGACGCTGTTTTGTACATCGGTCACGACCGAGGCAACCACGCCGGTGGGTTGAGGCGCAGGGTGCCAGCCACCACCATTTGCTTGAGCAGCAGCAGCCATGAGTGCAGCCAGAGCGAAAACCAGTGGTTTCAGAGCCATTTGAGGTTTCATGGTGTTTCTCCTTGCTTCTAATTAGTTGGTTAAGTGTTGGTACGGTCTAACGAGTGCTACCAAGCGTTTACTTGATAGTGATGCCCAGGGTGTTAGCCACTCGGTTCCCCACCCCGGCACTCTGGTTCACCTGAATCACTCCTCGGCTGCCTGTGAAGGCCTGGTCGCTTGTAACGACAAGGCGGCTGCCAGTGGTGGGGGTGAGCCCTGAGTCGGTTGCCAGCGTCGTCGTGTTCTGTTGCAACAGGACGCTGTCATCGATGCTTTGCGGGCCAGGGTTGATGCTGATCCGCACGGCATTGATTGTTTGGTTATTGGCCCCGGCCGACTGGTTGATGCCCAGTACACCGTTGCCATTGGTAAAAGAGCTGCCCTGGATCGCCGCCTTGGCGTTCAAGGACGGGTCGACACTGCCATCGAGGCGCTGGATGTTGACGTTGGTGGCCTGGCCACCGAGCGCGATGGCGCGGCTGTTGGACATTTGTTGCTGGTTGCCGGCCGCCTGGTTGATCGACACGACACCTTGGTATTGTTTGCCGCTGTTGTTGATCACCGCAGTATCGTCGGCGAATGCCGGGGCGCTGGCCAACAGGGCGAGGATGAGCAGGGAACGATTCATTACTTGCCCCCCATCATGCTGCCGATGTTGTTCAACGGCGCCATGCCACGCTGGATCGAGTCGCTGATCTGCCCGCCCATGCTGCTGCCCGCACCGTGGCCGGCGGCAGAGCCGGCCCCCAGGGTGGACATGCTGTTTTGTGTGGCGTGCAGGCCGGTCAAGGTGCCGTTAGTCTGAATCGCGCTGACGATGCTTGAGCCGCTGCTGATGCCGCCGATATCCATATCGCTGAGCTCGCCAGTGGCACCGATGATGTCTCGGCTGGGATTGGCGTTGGCGGTGGTGGGGTAGGGGTCTTTACCGAAGGCGGCGCGGCCGTACATGTGAGCCTGTACGTCACGGCCTGTCACGATCACGCCGTCACCTGCAAAGCTTGGAACACTGATGCCGACGCTGAGTACACAGCTGATCAGCAGTACGTTCATTGAACCTTGAGTGAGTGTGACCACGGCGGCATTCCTTATTCGTCGCGCTGACCCTAAACAGCGCTGTAAGGGATAGAGCAGAAGCCGTGCCGCTTTTTATTTACTGTTGTTATTCAATGGGTTGGAGTTATTCGTGGGCAAAGTGATGTCAGTGCTGTTTCATCCCTGAGACACCTACCGTCCAGGCACGCACCCACGGCCGTACCACAAACGATTCACCCAGCTGTATCAGCGCTGTAACACTGCGTATGACAAAACGATGAATCCGCACAACACGGGCGATCCAGGGGCGTCGAGTGTTTCAAAAATGGACACTTCAGGCGCAACGATGCCCGGGCTTGCGGCTCAGGCTTAGCCTTTGGGGGATTTACGCGGGATGGAATTGAGTACGGGGTTGCCATCCTGGTTCTGGGTCAGATAGACCGGCAAAACCTTAGGCAGGGACGGGATGAGGTTATTGACCTCGGTGATGTTGTAGATGCCGCCGATACGAATCGTCCCGGTATTGGCGTCCGCCAGCATCACCGGTTTTTTCAGGTAGCGGTTGATCAACGGCAACGCATCGGTCAGGGCCAGGTTGTCGAGCACCAGTTTGCCTTGGCGCCAGGCCAGGGCGGTGTCATTGGCGGTGATGGTGCCTACGCGCGGCGTGGCATCCCCCTGTTGATAGCTGGCCTGCATGCCGGGTGTCAGGGGCACGCTGCCGTGTACCTGGTCACTGGCAATCTGCACCGAGCCCTCGAGTAACATCACTCGCACCTGGTCTTCATACTTCCAGACGTTGAACTGGGTGCCCGTGACGCGCACCTGTCCTAAGCCTGCGTGCACGATAAATGGATGCGCGCTGTCATGGCTGACCTTGAAGAACGCCTCGCCCTTTTTCAGCGTGACGCGACGCTGATCCTTGTAGTTGCTGTAGACCAGCTCGGTGCCCAGGTTGAGCTCCACCTCGCTGCCGTCGTCCAGGGTGACCTTGCGCAAGCCATTGGCGGCCTGGAAACGCTCATAGGAACTCGGCAACCAGCCGGCTTCCCAGCCGGTAAAGGCGGCCAGGGGCAATCCGGCCAGGCAGATCGCTGCCGCTACCGCGTAGGTGCGTAGCCGGCGGCGAGGCGTGAAGGGCACCACCACTGCCGGGGTTGCGTGGCGGGGCAGGTGGTCGGCGACGTCCCAGACTTCCAGCATGGCCGCGTATTCAAAGGCGTGCAGTGGATGGGAATCGTGCCATTGCTCAAAAGCCTGACGTTCAGCCGCGGTGCAGTCACCTGCGTGCATGCGCATGCACCAATGCGCAGCGGCGTCGGTGATGGCGTCGTATTCGGCTTCTGAAAGGGACTTTTCGCTCATTAACTCATCCTGATTTCACACATTCTAACCTCCCGAGGCGGACCGCGAGAACAGCCATCATGGCGATTGCACATCAATTGGAACTTATTCTTGTTTGGCGCGACCTAAAAATTCAGGACATTCCCACCATGGAGAACGAAAATGCTGAAGAAAACCTTAGTCGCCCTGTGTGCAACCACCGCTTTGCTCAGTGCGGGCACCGCCCTGGCCGATAAGCCCGGCGCGGGCTGGATCACCATCGAAAAGGCCATTGAAGTGGCCAAGACCAAGGCCGGATACGTCGAGGTGTACGCGGCGGAAGCTGACGACAACGGCTATTGGGAAGTCAAAGGCCGCAAGTCCGACGGCACCGTGTATGAAGCGCGCATCGACGGCGCTTCCGGCAATATCCTGCGTGACCAGAAAGACTGATAGACCCGCCGGGAGCCTGCTCAGGCTCCCGCATCCAGTTCCCTGCCGAGTTGACTGATCAGATAAGTGACGGAATCGGCGTTGGCCAGAATCGTATCGATACGTTTGTCGGCATTGCTCATGAACATTGACCGTGCGTCCTCAAGACTCCGGCAGCCAGTGGTGCTCAGGACTTTGTCCTTGAGCAGCGACGTTGTGCCGCTGCTGCCGAAGTCTTCCCAGTGCTGGGTGAACTCGTCCCAGGTCTTGAACAATAAGGTCGCGGGGGTCAGGGTCGAGAGCGCGGTATCACGCAAGTCGGCAAGGTCGGTCTGCATCACTTGGGCACCACTGATGTTCACGTTGATCAGGTCGTGGAACGGCCGCATGGAGTCCAGGTAAGCCAGGTCTTCGGTCAAGGATTTGAGGTGCGTTATTTCGTGGATCAATACGGTTGCCCGTGCATGGGCCGAGATATTGAACGGCGTATTCAAGCGGTTTTGGTAGATATCCATGGGCGGGTCGAAAAAGCGGTCGAGCAAATAGATCTTCTGCCCTGCGTCTTCGGGCACCACGAAGGCAAAGGTATCCCTTGGGCTATAGCGATGGGTGCCACTGACAAAACGTTGAGAGTCGGGACCGATCAGGGTGTGGTTCGTCAGTTCATCGAGTACCTCATCGATGCGCCGCTCGATTCGCTGCACCTGATCGGGCGTCAGCGTGACGATGCCGAATAATTCACTGAAAAACCGCCCAAGCCGGCTGTTGGGCTCCCGTCGTGTCGTAAAGTGGAGAAGGTTGCGTTTACAGGTGACCGCATAGTACGTCGCCACGTTGAGCGCTTCGTCGATACACTGGGCTTTCCAGCTGGATAATGCGGCAATTTCCCGTATGCCCACGGCTTCGATATTGATGGCCTGCCGTTCGGCTGCCCACGTGTAAGCCCTGCCTGCGTAACGACTCAGGGTTTTGCCGAAGCGCGGGTGATGCCGATCGAGGTCCAGCGTCCACTCGCCCTGGGCATTGCGTTGCACATAAGGGCCCGCCAGCTCGCCCTGGCTCAGGCGCCAGTGCTCACCGGCTTTTTTCACCGGGTATACCTTGCCCGCCAGCGGCACAAAATGACGCGTGTCGGACGCATCCTTATACAGGTTGGTTCGCGTGCTTTGCTCCAGTTCGTCCAGGGCAACGTCATGCTCTTCAAACACTTGCAACTGGGTACGTCCAGGGGCGGTCAGGTCCAGGTCAGCGAGTGTGGGCGCGCGGGGCGCAGGCGCCTGGAACCATTGCTCCAGCGTAGTGTGTTCCTCGGTCGAGGAGGCTTGGGGCAACAGTTTGTCCAGCTCTTTGCGTAAGGACGCCAACTCGGCCACGCCACCGGCGAAGGTTTTGAGCGCGTGTTGCCAGCGGTGTTGCTGCAGGTCTTCAGCGGAAGCCTTGAAGAGTTTATAGCTGCGCCACACCACCAGCGGGTAGGCCAGTTTGCCAGCCATGAACTGCAGGCCTTTGGGGATTCCCTCGGTGAACAGGCTGGTGATTGCGCTCCATTGCGCCTTGCCCAGCGGGGAGAACTGAGTGGCCAGCATCCGCAGCAGCACCTCGATATTATCTTGAAACAGCTGGTTCAGCAGGTTGCCGGTGATCGGCGAGGTGCCGAGCCGGATTTCCGCGTGTTCCTTGCTCCAGCGCTGGCCCAACAAATTGCGGTAAGTGGCTTGATGGGGATCGTGCATCTGGCCGATTACCCAGTCCTGCAGCGCGCCGGGGGTGGTGAATTCATTGAGCAACGCGGTTTCATTTGCGTACTCCTTCAATAGATGTTTTGGGCTGTAGGGCGCATACAGCACCAGAGGTCCAGCAGCGCCGGCTTTCGGGCCGATCAGGTAACAACCCAAGGCGTTGGCCAGCGAAGCACCCGAGGTGGCGATCAGTTCAAGGGGGCGGATGATCGCAGTTACGCCCGCCACGGCGGAGCGGGCCACAGCATCGGGCATATCAAAGACTTGCCGGAGGAAGCTCCAGGCCGATGCGGACAGCCGCTCCTGGAGTGTCTGTTCATGGGCGTGTTGCAACAATTGCCAGGGCAACTGCCGACAGAACAATTGGAAACGCTTGCGGGCTTCTTCGGTCTGGCCTTTGAGGAGGGGGGTCAGCTGTTGCTGGTAAAGGCTTTTGAGGTCCAGTTGTCGAACCAGTTGGACGATGGCATTGCCGTCCAGTGTCGCCGGCAAAGGCGTGGCTGTTCGCGATTGTGGCCGGATATCCTCGGCGCGTAGCTCAGGCAAGTGCCGCAGGGCGAAGTCCGTCAGGGTCTGAGTGTGGCCCTCAAGCTCGATACGGCCGGGAATCAGCACATTGTCCGGGTTGACGACCTGCCCGGAAAAACGCGCATTGAGCAGGCTGGATAGGGTGCGCTTGGCCCGTTCGCGCATCGGCGTGATGTTGTGCAGGTAGTCGCGCTCATCCGCGCCGCTGATGCGGTACTGCTCAATCAGTTCAGCATGCAGGATTTGCGCATCGGGTCGCGCCATGCCCAGCCATACCGGCAGGGCCTGTTGGTGGATCATGGTACGGGCCAGGGCGATCCCCCTGGGCAGGTTGGTCGGCGGTGCGCGACGGATAAAGCTGTCCATGCAGTCCTGAAAACGCTTGGCGTTCAGCTTCATCGAGAGCAGATGGTCAATCTCGTCGCGCGTGAAATCGCTGTAGGTCTGTTGGCGATTATGCAACAGGTGGTCGTCGATACGTCGCAGCGGTCCGAGCTGCCAAGCCTGATGGGGGACGCGCCTGGACACCGGCAGATTCTCCATCAGGGGTAACCGCGCCAGGGGATCCAGCAAGCGTTGTTCCAGGGCTTCGCGCAACAGCTTGATCGACGCAAACGCCTCATAACCGCAACGGGGTGTCCACAGCACTGCCGTCCCTGAATGGTCCGGATCTATGCCGCCTCGCTCGGTCAGCACAAAGCAATTGGCCAGGGCCTGGGGGTCGGTATCAGCGCCGATCTTGACGGTCAAGCCAAACGCATCCGGTATGAACCCGTTGAGGCCTCGGCGGGTCAGGCGGGTCATGTTGTCGGCGTGCAGAACGCTTTCCAGCAGGGCGAGAGCGGGGCGCGGCAAGCTTTTTTGCAGCTGCCTCAGGTACGCTTCACCGCTCAGCCCCTGCAACATTCCATGGCTGAGGTGTGCCCGGTTATTGTCCAGAAACAGGTGTGGTAGCCCAGGCAGGTCCTGTTCTGCAAAGGTAGTCAGGACCTGTTCGATCACTGCATTGAAGCCAGTGGTTGTCAGGTTTTGCAGCTTGTTGGCGACGCCCGCGCTGCGCCTGCCGTAGAGCCCGCTCAAGGGCGAGTCGGTCAGCGCAAAGGCTTGCTTGGCCAGGCGCGCAATAAAGTGCTCCACCATGCTTGAAGACGCCTGGGGCACGCGCTCTTCGCGGTCACTGGCATGCGTGGCATAGGTATTGAGGCAGACATCGTCGGCGTTGAGGTCCAGCCGTCGTTTGGCCAGTTCCGCGTCCAGCGCATGGGCCGCCAGGTCGCGCAAGGTCGGTAGTTTGTTGCGCTCCAGCGACATGGCCGCTTCGACGGTTTGCAGTCGTTGCAGATGCACCTTGGCCTTTTCCGCATGCACGGTGGAGGGGCGCCCATTGCCAGTGGTGATGGGATGGAGGCTCCAGCGCCCGCCCGCGTCCAGTTCCACCAAGCGACTGTCGAGCATAGTGCGCACGTCCAAGGCGCTGTCGAGCAGCGCGGCCAGGTCGATCTCGCCTGCACTACGCCGATAAAGCCCCAGTGCATACTCCAGGTTGTTGAACTGCTTGGTGAGAATGTCCTCGACCATTTCAACAAATACATCGCCCGCAACGGGATTACCGCTCACCTCAATGTGATCCATGCCAATAAACACACTGCGCTCGTCCAGCGACAGGAAGTTGAGCAGCTCATCTTCATGCCCGGCGGCTTTGAGCATGGTCAGCAGGACGTCCTTGAGGTCATTCAGATCCTGAAGCACCTGCAAACCGCGCGATTGGGTGTACAGGTAAGCCTGGGAATTGCTGATCATCAGGGCGCCGCCCAGTTCGACGTAGTGTTGAAAAGGCGCGTGAACCCGCACTTTTTCTATATTCAACTGGCCGGCGAAGGCGGTGCGCGAGATGGGGTCCGCAAGGAACAGGGCTCGCAGCTTTTGACTTTCATCGGTGGACAGGATCATGTCCTGGTGCTTGAACAACAGGTCGGCGCGGTACTTGTCACTCATGACCCGGGCGCAAAATTGCCGACGTGACTGGCCACCGTTGAAGTCTTCATTCCAGTAGGTCAGCAGCAGGCTGGTCAACAGCTTTGAAAGAATCCCGCTGGTTTGTTCGACCACGCTGTCCCAGCGTTGCTGGTCCTCGGCCAGTTGTTCCTGGGTGAAGGCGTGGGTGTCGTGGGCTATGTTGAAAAACGAATGTGTCTGGTCGAGCGGCCAGGCATGGGAGACATAAAACCGCAGCAGCGCGTCGCGCAGCGGTAACGAGTCGATCCAGCGGCTGTCCTCGCCATCGGACGCGCGGCTGAAGAAGTTCACGCGAGTGTCGGCCTGGTTAAGGCCAGGGAAATAAGAACGGGCCATGATCCCGAGCAACGTATCGAGCATCCCGTTCAGGCTGGGGAGTTTGCGCAACTCGTCGAGCAGGGCCAGTGCATTTTTTTGCTGGTTGGCCAGGAGGGTGTTCTTCTGGTCTTCCATCACGGCGCCCTGGATGGCGGCAGCCGTGACCGTCAGGTGCACCTTCACCGGCAGCGCGTCACGCGCGCCAATCGACAGGAATTGCAGCAGGTCGGTGCGCTGGCTCGGTTGTTTCAATCGCTCTTGCACTTCGCTGAGCAGCACGGCGCGGTTCTCGAATACTTCCAGGCCGCCATAAGGGGTGTACAACACGGCTTTGTCGTCGTCGGGTGTCGGGCTCATCATGAAGGCGCCCGCTATCGGGATCGCGGTTTGGCCCGGCGCGCTGATCAATAGTCTTTCCACCTTCATCGGGTAGGTCACCGCCGCCAGGTCCGTGCGTGCCGTCTCAGTGGCGTAGTACAGGGTGTGCAGCCAATCAAGATCCTTCACCGTGAAGCCCAGGGCACGCTCCCGTGGCGTCGGTTGCTTGCGTCGGGTTGGCAGCAGGAACTCATCGAAAAAATAGGGAGGGGTGACGGTGGCCATGGGGCGCTCTCCATTCAGGTCATGGTAATGAGCCCCCAAGGTAGATGCCGCCGCCGCGCTCGTTGCGGTAGATAACTGAAGACGGCGTCATGCGCCCGTTGACAGCAGGCACATGCGGCGTTGTTTAATCCACGGTCTGGATTCTTGTTGTCTCTTCCAATTATAAAATCGGAGCTACAGATGTCTGCCCAGTCCCCGATAGTTGAAAACGCTACAGCGCTCATCGGTTTCAACGACCTGGTGGGGTTGCTGTACGCGGTGTTCGTGAAGCACGGCACGTCGCCGCAAGTGGCTGCGATCCTGGCGCGCAATTGCGCGAGTGCCGAGCGCGACGGCGCCCATAGCCATGGCATTTTCCGTATCCCCGGTTACCTCAGCACGCTGGCCAGCGGTTGGGTCGATGGCAAGGCCACTCCGGTGGTCACGGATGTCGCATCCGGTTTCGTGCGGGTGGACGCCGGCAATGGTTTCGCCCAGCCGGCCCTCGAGGCCGCGCGCGCGCTGCTGGTGGCCAAGGCGCGCAGTGCCGGCATTGCGCTGTTGGCGATCCACAACTCCCATCACTTCGCCGCGCTGTGGCCCGATGTCGAACCCTTTGCCGAGGACGGGTTGGTAGCGCTGAGCGTGGTCAATAGCATGACCTGCGTCGTGCCCCATGGCGCCGACCGTCCTTTGTTCGGTACCAACCCCATTGCTTTCGCGGCGCCGCGTGCCGATGGCGCCCCTATTGTCTTCGACCTGGCCACCAGCGCCATTGCCCACGGCGACGTGCAGATTGCTGCGCGCAAAGGCGAGCGCTTGCCGCCGGGCATGGGGGTGGACAGCCTCGGCCAGCCCACCACCGACCCCAAGGCTGTGCTGGAGGGTGGTGCGCTGTTGCCGTTCGGCGGGCACAAGGGCTCGGCCTTGTCGATGATGGTCGAGCTGCTGGCGGCGGCCTTGACCGGCGGTAACTTTTCCTTCGAATTCAACTGGGCCGACCACCCTGGCGCGCGCACGCCCTGGACCGGCCAATTGCTGATCGTGATCGACCCGAGCAAAACCGCCGGGCAAAGCTTCGCAGAGCGCAGCCAGGAGCTGGTGCGGCAGATGCATGCGGCGGGGTTGCGGCGCTTGCCGGGGGATCGACGTCATCGCACACGGGCGAAGTCGATGGAGGAGGGGGTCGTGGTGGATCTGGAGGCCTTGAACCAGCTACGCGACTGGGCGACGTAGAGACCGTCCTATCCAACACCGCGCAAATCCGTAGCAGCTGCCGAGCGCAAGCGAGGCTGCGTCGGGCGCGCCTTGAGCCTGAATCGGCAGCGCGCCTGACGCAGCCTCGCTTGCGCTCGCCAGCTGCTACGTATGCGTAGAACTATGCGGAACGCGTTAGTTGCGACGACCCAACAGCAGGCCAACCACCAGGCCGAAGCCGGCGGAGATGGCGACGGTCTGCCATGGATGACCACCGATGTAGGTTTCGGTGGCATCGACGACCGGCTTGCTGCGCTCGCGTACGTTGGATACCGAGTCCAGCGCTTGCTTGAGTTTGATCGCGACCTGCTCGCGCAGGGTTTCGCCTTCTTCGCCCACCAGGGAGGCGCTGCTCTTGAGCAGTTTGTCCGACTCTTCGATCAGCGCGGTGAGTTCGCTGAAAGCTTGGTCCTTGATTTGGTCTTCGACGGCTTGGGCGGCGGTTTTGCGGGCCATTGTGTGACTCCTTGCAGGTGAATGTGACAGTGAACAATGGAGTGCCGGGCGGCGGCAAAAGTTGCAGTTTTTTTGCTTGGGCGCGACTCCGGACAAAATCCAAATCCGGAAAAATCGACCTACAGTGTAAGATGTCGTCTATTTGTGCAGCAGGTATTTCAATATGAGCTTCAATCTCGCCAACAAGACCCTCGCCGAACGCGCCGAGCTGGAAGATGAAAAGTCCCGCCTCTACGACCTGTGGCAAACCAACCTGGGCAAGGCCAAGGGCGAAGCCGCGCGGTTGTTCGGTGAGCGCGCCAAGCGCAAGGGCAAGTGGTCCGAATGGGTTCGCGCGGAACTTGACGGCATGTCGCCGCCGGAGTTTTCCAACATGGTGCGCAGTGAAGTCAACAAACTGATGGCGGCGGCGAAGTAAAGCTGGCGGCAATCGCCTCGCGTACTTTGAGCAACATCGGGTCAAGCTGGGCCTGGGTGCGCCAACCCAGTTCCACCGGGTAACGCGGCAGCGCCAGCGGGCAGGGCAGTACCCGCAGGCCGGTCATCTCGGCGATGGCCAGCGCCGCATGCCCGGGTATGGTCGCCACCGCCTGGCTGCCCTTGAGCAAAAACGGCAGCGCGGCAAAGTGACTGGTCGAGGCGCACACCTGGCGGCTCAGCCCCCGCGCCGCCAGGCCCTCGTCGGTGATGCCAATAAAACCGCCCGATGACACCAACACATGTTCGCGCGTGACGAACTCGTCCAGGCTGATGTCGACCTGGCCCGGCGCCAGGCTGCCGGGGTCCACCAGGCAGCGGTAATCACCGTCTCCCACCACCTGTCGACTCAAGCGGCTTTGCGCAAATCCGCCTGCGGTAATCGCCAGGTCGAGGGTGCGCTCGAGCAGGGCGCCGGCGACGATCTGGCTGTGGGTCTGGCGGAAAATCACCCGCAGCTTCGGCAGGCGCTGTGCGATGGCATCCATCAGCCGGCGGCCATAGGCGATCTCGAAGTCATCGGACAGGCCCACCACCACCGAGCGGCCTTGATAGTTCGGGTTATCCGGATTAACCATCGCCAGGCTCTGCCGGCAACGCTCCAGCGCCTCGCTGATCACCGGTTTTAACTGGTTGGCCCGTAGCGTGGGCGCCAGGCCCCGGCCAGTGCGCACGAACAGTTGGTCGCCATAGACGTCGCGCAAACGGCGCAAACCTGCACTGATGGCCGACTGGGTGACGCCCAGGCGCAACGCCGCGCGGCTGGCGCTGGATTCATCGTGCAGGGCTTCGAAAGTTTTCAGCAGGTTCAGGTCGACCTGGGCGATATTCATTTGGCTCATATCATTCAGCACTGAGGTGGGCTTTATTCATGATCGAGCCTCGCAGGAGAATGGGCAACCCCCTTATCTGGAGTGATCGTGATGCCTGTTTCTACTGTGGCGGCCCTGCAAATCGGTTCCCTGCCTGGCGGCAAGGCCGATACCCTGGCGCAAATTCTCGCCTATGAACACGAGATCCTGCGCAGCGGCGCGCAATTGGTGGTGATGCCCGAAGCGCTGCTCGGCGGTTACCCCAAGGGTGAAGGTTTTGGCACCCAATTGGGCTATCGCCTGCCCGAAGGCCGCGAAGCCTTTGCGCGGTATTTTGCCAACGCCATCGATGTGCCGGGCGCCGAGACCGAGGCGCTGGCCGGCCTGTCGGCACGTACTGGTGCCAGCCTGGTACTGGGTGTGATTGAGCGCAGTGGCAGCACCCTGTATTGCACCGTGCTGTATTTCGAACCCACGGGTGGCCTGGTGGCCAAGCACCGCAAGCTGATGCCCACCGGCACCGAGCGGCTGATCTGGGGCAAGGGTGACGGTTCCACCTTGCCCGTGATTGACGCGGCGGTAGGCCGTATCGGCGGTGCGGTGTGCTGGGAAAACATGATGCCGCTGCTGCGCACCGCCATGTACGCCAAGGGCGTAGAGGTGTGGTGCGCACCGACGGTGGATGAGCGTGAGATGTGGCAGGTGAGCATGCGCCATGTGGCCCACGAAGGGCGCTGCTTTGTAGTCAGCGCGTGCCAGGTGCAGGCCTCGCCTCAGGCGCTGGGCATTGAGGTTGCCAACTGGCCTTCAGAGCGCCCGTTGATCGCCGGCGGCAGCGTGATTGTCAGCCCGATGGGCGACATCCTGGCGGGGCCGTTGCTGGGTGAGGCGGGATTGTTGACCGCGCAGATCAACACCGATGACCTGGTGCGCGCGCGCTACGACTATGACGTGGTGGGGCATTACGCGCGGCCGGATGTGTTCGAGCTGGTGGTGGATGAACGCGCCAAGCCGGGCGTGCGCTATATCACCGACTGAAACCCGGTCGAACGGTGCGAGGGGGGAAATCTTATCAAATATAAGATAAGCTATTGATATTAAACAATTAAAAATTAATCTTAAAGGCTTGAGCCTTGCATAAGCAATTTCGCTCGACCGCATTCCTGTGGCGAGCGGGCTTGTCCCGCGTTGGGCTGCGCAGCAGCCCCAAAACCAGGCGCAGAGGAGTGCCTGATACACCGTATTTGTCTTCAGCAGGGGGGCTTCGCACCCCAACGCGGGACAAGCCCGCTCGCCACAGAGGTCCCAGTTTGCTGCGCGACAGCGCTACGTCGAAGAGGTCGTGGGGCCTCCCACCTTTGGCCCTCAGCGTTTGCGCGATGGGGTTTCCAGCCATTCCTCGCGGGTCATTTCCCAGATATCCCGTGGGAAAGTGCCTTCTACAAACTCACCTTCATCCGTCCTGATCAAACGCATGCCCGTACGTTCGGAAATACGCCGTGAGCCCAGGTTGGGTGCGGCCTTGGGCGCCCGCAGCACGGGGCGCTTGAGCACGCCGAACCAGTAGTCGGTCACCGCTGCGCTGGCTTCGGACATCAAACCTTGCCCTTGCCATTGCGGCCCTAGCCAGAACCCCCGGTTGTTATCCTGCTCGTCCATCAAGCTGACGTTGCCGATCAACTGTTCAGGCGCGCTTTTCAGGCGCAGCGACCAATGCCATTCCTCGCCACGGGCCATGGCGGGTAGGGCGATGTGCTCCAGATAGGAACGGGCGCCGTCGGCCGGGTAGGGCCACGGCACCAGGGCGTTGAGGTAACGCACCACGTCCCAATGCGGGAATTGCTGTTGGATCCCTTCGGCATCGTCCAGCGTCAGCGGGCGCAGGATCAGGCGTTCGGTGAAGAGTGTCGGTTGCATGGGGTCATTACCAAGTCGCTGTATTCGGCAAGTCCAGGGTGCCACGGTCCACAAAGCGCAGGGTGCCGAACAGGCCACCCGCCAGTTTGCCGCGCAACACGTAGGGCAGGTTGTTGAGGCTCTGGGTCTGGCTCAGGCCCAGGGTTTGCCGCAGCACGGAAAACGCCGACACACTCACCGGCACCATCAGCACGGTCTCGGAAAAACGTGGGATGCTTCCGCTCTGATCACTCACCCCTGAGGCCAGCGGCCGGCCATTGACCTCCAGGTCCAGGGCCACGCCGTTGTAGTCGATCGCCGTTTCATTGGGGTTCTGCACCCGCAGTTTCACGGCGAAGCGCACTTCCAGGTCCTGGCTTTGCAGCGGTTCGATGCCCACCACATTGATATTCACCGGGTCGCGGTTGGGGAACAGCGCGCAGGCGCTCAAGCTCAGCAGCAACAGCGATAGAACCATGAGCTTGCGCATACGGAGGTGCTCCTATTTCGTGACGTCCGGGTCCTGCATTACTTTGAGGGTAGAGGACTCCGGATCAAATTCATCTTCTTCCAGCTCTATGAACTCTTCCGGCAGGAAAATGTTCAGCAGGATTGCACAGAACGCGCCCACGGTGATCGGCGACTCGAAGATGTTGTGCAGCGCCTTGGGCAGGTCGCGCAACACTTCCGGCACGGCGGCCACACCCAGGCCCATGCCGAGGGAGATCGCCACGATCAGCACATTGCGCCGATGCAGCCCGGCTTCGGCGAGGATCTTGATCCCGGCCACGGCGACGGTGCCGAACATGATCAGGGTCGCGCCGCCCAGCACCGGCTTGGGCATCAGTTGCAGCACCGCGCCGATCATCGGGAACAGTCCCAGCAGCACCAGCAGGCCGGCAATGAAGTACGCCACGTAGCGGCTGGCCACGCCGGTCAACTGGATCACGCCGTTGTTCTGGGCGAACGTCACCATCGGCAGGCTGTTGAAGGTCGCGGCCATCGCCGAGTTGAGGCCGTCGGCCAACAGGCCCGACTTGATGCGCTTGATGTACAGCGGGCCCTTGACCGGCTGTTGGGAAATCATCGAGTTGGCCGTCAGGTCACCGGCCGCTTCCAGGGGTGAAATCAGGAAGATCACCGCCACCGGGATAAACGCCACCCAGTCAAACGAAAACCCGTACTTGAACGGCACCGGCACGCTGACCAGCGGCACCTGGGGCAATGCCGCCATATCAACGCGCCCCAGGCACCACGCCACCGCAAAGCCCAGGGCCAGGCCGATCACGATCGAACCCAGGCGCAGGAACGGGTTATTGAAGCGGTTGAGCACCACGATGGTCAGCAGCACCAGGGCGGCCAGGCCCATGTTGCTCGCCGCGCCCAAATCGCTGGCACCGAAGCCACCGGCCATGTCGGTGACGGCCACTTTGATCAGCGACAGGCCCATCAGGGTAATGATGGTGCCGGTCACCACCGGGGTGATCAGCTTGCGCAGCTTGCCGATGAACTGGCTGAACACCACTTCGATAAACGCTGCAAAAAAGCAGATGCCAAATATCGTCGAGAGGATCTCATCGGTGCCGCCGCCCCGGGCCTTGACCATGAAGCCCGCGCTGAGAATCACGCTGATAAACGAGAAACTGGTGCCTTGCAGGCACAGCAGCCCCGAACCAATGGGGCCGAACGTGTGCGCCTGGACGAAGGTGCCGAGCCCCGACACAAACAGCGCCATGCTCACCAGGTAGGGCACTTCGCTTTCCAGGCCGAGCACGCCACCGACGATCAGGGTGGGGGTGATGATGCCGACAAAACTGGCCAGCACATGCTGCAACGCGGCAAATATCGCTGCGCTGAAGTGCGGGCGATCTTCCAGGCCATAGATCAGGTCGGATTTATAGCGGGGGCGGGGGGCTTGAGCGTCAGACAAAATGAGGGCTCGGGTCAGAAAAGGGAGGCGCAGGATGCCAGAAAGCTCCGAGCGTCAGAAGTGTAAAAAAATATTCATGAAAGCCCTGCGCAAAACGCCGAACCCGGCCGATAGTTCTTATAGGCCCACCGATCAACAACAACAGTGGTGGCCAAGGTCTGAGCCGCGCGTTGCCGTCGGCGGATCGTTTCGCGGCAGGGATGCACGCAAACACACCTTTTGAGAGCCCACCTATGTCCCTTCGTCACCTTAATATTGCCCCTCGAGCATCTCTCGGTTTCGCATTCATTGCGGTCCTAGTGGTTTTATTGGGAGTGTTTGCGGTCAACCGCATGACACTGATGCGCCAAGCGTCGCTGGACATGAGCGCGAACCAACTGCCCAGCGTGACGTACCTGGGCAGCATGACGGAAAACGTGCTGCGCATGCGCATTCTGTCGTTTCGCGTCCTGGTCAACCGTGAACCCGCGGCCCTGCAGGAAGCTGAAACCCGCATCGGCGTATTGGTCGACAAGGTCAAAACCGCACAGGCTGGCTATGCGGCGCTGCCCCAGGGCACGGATGAGGTGGCGCTGTATAAGACGTTTGTCCTTACGCTGGACAACTATTTCAAGGCTCAGGCCGAGATGCTCAACCTGTCCAGGCAAGGCAAGGTCGATGAAATGCGCGCCCTGATCAACAGTCGCATCAAGGACGGGACCGACCAGATGGGCGAGCAACTGAACAAACTGATCGCCATCAACGCGGCCGGTGCCAAGCAAGCCGACGCTGACGCCGGGCAGAGTTACTCGGACGCCATCACCGGCGTGATTGTCGTATCGGTCGCCGCCGCGTTGCTGACCGTGCTGCTGGCTTGGCTCTTGACCCGCAGCATCGTCACGCCATTGCGCAAAGCCTTGGACGTGGCCGAAACCATCGCCGGTGGCAACCTGACCAGCGTCATTGAAGATAATGGCCGGGATGAGCCTGCGCGCCTGATCAGCGCCCTGTCGACCATGCAAACCAACCTGCGCCAGACCATCCAGCATATCGCCGGCTCGGCCACGCAATTGGCCTCGGCGGCGGAAGAGTTGAGCGCCGTGACTGAGGAAGCGTCCCGGGGCCTGCAGCAACAGAACAATGAAATCGACCAGGCCGCCACGGCGGTCAACGAGATGACGGCGGCGGTGGAAGAAGTGGCGCGCAATGCGGTGTCCACCTCCGAGGCCTCCAACCAGTCCAACCAGGCCGCGCGGCTGGGGCGCGACCGTGTGGTGGAAACCGTCGGCGCGATTCAGACCATGACCCAGGACGTACAAAACACCGCCGCGATGATCGAAGGCCTGGCCACTCAGGGCCGTGACATCGGCAAGGTGTTGGACGTGATCCGGGCGATTGCCGAGCAGACCAACCTGTTGGCGCTCAACGCGGCCATCGAAGCGGCCCGCGCCGGTGAGGCCGGACGCGGGTTCGCGGTGGTGGCTGACGAAGTGCGCGCCCTGGCCCATCGCACGGCGCAGTCGACCCAGGAAATCGAGAAGATGGTCGCCGGCATCCAGAACGGCACCGGTGAGGCTGTGCAATCGATGCAACAGAGCAACCAGCGCACCCAGGACACCCTGGAAATGGCCCGCGCTGCAGGTGTGGCCCTGGAGCAGATCACCCAGTCCATCAGCCTGATCAACGAACGCAACCTGGTGATCGCCAGCGCGTCGGAAGAACAGGCCCAGGTGTCACGCGAAGTGGACCGCAACCTGGTCAACATCCGCGACCTGGCGACTCAATCGGCGGCGGGCGCCAACCAGACCAGCGCCGCCAGCCATGAGCTGTCGCGCCTGGCGGTGGATTTGAATGGGATGGTGGCCAGGTTCGTTATCTGATCCACTTTGCAATGCAATCCAACTGTGGGAGGGGCGGTGCGACGATTCGACAAGCCCGCTCGCCACAGGGGAACTCGCCAGTCTCTGAAAATTGTGTAGATACCTATGCCCTGATGGCGGTGTGTCAGTCAACTTATCTATAACTGATCCACCGCTATCGGGGGCAAGCCCCCTCCCACAGTTGTTCTCTGTTTTGTCAGTGGTTATTGCTTCCGGGCCTCCGGATTGACCAGGTTCTTCGGTTTTTCACCTGCCAACGCCGCCAACAGATTATCCACCGCACACTTCGCCATCGCCTCCCGCGTCTCATGGGTCGCCGAGCCGATATGCGGCGTTGCCACCACATTGTTCAAACGCAGCAACGGCGAGCCGTGATCAAGCGGTTCCTTTTCGAACACATCCAACCCCGCCGCCCGAATCGTACGTTGCTGCAAGGCCTCGACCAGCGCCGCCTCGTCCACCACTTTGCCCCGCGAGATATTGATAAAGATCGTCTCCGGGCCCATCAGTGCGAATTGCTCGGCGCCGATCAGCTTCTCGGTTTCGGCGGTCAGCGGCAGTGTCAGGCAGACAAAATCGGCCTGTTGCAGCAAATCGTTAAGGCTGCGGTACTGCGCGCCAAAGCGCTGTTCCACCGCCGGTTTGGGCGAATGGCTGTGGTAGAGCACCGGCATGCCAAAACCGAAATGCCCGCGCTGGGCCAACGCTTCGCCAATGCGGCCCATGCCGATGATGCCCAGGGTCTTGCCGTGCACGTCGCTGCCGAAGTGTGACGGGCCGATATTCTTGTTCCACTGGCCGGCGCGCACCATGTCGGCCAGCTCGACCACACGCCGAGCGGTGGCGAGGATCAGCGCGAAGCCGGTGTCGGCGGTGGTTTCGGTGAGTACGTCCGGGGTGTTGCTGAGCAGGATGCCGCGTTGGGTCAGGTAGTCGATGTCGTAGTTGTCGACCCCTACGGACACACTGGCCACCGCTTCCAGGTGCGGCGCCAGGTCCAGCAACTGCGCATCCAGGCGCAGGCTGGCACCCAGCAGGCCGTGGGCAGTGGGCAGGGCGTCGCGCAGCTTGGCCAGGCCGGTCTCGTCCAGGGCTTCGATCAGCGTGACCTCGGCGTGTTCATGCAGGCGCGCCATCAACGGTGCGGAGAGTTTCTTGTACAAAACCACAGACTTTTTCATTGAGCTTTTACCTTCAATTCAAGGGTTGGCAGCGGCGCGCGTTCACGGTCACTGGCGCCGGGCTTGAGGAAAATCGTCAGCACCACCGACAGCATCAGCGCACCGCTCATCAGCAGGTACGAAGCGCCGGGCGAGCCGGTGCTGCTATTGAGGTAACCCACCAGGTAGGAGCCGCCGAACGAGCCCAGGGCGCCCATGCTGTTGATCAGTGCCATGGCGCCACCCGCAACGTTGGCGGGGAGTATTTCCGGGACGATGGCAAAAAACGGCCCGTACGGCGCATACATGCACGCCCCGGCAATCACCAGCAGGGTGTAGGACCACCAGAAGTGTTCGGCGCCCAGCACGTAGGACGCATAGAAGGCAATGGAGGCAATCAACAGCGGCGGCCACACAAAGCGTTTACGCTTTTGCAGTTTGTCCGAACCCCAACTCACCACCAGCATGCCGATCACGGCTGCGAGATAGGGCAGGGCCGACAGCCAGCCGGCTTCGACCATGTCCATCTGCAAGCCTTTCTTGAGGATCGACGGCAGCCACAACACGAAGCCATACACGCCGATGCTCCAGCAAAAGAACTGCAGCGCCAGGATGATCACCTTGGGCGAACGGAACGCTTCGGCGTAGTTCTTCACCGCCTTGATACCGACTTGCTCGGCGGCCAGCGCGGCTTCCAGGTCTTTTTTATGTTGCTCGCTCAGCCACTTGGCGTCCGCGGGTTTTTCATCCGCGAGCTTCCACCAGATAAACGCCCACAGCACCGCCGGCAGGCCTTCGATAATGAACATCCAGCGCCAGCTGAAATGCTGCACCAGGTAGCCGGACACCACCGACATCCACAGCATGGTCACCGGGTTGCCGAGGATCAGGAAGGTATTGGCGCGCGAGCGTTCGGCACGGGTGAACCAGTGGCACAGGTACACCAGCATCGCCGGCATCACGGCGGCTTCGACCACGCCGAGCATGAAGCGAATGACGATCAGCATGTAGGCGTTGGACACCACCCCGGTCAGGGTGGCCAGGCCGCCCCAGAGGATCAGGCTGACGAAAATCAGTTTTTTAACGCTGCGTTTCTGCGCGTAGATCGCCCCCGGCACCTGGAAGAAAAAGTAGCCGAGGAAAAACAGTGCACCCAGCAGCGACGACATGCCGGGGGTGATCATCAGGTCTTCGGCCATCCCGGAGGCGGCGGCGAAGCCGTAGTTGGCGCGGTCCAGGTACGCCAGGCTGTAGGTGATAAAAACGATGGGCATGATGTACCACCAACGACGGGTGGCGAGTTTCACGGTTTCCATAGGGTTGCTCCTGAGCTTGTTGTAGTTGTGGCAACAGGGTGTGGGTCAAGCGACGGATCGGGTGGGTAACTCAGAACGGGTGGGCAAGCCTTCCATGTCGCCGCGACTTTGCACGGCGCGGCTGCCGATCCAATTGCCGCGCTGCACTGCCTCGGGGAAGCTGAGGTTTTCCAGCAAGGCGCTGATCATGCCCACGGCAAAGCCATCGCCGGCGCCAACGGTATCCACCACCTTGTCCACCGGCACGGCGGCGACGAAGCCTTGGCCCAGGTGGGTGCGGTAGTAGGCGCCTTCAGCGCCGAGCTTGATGGCCACGGCTTCGGCACCCTGGTCGAGGTAGAAGGCGGCAATATCCGCCGGGTCGTCGAAACCGGTGAGCAAACGGCCTTCGCCCAGGCCCGGCAGGACCCAGTCGGCGAGGGCGGCGAGGGCGTTGATTTCGCGGATCATCTGTTCCTGGCTGGTCCACAGCGACGGACGCAGGTTCGGGTCGAACGACACGCTGCCACCGGCGTTGCGCATCTGCGTCATCAACGCTACGGACAGCTCGCGGGTGGCCTCCGACAACGCCGGCGGAATACCGGTGGCGTGCAGATGGCGGGCTTGCAGCAGCGCCGGGCTGATGGCGTCGATGGACAGATGGCTGGCGGCCGAGCCCTTGCGGAAGTACTCCACCTGCGGGTCATCGCCGGCTTCTTCGCGGGACTTGAGCTGAAAACCGGTGGGGTGCAACGGGTCGACCGCCACATGCCGGCAGTCCAGGCCTTCTTTTTGGAGCGTGTCGACCACAAAACGCCCGAGGGAATCATTGCCCACCCGGCTCAGCCAGGCGACGTTGAAGCCCAGGCGCGACAGGCCGATGGCAACATTGCTGTCGGCGCCGGCAATGCGTTTGTGAAACTGCGCCACCTGGGCCAGGTCGCCGGTCTGCTCGGCGACAAACATCGCCATGGTTTCGCCAAACGACAGAATATCGATCTCAGACATGGGCGTTCTCCGCACGGGGTTGGCCAAGGAGCGCGAGGGCCGCCACTTGCTGCGCGGTGACGTCGACCAGGTCATCGCCCTGCAACGGGAATTCCACCGCCCGGGTAATACCTTGAGTCATGTGCTTGAGCAGTTGTTCCCACAGATGCAGGTCGGTGGCGCCGGGCGGCAGTGCCACCAGCTTGCCGTCCGCGCGACGCGCCACGGCTTTGCAGTGCAGGTAGTCCACGTGCCGGCCCAGCAGGCGTGCGGCGGTCAGCGCGGATTGGTCCTGCCACTGCCAGTTGCCGATATCGAAGGTCATCTTCACCGGCAGACCCAGGCGTTCGACCTCAGTGAAAAACCGTTGCATCGGCTCGATCCGCCCGCCGTGCAGGGTCTGATCGTTTTCCACCAGCAGCTGGACGGGGTGGCGGTTGAGCAGGGCGTGCAGGCTTTCCAGGTCGTTGGTGTCGGTGAAGTAGCCGAGGGAGACTTTCAGCCAGCGCGCACCAAAGGCCTGGGCGCGGTCCAGGGTCGCGTTCAGTTCGGCATTCGGCTGGGCACGGCCGGCGATCCATAATTCCAACGGCGATGAGAACACCGCTTCCAGGCCCTGCTCGGCAGCAGCCTGGGCCAGTTGGGCGGGTTGCTCGCTGGTCAACAGTTCTTCACGCCACTCGATGCGCTGGGCACCGGCGGCGGCCAGCAGTTCGACAAAACTCAATTGGCCCTGCTGGCGGACCAGGTCGGCGCCGTAGCTGGAAAGGCTGATGGAGACGGGGTATTTATGCATTGTTGTTTACCTCTGAAACCGGTTTCATTTTTTGACGTTAAATGTCTAATTGACTCTACGTCTAGGGGCGCTGGGTTGAGCCTCGGATGATCAACTGGGGCAAAAAATCCAGGGTGCGGGTCGGCGCCGTGTCACCGCGCAACCGTTTGAGTAAGCAGTCGAACGCACTGGCACCAATCGCTTCGGTGGGTTGGGCGAGGGCGGTGATGCCAGTGCCTACCAGCGGGTACCAATCCAGGTCATCCAGGGCGACCAGCCCCACGTCGTCGAACAGGTTGCAACCCAACGCCTTGAGCGCACGGGTGCAGGCCAGCGCGGTGATGCCGTTGGCACAAAACAGGGCCTTGGGGCCGGGTTTGGCGAGAAAGTGTTGTAGACGACTTTGCAGTTCGTCATCCAATTCCACGATGGCACCGGTCAATGCCGGGCGGCGGGCGATTTCGTTCTTGAAGCTGGCCAGGCGCTCCAGGCGTGAGCTGGTGCCATCGGTGGCTTCGCTCACCAGCAGCACATCGCGATAACCCTGCTGCTCCAGATGCTCCACCGCCATGCGCACCGCCGCCGGGTTATCCAGCCCCACCAGGTCGCTGTGCAGCGGCTCGACCTTGCGGTCCACCAACACCAGGGGCATTTCCCGCTGCAGCTCCAGCAGTTGGTCGAGGTGATGGCCGAGGGTATTCACGATCAGCCCTTCGATGTTGTACGAACGCAGCGCCGCCAAATGCTGGCGCTCCTGCTCGTCGTCGCGGTCGGTGTTGCACACCACCAGGCTGTAGCCGTGCTGGCGGCAGGCGGTTTCGACGCCGTGCATCACGGCAATGGAGTAGGGGTTGCGGATGTCGGCCACCAGCATGCCGATCAGGCGCGTGCGGCCACGTTTCAAGCCACGGGCCATCTGGTTGGGGCGGTAGCCGAGCTGTTCGATGGCTTGTTCGATGCGCAGGGCAATGGCATCGGAGAGCAGGGCGCGGTCGTCACCGATAAAGCGCGACACACTGGCCTTGGAGACGCCGGCGTGTTGAGCGACGTCGAGCATGGTGACGCGGGTGCGTTGGGCAGCGGAAAAAGGGGTCACGGTCGCGGGCCTTTCTTATTGGAGGTGAATACCAGCTGTTCTGAAACCGGTTTCATAAAACGCCAATTCATTGATCAGGTCAAGAACCGGTGCTTAGGGAATCCGATGAACGGGTACCCCTACCTGTGAGTTCTGACAGTATTCACCAGCGCTAAATGGGCGTTAGATTCTTGCCATGTCCATCACTGATCAGTACCAGGCGTTATGGCCAGGAGGAGATATGAAGATTCCCGGCGGTAAACGGCGTCGGCCAATACGCCGAAATGCTTCCGGATTGGCCGATCTTGAAATCCCCGTACTTGATTACGTGGAACCACCCATTCTGCATGGGTATGTTCCGCATGAGCATCTCGCGACCGATCTCGTCGTCGTGATTAGTGAACTGTGGCCGGATTCCGCCCAGGACCCCAGTGCGTTCGACATACTGACGCTTCATTGGAACCGGGATGGCGGTCAGGGCGTGCCGCCCTACAGACAGCGCTTGGACGGCCCCATCCGTTTGGAATTTCCCTTTCAAATCACGATTTCGCGAGACTATCTGGTTGATGGTCGCGTCGAGCTGTTTTATAGCATTGAAGATCATACAGGGACTCTCTCGCCTTCTGAGGTACGCATACTGCATCTCGATACGTTGCCGCCGAATAACAATGTGGCGCCGCCCGCACCCGGTTTACCTACCGGGTTGATTAATGAGAGCTATCTCTCCATGCATTCCACGGTCGATATTGTCTTGTCTGCCTATAATGGTCGTCGCGGATTTGATCGGGCTTATTACTATGTGTCAGAAAGTTCACCGCCCCCCGACAGTGCGGCAGATGGCTATGTAGACTTTCCTTTTGAAGACACACCGTTGATAGTGCCAATTCCCGGGGTGATGTTCCGGAAGTTTCCGAATGGCATTCAGTATGTGCATATTCGCCTTGAGGACCGTTCCGGCAATCGTGGCCCTCGATCAGATCAGGCGTCCGTCGTTGTCGACTTGATTCCCTCACCCATCGGTTTGAAGGCACCTGTCATCGAGGCGATGCGCGATGGACTGATCAACCTCAATGACGCGCGGTTGGGCGTAACGGTCCGTGTCTCGTATGACCATTGGGAAGTGAACGACTTTATTCACTTAAGGTGGGGGAAAACCCTCATCACCCCCCATCGCGTTAGCCAAAGTACCTCGACGATCACGATCCCCTGGAATGTGCTGATTGCTTACGGTGAAGGCCCAGGTTCCGATTTCGCGGTTTATCATGTGACCCGGGGACCGGAGGGGGCCCCGTCGCCACCCAGCCCAGGTACCTTGTACCGCTGGAACTTCACCACTGCGGGCGACCCGAATCCCGAGGCGCCCGCGCTGCTCAATCGTACTTATCATAAAGCGACGTTATTCGGTGAAGGCTCGCAGACAGAAAACTACATTGATCTTCGCGACAAAGATAAACGTATCTATGCACATGTTCCGCTTTATAACTCGCCACTGGCGGGGGAGTTGCTGGAGTTGTATTTGGGTGAGTTTCCCGATACCAGCAAACCCGTTGCCAGTTATGTAGTCAATACAGCCGATGGTGATACCGGCGATAAGGTGATTGAATTTACGGATATTCCCTGGGCGGTCTTTGAGGCGCTCGGAAATCACGACAAGTTAGCGGTCTTTTATACGACCTATAATGGCGTGAATGAACAGTTGGCCAATTTCTCAGAGGCCATACTCGATGTCGCCCCACCCGTCACTTTGTTGAATGTAGAGTTTCCAAGTGCCAATCTGGGTAACTTTCTTAACTGTACTTCCGAACCGCGTATATGGGATTACATTCCGCTGAAGGTTCCTCATCACGCATTGATGGAAGCGGGCGACAAGCTGATTTTAAGTTGGCACGGTTACGAAGAGTTCGCCGGTACGCGACCTATCGCTGGCACCGGGGATGTGTTGGAAAGAGTCCTGAGCCTTGAAGATGCCAGCAGGGGCTATGTGTTCCAGCAGGACAAATATGACGAGAAAGTCAAACCGATAAGGTCCCCTGACCCTCACAGCTTAGGTAGTTCTGCTTCCGCCGAATACACCTTGATGCGTGGCACCCGTGTACTCGGGCGTTCGCGGATTCGCTATGTGAAAATTGATCGGCGCAGAGGAGAGGTTTGGTGCGGCCCTGACGGCGATGGTCCTGATAAATAAAGCTGAATCTTTAATGAGATACAGGTGTTCTAGGGCGTAGTCGCGCACGACGGTAGTACCTGCGGAAAGCCTGTTTGGTTGTAACACTATGGTCGAAGTAATGACGGAGAAGACATATGACGACGTTGACGAACCAACAGGCAGTCGGCAAAAAAAAGCCCGGGAAGACTGTCGCGCAAAAACAAAAGGCTGCACTCGCTTCGCGTGCGGCTGCACGCGCGTATCGGGCCGAGCGTGGAGCGGGGATTCTAGTGTTGGAGGCACCCAAATTTGACACGCTGAACGCCAATGGGTTGATCTCCTACGCAAACTCCAAAAAACCTCTGCCCATTACCATCGACGTTTCTGGTTTGGATTTGGATCCTTTATCAGATTACGTGGATATTCATAAACGCGGCAGGGGGGTAACGGGCTGGGGCGCACGTCTCTATAGAATCACGTTCAACCGACCAGGGGACCCGTCTCCCGATGATCCGATTGTCAGAGAACTCCCGGTGTCTCGCTTGACCCCTGGAGAGCATGAGGTTGGTTATATCGTCTGGGAGGGAGGGGTGACGCCAACGGAGTCATTTCCAGCGCTGTTGGAAGTGGATCACGAACCACCGTACGATCGTAATCATCCTCCAGCGCCTGAACTGCCGGATTTCGTGATCAGCGCGGGGGAAATCAACCGGCAAGTGATTGACGCGAATCCGGACGGCCTGGTGTGCACCTATTCTGACTATCCAGAGAATGGTCGCAAACCGGGTGACCGTATCGTGGTGTATTTCGCACGCTATCCGTCCTCGCAGTTGTCCAATCCCATTGATACCTTTCCCGTGACCGATGAATTGTCGTTCACCCTGGAATGGGACGATCTTGACCTGAATGCGGGCGGGCAATATTACCTGTTTTGCGTCTACATAGACCTGGCTGGAAACCCCAGTAAAGACTCAACCCCGGTGATCGTATCGGTCAAAATGGTAGGAGACCCTGAACCTTTGGTTGCGGAAGTGGATTTGGCGCCCCAACCTGCGGACGGTCTGATTGACCTGGCGGATGCGCAGAACCCCGATGGCGTCCATGCCGTTATCCTCGAGTACAAAAACTACCTGCCGACCGATGTCATTGAATTGACATATGCAGGGCAACCGGCGATGCGTTTTCCCGTCAACCTGTACCTGCCTTTTCCTTTGTTGCTGCCCATCCCGAAAGCGACCATTTTCGCTGAGTATGGGGAGTCCACGGGTGAGCAGACCACGGTCATCAACTATTTTGTCGACCGTAACGGTGAAGAAACGCACGCGCCGCAAGCAACGTTCCTGGTGGACCTCTCCGCCCCAGGCCCTGACCCGGGTGAGGGAGAGGAGAACGATCAGCTCAATGAGGTGACAGTGGTCGGGATCGCCGAACCGGTCCAGGAGAACGTGTTGCCGGAGGACGACTTCGGCAATGACGCCGAGCTGACACTTGTGCTTTGGGAGCAGCCACTACCGGCCCCCGGCATCATCATTACGCCGTATTGGGGCGACATGGCCCATCCATTGACGCCTCAAACGCTGTCGACAGAAGGCCCGGGTGCAACGCTGACGTTCATTGTGCCGTGGGAGGTTATCCGGGCTGTAGGTAACGGTTTGATTAGCGTGTTCTATACCTTGAGTTGGTTGACCAATGGCAACATCCAGAGATCCCCCCCGCAGATCGTGACCGTGCGCGCCAATCAGGTCGTGTTGGAGGCGCCCACTTTTATAAAGGTCACTACCCCCATGGCCTGCACGGACCTTGAGGTGGTGACACGCGAAGCCGTGATCAGGATTCCGGGGAACACGGTTTATTTCAAGGAGCACGACCAAATCAGGCTTGAGTGGCAGATCTTCAGCAATGTGGCGGGTACGACGCCGCTGGGTGACCCGTTTGTGTTTATGTCGGCCCCCCTCACGCCAGATATGGTCGCCAATGGGTTCAATATGAAGATCGGTCCCTATATGACCGTCGTAAGGCCTTGCGCTCGTAATTCCGTGGATATTCACTATTTCGTCGATGTGCCAAGCGAAGGTCCGGTGAAATCCCAGCGTGGTTTCACGACCACACGCTTTGCCAACCTGGGAGGACTGTTCTGCGAGGAGATACCCGTCCTGGAAGATCCCGACGACTGATCGCGTTTATCGAGGGGGCTTAAGCCCCCTCACTGTTTTCATGCTCATGGTTCCAAGCCTGCGCACACCTTTCGTATGCGTCTCACAGATAAATCCTACATACCACGTTAACGCCAATCAGTAATTTGCCGGCCTTGACTGGCCTGGATCCAACGCTCTGGAAATAGGCCGAACAGTTCCGTTATGGAACGTCTGTGGAATGAGTGATGTGTCGTGAGTATCAATTCAATATTCAAATTAAAACCCTTGGCGGCTTTTTTCCATTTGCCTTCTTTTGTCACCTTGCTGCTGTTGGCGCCGCATGTTCAGGCCAAGCTTGTTGAAAATGCCACTGAGAACGTTGGGCATGCTGACCTGGTGGACGATTACCAACTGGTCAATGCCACGCTTAACGTTGTCGAAGGCGCTACGCGGGATGTGTATGCCCACAACTCCAATGTCAATATGAGTAACGGCAGTGAAGTGTTCGGCGCCGTACACGCCCAAGGCGGCTCGAAGGTGACGGTCGACGACAGCAGAATTATCGCCTCCGACAACGCATTGACCTTGTTGAGCAGCAGTGCGTTAGTCACGGACAGTGTGTTGTCCAGCGCTGCAGGCATTGGCCTGCTTGTCAGCCGTTATTCGACAGATACCGCAGGCTCCACCGCGACAGTCATCGGCAGCTCCATTGTCGGAGAGATGGGTGCCGCTGCCGTTACCGGCAATAGCCTGCTGCAACTGGACCGCAGCCTGCTGCTGGGGACCGGTGCGAACAGCTACGGCCTGCGCATGCAAAGTGCTACGACCATAGCCCATCAGAGCACTATCACTGGTGGCCGCAACGGCATTGAATTGTCGGTTGATCGAACCGAACCCGGCACCAATACGCTGGTTCTGGATCAGACACGCGTTCATGGCCAGACCGGTTCTGCATTGCTGGTGCAAGCGAACAACGGGCTTGCAGCGACTGCTGACATTGAGGTGCGCAACGGGTCTACCTTGATCGGCGGCAATGGCTCGTTGCTGGAGGTCACCGGTGGCTCGAACGCCAATATGAATGTCCTCAACAGCCAACTTGAAGGCAACGTCATTGTCGAGGCGGGTAGCACCGCGCATTTGAAACTGAACAATTTTGCCTCTTTGACCGGTCGGCTGGATAACGTTTCCAGCCTGGAAGTCGGAGCCAACTCGTTCTGGAACCTCACCGGCAACAGCCAGGTCGGGGGCCTGAGCCTGGCCGATGGCGTCGTCAAGTTTGGTGACGACGCAGCGTTCTACCAATTGGATCTGGAGAGCCTTTCCGGGCAAGGTACCTTTGTCATGGGCACCGACTTTGCCACTGGCAGGACCGACTTTCTGAACATCTCCGGTAACGCAACCGGCACCCATGCCCTATTGATCGCCAGCAGCGGCGCAGAACCGAGCGACCCCTCGAACGTGCGTATCGTGCATACCGGCGGTGGCGACGCGCAGTTCTCTCTGGTGGGCGATGTGGTCGATGTAGGCGCGTGGTCCTACGGGCTTGCGCAGGTGGGCAACGATTGGTACCTGGACCCGAACCAGCGCACCGTGAGCCCCGGCACACGTTCGGTATTGGCCTTGTTCAACGCGGCACCTACAGTGTGGTACGGCGAAATGGCCTCACTGCGTAGCCGCATGGGCGAGTTGCGGTATAACGGCGGCGAGACAGGCGGCTGGATCCGCAGCTATGGCAACAAGTATGAAGTGGCAGGAACTGCCGGGGGCGGGTATACGCAAACCCAGCGCGGCTTCTCCTTGGGGGCCGATGCGCAAGTGGGAGACAGCCCATGGCTCGTGGGCGTCATTGCGGGCCATAGCGACTCAGACCTGGATCTTGACCGAGGCACCTCGGGGAATATCAAGAGTTACTACGGCGGTTTGTATGCAACTTGGCTGGATGAGGAAAGCGGTTACTACTTCGACGGTGTGGCCAAGGTGAACCGGCTAAACAATAACTCCACCGTCGGTTTAAGCGATGGTACCAAAGCCAAAGGTAGCTACAGCACTAACGCGCTGGGCGTATCTGCGGAAGTCGGCAAGCACATCAAGCTCGACGATGAGTTTTTCATCGAGCCTTTTGCGCAAGCCTCGGTGGTTGCCGTACAAGGCAAGAGCTACACGCTGGACAATCAGATGAAAGCCAAGGGGGGGCACGCGAACTCGGTATTGGGTAAGTTGGGTGTGACCGCAGGCCGTGACTTTGTGATGGATGACGGCAGTGTGGTTCAGCCCTACCTGCGCGCAGCCGCGGCCCATGAGTTTGCCAAAAGCAACAAGGTGTCAGTCAACAACCATACCTTCAACAACGATCTGTCGGGTTCGCGTGCTGAGTTTGGCGCGGGGGTCGCGGTGACGATGTCCAGTAACCTGCAGTTACATGGCGATTTTGATTATGGCCTAGGTAAAAGCGTGGATCAGCCGTGGGGGGTGAATGTAGGGGTGCGTTATACCTGGTAGCGCCTGCGGCGATAGGTACACGTCGATTAGAAAACGCCCCGGAACCGGGGCGTTTTCTTGAGCGGAAAATGGCTATTCGCTGAACAGCATCTGTACACGGACTTTAATGCCCAGGGTGTTTGTATAGTAAACATCCAAGCCGCCACTCGTGTGGTTCGTGTCTTCATCATGAAAGAACTCAACGGTGCCTGTTTCTGCCGTATAGGCCGGTATGTTGGCGTTGCCCAATCGCATGATGATGACCGCGAATCGGCGTTCTTCTTCATCTTCCCTCAGCGTATATCGACCTGACGGCAGCACTTCACGGTCGAAGAGGTATTTGAAAACAATCACCGTTCTGTTTGCCGAGTCTTCAACTCTCTGAGTTCCCTCCAGCAGCCAGTAGTCGTCGTGGAGAGTGTGCGTTACATAGTTGGCCTTGAAATCTTCGTCTCCAATCCTGCCTTGGAAAAATTTCGTTTCGGCCTCTTGGCGTGCAGTTTTTTGAGCGTTTGCAGTGGTCATGATGCGGTTCTCCTGCGCTGGGCTGTATACGTTTGGTTGATGGGGGCGTGGGTTGGACAGGCAGGGGTTGGCTCTCCGAGCCGCCGCCGATGTAAGGGATAGGCTGTCGACCACGAGGAAGGTCACACCGAGCACTCGCAGCGTGAACTCTGTTATTGCCTCCTGAATGGTCAGCAAGTAGGTGTAGGTATCCCAGCCGCCGTCGCCGCGAAGTTCTACCTGCGCTGCGTTGTCCGGTGCGAATTCGAATATTGCGAATCCATGGCCGTCCGTGGGGGTCATTGCGTCAATGGAAAAATCGTAGGTTTGTCCTGGCGTGACGGTAATCACCTGCTCAATGGAGCCTCCGAGGTTTACCTGGCACTGGTTGTCATGGAAGGTGACGTTTGAGCCAGGAGGCGTCGTGACCGTCCATTCATCGATCTGATCGGCGAAATCACCATTGCGGACCAATTCGATAGGAATGATGGCGCCGTCCTCTTCCACCAGCCTCACGTTATCGAACCAGACATCTCCGGCATCACCGACCAGTTTGATGGTTACTCCAATGGTGTCGGCAGGCGTATTGACGGATATCGCACTGCGTAACCAGCCATGATTGCCGTCCAGCGCGATGGATTCAGTCGTTGCCGAGGGTTGGAATACAAGCTGGGCTGAACCCGCACCGTTATAGGTGATCAGCGTAAATACGCTGAAGGTGTAGGCGGTGGCACCGGAAACGGCCAGGTCCTGCTCGGCTTGCCCGGTGGCCGTGATGATGCAGTTTTGGCCCGAGAAATCGACTCGGCCGGGAGCGGTGGCTGTCGCGTTCCAATAGCTCTCGTGATTGGCAAAGCTGCCATTTCTAACCAGATTATTGTTAGTCGGTTGTAGCGCCACGAATAATCTCCCCGGCTCTTCAATTGGGTACAGGGTGTGAGTGACTTTATTCAGCGCCACGTGGCGGCAGTGCACAACTGTCAGAACTCACAGGTTCCACTAGCCATTCGTCGGTTTTTTATACCCGTGGCAGTACGCCGATCCACGCAGCAACCAGCAGTAGGATCGCCATCACCTGATTGAGCCGCTGCATCGCCTTCGCGGATGCCAATAGCCGGCCAGACCCTGCCCCCAGCAACGCCCACACCCCGAGGCACGGCAAAGAGACCAAAAAGAACACTACCGACAGGCTCAGCACATGCGCCTGACGCCCATCTCCCTGCCCGGCAAACACGCTGACCACCGCCAACGCCATCATCCAGGTCTTGGGGTTGACCAGTTGCAGGCTGGCCGCACCGATCATGCCCAGGCGCTTCTGTGCCGCATCGGTCTCGACGGCGTGGGTCGGTGCGCTGAAGATCTGCCAGGCCAGGTAGCTCAACCAGGCGATGCCGACCCATTGCATGGCGGTTTGCACGCGCGGCAGGTGGATCAGTGATTCACCGAGGCCTGAACCCACCGCCAACACAATCCCGGCCGCGCCGGCACATGCTCCGAGGATGATCGGAAGTGCTGCCCGCAGGCCATAGCGTGCGCTGTTGCTGAGCACCAGGATATTGGTGGGGCCGGGGGTGATGGAGGCAACGAAGGCAAATAACAGGAAGGGCAGTAACGGGGAGGGCATGCTGGGGACTCCAGTGAATAGTTCAGTGGCGTCCATCCTCACAAGCCTGTGCGTTAACTGTCTGGAAGATTTGAGCAGCGTCTGCGGTAGGCGGCGGGCGTCAAGCCGTAGGCACGCACGAACCAGCGGCCCAAATGACTTTGGTCGGCAAAGCCTAGGGCAATCGCCATATCCGCCGGTTGCTCGCCCTTGGCCAACAAATGCCGGGCACGGGCCAAGCGCAGTTGCACGAGGTAGGCATGCGGCGGCAGGCCGAAGGCGCTCTTGAACGCGCGGGTCAGGCGAAAGCGGTCGACGCCGCAGGCCAGGGCCAGTTCGTCCATGCCGACATCGTGATGCAGGTGGGCGTGCAGGTATTCGCGGGCCTTATGGGCGACCAGTGGCAAGCGTGGATCGTCACGGTAGCGCGTGCGCCACGCCAGGTGACCGGTGAGGCGCTCGAGCAATTGATCCATGGCACGTTGGCGCACGATGCGCAATTCACCGCTGTGCAGGGTCTGGAACGCCTGGCTGGTGGCGATGGCCAGGCGTGGATCGCTGGTCAAAGTCGTGGCGAAACCCAGCTGGCTGTCGAGCGGCGCCTCTTCGAACACCGCACTCACTTCCCGCGCCAGCCACTGCGGGTCGAGGTACAGCATATGGTAGGTAAAGCCGTCCGCCGTGGGCGCGTCGCCGTCATGCAATTCACCGGGTTCCACCAGGAACACCTGGCCGGGCACGCTGTTGTGTCGGGCCCTGCGGCAGTTGAACTGCTGCACGCCTTGTTCGGTGACGCCGATCAGGTAGCTGTCATGCCAGTGCGGGTCGTAGGCGTGGCCCTCGAAATGCGCGCGCAGGGTCTCGATGCCGGTGTCGGCGTCCTGGGACAAATCGATCCAATTATGCGCAGCCATAAAGCACCGGGACGGAATGTGTAAGGGTATTAGCGCCCACCGACACCTGAGCGTCTAGAAGGTTTGTGCAGCCTAGCCGAACAGCCCGGCGGCGATGTTGATCGAGAATCCCAGGATGGCCGTGTTGAACAGAAAACCGATCAGCGACTGACCCAGCACCACCTTGCGCATGCCCCGGGTGGCGACGCCGACGTCAGAGGTTTGCACCGCCACGCCGATGGTGAAGGAGAAATACAGGAAGTCCCAGTAGTTAGGCGTCAACAGCCCTTCGGCAAAACGCAACGCCGGCTCCTTGCCATCCCAGGTGTAGTAGAGGCGGGCGTAATGCACGCTGAAAATAACCCCGATCAACAGCCATGAACCGATCACCGTCAGCCCGGTAACGCCGTAGTGCAGCAGGCGCTCGGAAGTGACCAGGTCTTTACTGCCCACCAGTTCGAAGGTGATGGTGGCCAGGCTCGCGATAGCGGCGATGCACACGGTGAACAGCACCAGCCCGGCGTTTTCGTCCTCGATTTCGGCGATGCGCTTTACATCGTCGGCCCGGGCGCGGCTGGTCAGCCACAGCATCAGCACCAGGTAAGTCCAGACTCCAGCGTTCCAGCCGATGAGGATCTTGCTCACGAGCGTTTCGGCCGGTATCAGGATGCCTACGGCAAGGCCGAGCACGGCGGCGGCGGAGAGGCGAGGGTGGGTGCGGGCGAGGAAGGGCATGGCAGCTCACAGATGGTTACATGTGAGCACCTTAGCGCATTTTTTGTGGCGAGCGGGCTCGCCACAGTTACAGTGTCCCCCAAAAAGCCTTAGCGTTTTTTGCGCACCAGTTTCATGACCACCACAAAGAACACCGGCACAAACACCACCGCCAACGTCGCCGTGATCATTCCGCCAATCACCCCGGTACCAATCGCCTGCTGGCTCGCCGAACTGGCACCGGTGGCAATCGCCAGTGGCACCACGCCGAGGATAAACGCCAGCGAGGTCATGATGATCGGTCGCAACCTGAGGCGTGCGGCTTTCAGGGTGGCGTCGATCAGGTCTTCGCCCTGGTCGTACAGGTCCTTGGCGAACTCGATGATCAGGATCGCGTTCTTCGCCGACAAGCCGATGATGGTGATCAGGCCGACCTTGAAGAACACATCGTTGGGCATGCCCCTCAAGGTCACCGCCAGCACCGCACCGAGCACGCCCAGCGGCACCACCAGCAGCACTGAAGTCGGGATCGACCAGCTTTCATACAGCGCCGCCAGGCACAGGAACACGATCAGCAGCGACAGGCCCAACAGGATTGGGGCCTGGGAGCCGGACAAACGTTCCTGCAACGACAACCCAGTCCACTCCTGGCCCAGGCCCGCCGGCAGTTGGCTGACCAGGCGCTGGATTTCTTCCATCGCCTCGCCGGTGCTATGCCCCGGTGCCGCCTCGCCGGAAATGGCGATGGCGGGGTAGCCGTTATACCGCGTCAGTTGCGCCGGGCCCTGGGTCCATTTGGCTTCGACAAACGCCGACAGCGGGACCATCTTTCCATCCTTGTTGCGCACGTGGATCTTCATCAAATCCGCCACCTGGCTGCGCTGGTCACCTTCGGCCTGCACCACCACGCGCTGCATGCGGCCCTGGTTGGGGAAGTCGTTGATATAGGCCGAGCCGATGGCCGAAGACAGCACGTTGCCGACATCGGCAAACGAAACGCCCAGCGCGTTGGCCTGCTTGCGGTCGACTTCCAGCTGCACTTGCGGCGCCTCGGCCAGGGCGCTTTCGCGCACATTGTTCAGGATCGGGCTTTTTCCGGCGGCGTCGAGCAACTCGGTACGTGCCGCCATCAACGCCGCATGGCCAACACCGCCGCGATCCTGCAGGCGGAACTCGAAACCGCTGGAGGTGCCCAGGCCATCCACGGGAGGCGGCAGGACCGCATAGGCGATCGCGTCCTTGAGCTCGCTGAAGGCCATGTTGGCGCGGTCGGCAATCGAGGCGGCGGAGTCATCGCTGCCGCGTTCCGACCAGTCCTTGAGCGTAGTAAACGCCAGCGCGGCGTTTTGCCCGGAGCCGGAGAAGCTGAAACCCATGATCATGGTGGTGTCACCCACCCCTGGCTCCCCGGCGTTGTGCGCTTCGATCTGCTCGGCCACCTGCACCGTGCGGTTCTTGCTCGCGCCGGGGGGCAGTTGGATGTCGGTGATGGTGTAGCCCTGGTCTTCCACCGGCAGGAACGAGGAGGGCAGGCGACTGAACATCAGCCCCAGGCCCACCAGCAATACCAGGTAGATCAGCAGGTATCGCCCGCTACGCTTGAGCGCATAGGCCACCCAACCTTCGTAGCGGTCGCTGAGTTGCTCGAAGCGTTTGTTGAACCAGCCGAAGAACCCGCCCTTGGCATGGTGCTCGCCCTTGGCGATCGGTTTGAGCAGGGTGGCGCACAGGGCTGGCGTCAAGGTCAGGGCGAGGAAGGCCGAGAACAGGATCGAGGTGGCCATCGACAGCGAGAACTGCTGGTAGATCACCCCCACCGAGCCTGCCATGAAGGCCATCGGCAGGAACACCGCGACCAGCACCAGGGTAATGCCGACGATGGCGCCGGTGATCTGGCCCATGGCTTTCTTCGTCGCGTCCTTGGGCGACAGGCCCTCGGTGACCATGATCCGTTCGACGTTCTCCACTACCACGATGGCGTCGTCCACCAGGATGCCGATGGCCAGCACCATGCCGAACATGGTCAGCACGTTGATCGAGAAGCCCAGCAACAGCATGGTGGCGAAGGTGCCCATCAGCGCAATCGGCACCACCAGCGTCGGGATCAGCGTGTAGCGCACGTTCTGCAGGAACAGGAACATCACCGCAAACACCAGCGCCATCGCTTCGAGCAGGGTATAGACCACCTTGGTGATCGAGACCTTGACGAACGGCGAGGTGTCGTACGGGATCTTGTATTCCACATTGGCCGGGAAATAGCGCGACAGTTCGTCCATCTTCGCCCGCACCAGGGTCGCGGTGTTCAGCGCATTGGCGCCCGGCGCCAGTTGCACGCTGACGGCGGTGGACGGCTTGCCGTTCAGGCGTGTGGAGAACTGGTATTCCTGGCTGCCCACTTCTACCCGCGCCACATCGCCGATGCGTACGGTGGAACCGTCCGGGTTGGCCTTGAGCACGATGTCGGCGAATTCCGCCGGCGTGGACAACTGGCCCTTGACCAGGATCGCCGCCGTGATTTCCTGGGTCCTGGTGCCCGGCAAATCGCCGATGCTACCGGCCGAGACCTGGGCGTTTTGCGCGCTGATCGCGGCATTCACATCGGCCGGCGTGAGGTTGAAGCCGATCAGCTTCTGCGGGTCGATCCAGATGCGCATGGCGCGTTCGGCGCCATACAACTGCGCCTTGCCCACCCCGTCCAGGCGCTTGAGTTCGTTCATCACGTTGCGCGCCAGGTAATCGCTGAGCGCCACGTCGTCGAGCTTGCCGTCACTGGAGGTGAGGGTGACCAGCAGCAGGAAGCCGGCGGAGACTTTCTCCACCTGCAAACCTTGCTGGGTCACCGCTTGGGGCAGGCGTGGCTCCACCGCCTTGAGGCGGTTTTGCACATCGACCTGGGCCATTTCCGGGTGGGTGCCGGGTTGGAACGTGGCGGTAATCGTCGCCGAGCCGAGGCTGCTCTGGGATTCGAAATACAGCAGGTGATCGGCGCCGTTGAGCTCCTGCTCGATCAGGCTGACCACACTTTCATCCAGGGTCTGGGCCGAGGCGCCCGGGTACACCGCGTAGATTTCCACCTTCGGCGGCGCAACGTTGGGGTACTGCGCCACCGGCAACTGCGGGATGGCCAGCAAACCGGCCAGCAGGATAAACAGGGCGACCACCCAGGCGAAGATCGGGCGATCAATAAAGAACTGCGGCATTGTCAATGATCCTTATTGGCCGGAAGCCGGGGCGAGGGGCGTCGGGCTGTCATCAACCTCGACTTTTTCACCGGGGCGCGCGTGCTGCAGGCCTTCGACGACGATACGGTCGCCGGGCTTGAGGCCGTGGCTGACCACCCAGCGGTCATTGATTACCGCGCCCAGTTCTACTGGCTGCTGGCTGACGGTCTGCTCGGCGTCGAGCAGCAGCACCATGGGGATGCCGGCGCTGTCGCGGGTGATGGCGCGTTGCGGCACGCTGATGCCTTGTTTGTCGACGGCTTGCTCCAGGCGTACCCGCACGAAGCTGCCGGGCAACAGGTCGAGGTCCGGGTTGGGGAACTCGCTGCGCAGGATGATCTGCCCGGTGCCCGGGTCGACGCTGATCTCGGCGAACAGCAACTTGCCCGGCAGCGGGTAGAGGCTGCCATCGTCCTGGATCAACGTGGCCTTGGCCTGGTCCTGGCCGACCTGCTTCAGGCTGCCGGCGCGGAAGGCGCGGCGCAGGTCGTTGAGCTCGCGGGTGGACTGGGTGAGGTCGGCGTGGATCGGGTCCAGTTGCTGGATGATCGCCAAGGGCGTGGCTTCGTTCTGGCCCACCAGTGCCCCTTCGGTCACCAGGGCGCGGCCGATGCGCCCGGAAATCGGCGCGGTCACGGTGGCGTAGCCCAGGTTTAACCTGGCGCGCTCGACGGCGGCCTTGTTGGCGGCGACTTCGGCGTTGGTCTGGCGCAGGTTGGCGCGGGCGTTGTCGTAGTCCTGGCCGCTGATGGCGTTGCCTTCCACCAGCTGGCTGTAGCGCTGCTCTTGCAGGCGCGCCTGGAACGCATTGGCCTCGGCCTTGCTCAGGTTGGCCTGGGCGCTGTCCAGGTCAGCCTTGAACGGTGCCGGGTCGATGCGAAACAACACATCGCCCTGTTTGACGTCATGGCCTTCCTTGAAGACCCGTTGCATCACCACCCCGGCCACCCGTGCGCGCACTTCGGCGATGCGCGGCGCGGCGATGCGGCCGCTCAACTCGCTGGTGATGGAGAGGGGCTTGGCTTCAAGGGTTTCGATGCGCACTTTGGCCAGGGGCATTTGCGGCGCTTCGTCGGCGGAGTTGTCACAGGCACTCAGGGCCAGCGTCAGGGCCAACAGGCAAAATGGCGCAAACAGATTCTTCGACATGCTCTTATCCCAATATTGACTGGCGCATCCTAAGGGCACCTGCGCCGTGGTGCTGTGAAGCTGTGTAGGTCGTCTGTGAAGAAATGTAAGGTGCGGCGCGCGGGGCGCCGAGGGCGTATATCCTTGCACAATCCTGCAAACACTGAAGATCCAATGTGGGAGGGGGCAAGCCTCCTCCCACATTGGATTTGTGTACGACACATCACTGTATTTTCTGGAAACACCTTCATGCCCAACATCCTCCTGGTGGAAGACGACTCTGCACTCTCCGAGCTGATTGCCAGCTACCTGGAGCGCAATGGCTACCACGTCAGCGTGCTCAGCCGTGGCGACCACGTCCGCGAACGCGCGCGCCTCAACCCGCCGGACCTGGTGATCCTCGACCTGATGCTGCCCGGCCTCGACGGCCTGCAAGTGTGCCGCCTGCTGCGCGCCGACTCAGCGGGCCTGCCGATCCTGATGCTCACCGCCCGCGACGACAGCCACGACCAGGTGCTGGGCCTGGAAATGGGCGCCGACGACTATGTCACCAAACCCTGTGAGCCGCGGGTGCTGCTGGCGCGGGTGCGCACCTTGCTGCGGCGCAGCAGTCTGTCCGAGCCCCAGGTGGCCAGCGACCAGATCCTGATGGGCAACCTGTGCATCGACCTGTCGGAACGCACCGTGACCTGGCGCGAGCAGGCGGTGGAGTTGTCGAGCGGCGAATACAACCTGCTGGTGGTGCTGGCCCGGCATGCCGGCGAGGTGCTCAGCCGCGACCAGATCCTGCAACGCCTGCGCGGTATCGAGTTCAACGGCACCGACCGTTCGGTGGACGTGGCCATCTCCAAGCTGCGCCGCAAGTTCGACGACCACGCCGGTGAGGCGCGCAAGATCAAGACCGTGTGGGGCAAGGGCTACCTGTTCAGCCGTTCCGAGTGGGAATGCTGATCGATGTTTCGTGTGCTGCTACGCCTTTACCTGATCACCATCGTCACCTACAGCGCGGCGATCTTCCTGATTCCCAAGCTGGTGATCCAACTGTTCGAACACCGCTACCTGGACTACAACGTCGAGCAGTCCCGGGGCATGCAGAAGCTGATCGTCAAGCAGTACCTGCGCGCGCCGGTGGAGCGCTGGTCCCAGGTGACCGAGCAACTGGGACGTGACTTCGCGCCCCTTAAAGTGCAATTGCTGTTGCGCCAGGACGCCAGCTACAGCGCGCAGGAAGCGAAACTGCTGGAGCAGGGCAAACCCGTGATTCACCTGGGGGAGTTTGGCTGGATGGAGGACATCAGTTCGCCGCTTAACGACCAGTTCGTGGTCAAGCTCACCGTTCCGCCGGACCCGCTGGACATGAACCTGTTGTACTGGTCGATGAACGTGCTGATCGGTGCGGCGCTACTGGCCTGCCTGCTGTTCTGGCTGCGCCCGCACTGGCGCGATCTCGAACGCCTGAAAAGCACCGCCACGCAGCTGGGCAAGGGCAACCTGGCCGAGCGCACCCACATCCCGACCAGCTCCAACATCGGCAGCCTGGCGGCGGTGTTCGATACCATGGCCGACGACATCGAACACCTGCTCAACCAGCAGCGCGACTTGCTCAATGCGGTCTCCCATGAGCTGCGCACACCGCTCACGCGCCTGGATTTCGGCCTGGCCCTGGCGCTCTCGGAGGACTTGCCAGAGGCCAGCCGCGAGCGCCTGCACGGCCTGGTTGCGCATATTCGTGAGCTGGACGAGTTGGTGTTGGAGTTGCTGTCCTACAGCCGCCTGCAAAACCCGGCGCAATTGCCGGAGCGGGTCGAAGTGGTGCTCGATGAATTTATCGACAGCGTGCTGGGCAGCGTCGATGACGAACTGGAAAACCCCGAGATCGTTATCGATGTGGCACTCGATTGCACCGTGGAGCGTTTCAGCCTCGACCCACGCCTCACCGCCCGCGCCTTGCAAAACCTGTTGCGCAATGCCACGCGTTACTGCGACAAGCGCATTCAGGTGGGCGTCAAGGTCTGCCCCAAGGGCTGTGAAATCTGGGTGGATGACGACGGCATTGGCATTCCGCTGGACCAGCGCGAGCGCATCTTCGAACCGTTCTACCGCCTCGACCGCAGCCGCGACCGCGCCACGGGCGGCTTTGGCCTGGGCCTGGCCATCAGCCGGCGCGCCATGGAAGCCCAGGGCGGCACCCTGACCGCATTGGCCTCGCCGTTGGGCGGCGCACGCTTTCGGGTGTGGTTGCCCACTGCTGCCGATTAGAAAATCCCCCTCGGAAGGCGCACACTGTGCCCCCGCTTTACCCGAGGAGAGATTGGCAATGACTGGTGTTCACGCGTCTGCTCAACAAGGTTTCTCTACCCAGGCCGTCACCTACGCCCAAGGCCGGCCGAATTATCCCAGGCAGCTCACCGGCTGGCTCACGGATGTACTCGGCGTCGATGCGCACTCATTGGTGATCGACCTGGGCGCCGGCACCGGCAAGTTCACGCGGCTGCTCAGCACCCTGGCGCCCACGTTGATCGCCGTCGAACCGGTGCAGGCCATGGGCGCGCAGTTGACCCGCCTGCTGCCGGATGTGCGCTTGGTCAATGGCACCGCCGAAGCCATCCCCCTGGAAACCGCCAGCGCTGACGCGGTGGTCTGCGCGCAAGCCTTCCACTGGTTCTCCACCCAGGCCGCGCTGGAGGAAATCCATCGCGTACTCAAGCCCGATGGGCGCCTTGGGCTGGTGTGGAACGTGCGCGATGAATCGGTGGACTGGGTGGCGGCGATCACCGCGATCATTACGCCCTACGAGGGTGATACCCCGCGTTTTCACTCCGGGCGTTGGCGCGAAGCGTTCAACGGCGAGTACTTTTCCGACCCCGAAATGACGTGTTTCCCCTACACCCACGTAGGTAGCCCACAGGAAGTGATCATGGATCGCGTCCTCTCCGTGAGCTTTATTGCCGCGTTGCCCGAGGCTGAAAAAGCCCTTGTGACCGAGCAGTTACGTGGCTTGATCGCCACCCACCCGGCACTGAAAGACCGCGACACGGTGGCGTTTCCTTATCAGACCCAAGCGTATGTCTGTCGCCGACTGCCAGAAAAGGCATAAAGTCAGATCATATTGATATAAGTCGTTATAAGAAAAATCGCTATCCTGCGGCCAGAATTTTATAAGGCCGCAGGTAGCTTTGATGGAAGTGGGTAACTTTGGTTTTGTAATTGCGGGCCTGATCGTTGGTTTTATCGTGGGCATGACCGGTGTAGGCGGGGGCTCGTTGATGACCCCGATCCTGTTGTGGTTCGGCATCAACCCGGCCACGGCCGTGGGCACTGACCTGTTGTACGCGGCCATCACCAAATCCGGTGGCGTGTTGGTACACAGCAAGAACAAGAACATCGACTGGACCATCACCGGCTGGCTGACCCTGGGCAGTGTGCCTGCGGTATTGCTGACCCTGTGGTTCCTCGCCAGCCTGCACACCGACCCCAGCGCCATGAACGCGGTGATCAAGCAGGCCCTCGGCGTGGTGCTGCTGCTGACCGCCCTGGCGATCCTGTTCAAGCAACGCCTGTTGGCGTTCGCCCAGCGTCACGCGGGCGATCACTACCATATGAACCCGCGCAACCTGAATGCGTTGACCGTCGTGACCGGGGCGGTGCTGGGGACCATGGTGGCGCTCACCTCCATCGGCGCCGGCGCCCTCGGCACGGTCGCGTTGTTTATCCTCTACCCGTTCCTGGCCACGCGCCGCCTGGTCGGCACCGAGATCGCCCACGCCGTGCCCCTGACCCTGGTGGCGGGCCTGGGCCATGCCGGCATGGGCAATATGGACTGGCACTTGCTGGGCTTTCTGTTGATGGGGTCGCTGCCGGGCATTTACTTCGGCAGCCACATGACCGGCAAAGTCCCGGACGGCGTATTGCGCCCGTGCCTGGCGATCATGCTGATGACCATCGGCTACAAATTGGCCTTTTGAGGTGTACAAGGGTCCAAATGTGGGAGGGGCGGTGCGACGATTCGACTTGCCCCCGATGAGCATAAGTATCTACACAACTTCAGTAGGATAACGCGTAGCAGCTGCTGAGCGCAAGCGAGGCTGCGTCAGGCGCGCTGCCGATTCAAGCTCGAGTCGCGGCCGACGCAGCCTCGCCGGGGC
>NZ_JBFMHW010000028.1:0-75913 GCF_040754745.1 Pseudomonas sp. SB113
GCCGCCGCCACGCGCCATCCATGGCGCGGGGCGGCTAAACCGGCATCCCTGCCGGTTTACCCCCCAAATCACTGTCGAATTCCGGCCAGCGTGGTTTAACGGGGCGCCTGAGATCAAGATCAAGATCTAAAGCAAGATCAAGAGCGGCTCGCTTCGCATCGTGGTTAGCGTTGGCTGCTACACAGCATTGTAGGTGGCGCAGACAACCCCAGTCGTATCGCGAGCTGAGCTGTTGCTCTGTTTTTGATTTGGATCTTAGGCGCCCCGTTAAACACGCTGGCCGGAGTGAGGGCACACCCCCACATTTTGAATTACGGTGTTCAGCGGGTATTTGTCCTTGCGGGTATCCAGGATTTTCTGGTGCGCGGCGATCAAGCCCGACAGCGGTGGCGATAGTTTGAAATTTCTCATGAAAACTTCCCGCGTCTGCCGCACCATTGCGCCCAACAGGTTTTAAGAGGAACACCGCGTCCATGAGCGCACTGATAGAAACCCGCGCCCTCACGCGCATGGACGAGCGCCGCCAAGTGCCCTTGCTGCAGCCCACGGATTTCACCTTGAACCGCGCCGACCGCGTGTCGATCACCGGCGCTTCCGGCTCTGGCAAAAGTGTGTTGCTGCGCGCATTGGCGTTGCTGGATGCGCCTACCAGCGGGCAGGTCCTGTGGAACGGCCAGCCGATTGCCAATGCCGAGATTCCCCATTACCGCAGCCATATCAGCTACCTGTCCCAGCGGCCGGCGCTGCTTGAAGGCACGGTGGAGGACAACCTGCGCTTTCCCTTCAGCCTCAAGACCCTGCGTCAGCGCCGCTTCGACCGGGACGCGGTGACCATTTTGCTGGGGCATGCCGGCAAGGCGGTCGATTTTTTGACGAAGAACGCGCTGGACCTGTCGGGTGGCGAATCCCAGGTGGTCTCGCTGATCCGCACCCTGCAACTCAACCCCGAGGTGCTGCTGCTGGACGAGCCCACCGCGGCCCTCGACCCCACCTCATCCCGTGACGTGGAAGCGTTGATCAGCGCCTGGTTTGCCGGTGATAACGCTCGCGCCTATCTCTGGGTTTCCCACGACCTCGACCAGGCGCGGCGCATGAGCGACATCCACTGGCAGATGAGTGCCGGCGTGTTGAGCAAGGCGGCCCAGCCATGAACTATCAAAACCTCACCGCCCTGGACATGGGCATCGCCGCTGCGCTGATCCTGGTCAACGGTGCGCTCTCCCTGCTGCTGCGCCTGGGCCTGGGCCGCCAGTTGCTGTGGGCGGCGGTGCGCACCGTGGTGCAACTGTTGGCCATCGGTTACCTGCTGGGCTGGGTGTTCGAGTTCGCCTACTGGTATGTGGTGCTGCCGTTGATGTGTGCAATGACCCTGATCGCCGGGCTGTCGGCGGCGGGGCGTGGGCGCCGCACGTACCGTGGGCAAAGGGTCGACAGCATCCTGTCGGTGTGGGGCAGTTCGTGGCTGGTGACGGCAGTGGGTTTGTTTGCGGTGATCCGCATCCACCCGTGGTACGAGCCGCAGTACGCGATCCCGATCCTCGGCATGATTCTCGGCAACACCCTCACTGGTGTGTCCTTGGGGATTGAGCGCATGACCCAGGAGCTGACCTCGGGGCGCAACACCATCGAGATGATCCTGGCCCTCGGCGGTTCACGCTGGGAAGCCGCCCAGGAAGCGATCCGCCAGGCGGTGCGCGCGGGGATGATCCCGACGCTGAACCAGATGACCGTGGTCGGCATTGTCAGCCTGCCCGGCATGATGACCGGCCAGGTGCTGGCGGGGGAGAGCCCGGTGGACGCGGTGCGCTATCAGATCGTGATCATGTTCCTGATTGCCGCGTCGTCGGCGTTGGGTACGGTGGGGGCGGTGTTGCTGACCTATCGGCGGTTGTTTTCCAGGAGCCACCGGTTTTTGCGTGAGCGCTTGCAAGAGCGCTAAGCGTTCATTTGGCGAAGGGGTTTTCTGTGGCGAGGGAGCTTGCTCACTCGCCATAAGAATCTTGCTGATCGGAAGGGCTCGTCACAGGTTCAAGGATGATCCGCCACGCCAAAATCCAGCACCACTTTCATCGCCTGGGTCTTGTCCGCCGCCAGTTCAAACGCCTGCACGGCCTGCTCGAACGGCACCGTGTGGGAGATCACCGGGCGCACGTCGACGACCTGGCGATTGAGCAAGTCCACCGCCTGGGCAAACTCGCTGTGGAAGCGGAAGGTGCCGCGCAGGTCGATCTCGCGGCTGACCAGCAGGTTCAGCGGCAGCGACACCTCGCCGCCCAAGCCGACCGTGACCAGCACGCCGCGCGGGGCGATGCAGTCCAGGCCGTTACGCAGGGCCTGGGCGTTGCCGGAGACTTCGAACATCACCTCGAAATAACCCTTCTCGGCGGTGTAGCGTTTGAGCGCATCGATGCCGTCGGCGATGTTGTGGGTGCGCGTGGCGCCCATTTTTTTCGCGCAGGCCAAGGCACTGGCGGACAGGTCCACCGCGACGATTTCAGCCGCACCGGCGGCGCGCAGGCTGCCGATCAGCAGGTTGCCGATGGGGCCGCAACCGGTCACCAGCACGCGCTTGCCGAACACCGCGCCGGCCCGTTGGATCGCATGCAACCCCACCGACAATGGTTCGGCCAAGGCACCTTCGGCGAGCCTGACGTGATCGGCCAGCACATGGGCCTGATGCGTCTCGATCACCAGGCTCTGGCGAAACGCGCCCTGGATATGCGGGAAGGGCATCGCGCTGCCGTAGAAGCGCATGTTCAGGCAATGGTTGGGCAGGCCTTGATGGCAATAACGGCAAGCGCCGCACGGGCGCGATGGCGATACGGCAATGCGCTGGCCGACCTTGAACAGGCCGGCGTCCGCGCCCACGGCATCGATCACTGCTGACACTTCATGGCCGAGCACCATCGGCTCGCGCAGGCGCACGGTGCCGAAGCCGCCGTGTTGGTAGTAGTGCAAGTCCGAGCCGCAGATACCGCCGCGGGCGATGCGCACGCGCAGTTGCTCGGCCCCCAGGGTAGGGGGCTCGTCCTGGGGGCTGACCCGCAGGTCTTTTGAGGCGTGGCAGACAATGGCGTGCATAAGGTTCTCCAGGGTTACAGCGACGCGGTGATGCCACCGTCGACATACAGGATATGACCGTTGACGAAACTCGCGGCATCGCTGGCCAGGAACACCGCCGCACCGGCCAGTTCGGCGACGTCGCCCCAGCGGCGGCTCGGCGTGCGTTGCACCAGCCAGTCGCTGAATTCAGGGTTGGCCACCAGGTTGGCGTTCAACTCGGTCTTGAAGTAGCCGGGGCCGATCCCGTTGACGGTCAGCCCGTGCGGGCCCCAGTCGATGGCCATGCCCTTGGTGAGCATCTTCAGCGCGCCTTTGCTTGCCGCATACGGCGCGATGCCCGGGCGGCCCAATTCACTTTGCACTGAACAGATATTGATGATGCGCCCACGCTTGCGCGGGATCATCGCCCGCGCCACGGCCTGGCCCACCAGAAAGGCGCTGTCGAGGTTGGTACTGATCAGTTCGCGCCAGTGTTGCTCGCTGTAGTCTTCCAACGGCCCACGGCGTTGCATGCCGGCGTTGTTGACCAGGATGTCCAAGGGCCCGAGGCGTTCCTCGATAGTCGCCACGCCGGCCTGGATCGCCGCGCTGTCGGTGACGTCGAACGCCTGGGTGTGCACCTCCAGGCCTTCAAGGGTCAGCAGCGCGGCGGCGTCGCGCAAGGTGCTGCGATTACGCCCGTTGAGCACCACCCGTGCACCGGCCTGGGCCAGGCCTCGGGCGATAGCCAAGCCGATACCGGCACTGGAACCGGTGACCAGCGCCAGCCGGCCGTCGAGGCGAAAGGTGTCTAGAACACTTTGCATGGGCCTATTTCTCCAGGCGCGCTTGTGATAGTAAAAACGCGGGTTGATGAGCTTAACTTCACTCCTGTGTAGGGCGCAGGTCCAATGTTCATTTATGATCGGCTGATCAATATCCGTGATAACCGTGGAGGCTGGATGGAACTCAAGCACTTGCGCGCCTTTGTGGTACTGGCCCAGGAGCTGCATTTCGGCCGGGCGGCGGCGCAGTTGTCGATTGTGCAACCGGCGCTGAGCATGCAGATCAAGCTGCTCGAAAGTGGCCTGGGCGTACGCCTGCTGGACCGCAATCGCCACTCGGTGACCTTGACCGATGCCGGTCGGGTGTTCCTGCCCGAAGCCCAGGCGACCCTGCACCAGGCCGCGCGGGCGGCGGATGCGGCGCGGGCCTCCAACCGGGGGGAAATCGGCCGGGTGCGCCTGGGCTTTGTGTCATCGGTATTGCCCCAACTGTTGCCCGAGTTGATCCGCACGGTGCATCAGCGCTACCCGCGGATCGAGCTGGAACTCAAGGACATGCCCGGCCCCGATCAAGCCGCCGCGTTGAAGAGTGGCCGCCTGGATTTCGGCTTGATGCGCCTGCCCGCCGCCTACCCTGGGGTGCAGACCCGCGTGGTGTTGCGCGAGCCATTCTGCGTGGCCTTGCCGATGGATCATCCGTTGGCCACGCAGGATTCGATCCAGCCCGGCGACCTGCTCGACGTGCCGATATACATCCTCGCGCGGCGGTATGCGCCGGGGTTCTACGACGAATTTATCCAGGCCGTGGGTACCCCCTTGCAGATCGCATCCGAACTGGGCGAGTTCACCACCATGCTCGCGCTGGTCTGCGCCGGGTTGGGCGTCGGCGTCTTGCCGCAGCAGGCCGCGCGGGCGTTGCCGGCCAATTGCGTGTCGCGACCGCTGGCGTTGGGGGCGTTCCAGGCCAGCACGGGGTTGGCCTGGACCGAGTTGGACAGCGCGGTGAAGACCACGCTGTTCACGCTGATCGTCGAATTGTTTGGCGAGTGATTGTTTCGCCCAGTGAAATGCTGGATTGTAAAACCTGGTGATTCCAGTGGTCGGCGCAGCGGTGGAACATGCCGGGTGTCAAAACCCAACCCTTTGGAGCGTTACATGTCCCAGCCTGCGATCAAACTCTATGGTTTCCCACTGTCCGGCCATTCCCATCGGGCCGAGCTGATGCTGTCCCTGCTGGGGCTGCCCAGCGAATTCATCCTGGTAGACCTCAAGCAAGGCGCGCATAAAACCGCAGGTTTCACTGCGACCATCAACCGTTTCGGCCAGGTCCCGGCGATTGACGACGACGGCACCGTGCTGGCGGACTCCAACGCGATCCTGGTCTACCTCGCCACGAAATACGGCAAAGGCCAATGGCTGCCAAGCGACCCGGTCGGGCAGGCGCGCGTACAGCGCTGGCTGTCGGCGGCCGCCGGCCAACTGCACGCCGGGCCCGCCACCGCACGGCTGGCCGTGGTGTTCGGTGCCGACGTGGATGCAGCGGCGGCGATCAGTCGCGCCCATGCCTTGTTGGCACTGATGGAACAGCAACTGAGCGAAACCCGCTTCCTGGCGGGCGAGCAACCGAGCATCGCCGATATTGCGTTTTACACCTACGTGGCTCATGCGCCGGAAGGCAATGTGTCGCTGGCCGACTACCCTAAGGTGCGCGCCTGGCTTGCCAGCATTGAGGCCTTGCCGGGTTTCGTGGGCATGCCGCGTACGGCAGTGGGCTTGCAATCCCAGTAATCTTCAAGAGGTGCGCGGATGGACCGCTTCCATGAAATGCAGGTGTTCCTGGCGGTGGCCGAGGAGGAGGGATTTGCCGCCGCCGCGCGCCGCCTGAAAACCTCGCCGCCCAGCGTGACCCGTGCCATCGCCGCCATGGAGGCGCGCATTGGCACCCAACTGCTGGCGCGCACCACCCGCAGCCTGCACCTGACCGAAGCCGGCCAGCGTTACCTCGAAGATTGCCGGCGCATCCTCGCCGAGCTGGACGAAGCCGAAGAAGCGGCGGCGGGCAGTTATTCGATCCCCTGCGGCCACCTCACGGTGACCGCACCGGTACTGTTTGGCGAGCTGTATGTGGCGCCGGTGCTGGGCGAGTACCTCGACCGTTTTCCGCTGGTGAATATCAATGCCTTGCTGGTGGATCGTGTGGTCAACATGGTCGACGAAGGGGTGGATGTGGCGGTGCGTATCGGTCATCTGCATGAGCCGGGGCAGCAGGCGATCAAGGTCGGTGAGGTGCGTCGGGTGGTGTGTGCGGCGCCGGCTTACCTGGCGCAGCATGGCCGGCCTCGGCACCCGTCGCAGTTACGCGAGGCGAAGCTTGCTGCCTCGTCTTCCAGCCAATTGCTGAGCGAGTGGACATTTGTCGAGGGCGGCCAGCCATTGGCGGTGCCGGTGGAGCCGCGCCTGGTGGTCACGGCGAACAACGCGGCGATCAATCTGGCGAGAGTGGGTTGGGGCATCACGCGGGTGCTGTCCTATCAGGTCGTGGCGGCGGTGGCGGCCGGTGAGCTGGAGATTGTCCTGGAGGACTTTGAACCGGCAGCGCTGCCGATCCAGGTGGTGTTCCAGAAAAGCCCACGGGTGCCGGCCAAGATCCTCACCTTTGTCGATTTCCTCAGCCATCGCCTCGGCCAGGACGCAGCTTTGAACCCGGCGATGCAGCGGCGCGGCTGATGGAACGTTATCGCGACATGCAACTGTTCGCCGCGCTGGCCGGGCAACCGAGCCTGGCGTCGGCGGCGCGCAGTGCCCAGGTGTCCGGCCCGACCTTGGTGCGCGCCGTGGCCCGCCTGGAAGCGCGCCTGCGCGTGGCATTGCTGGCGCGCAGTACGCGCGGCGTCAACCTGACCGACGCCGGGCACGCGTACCTGGCCGACTGCGTGCACCTGCTGGCCGCCGTGGACGCCGCCGAAGCCTCGGCCAAGGGCTTGCATGTGCAGGCCCAGGGCAATCTGCGCGTGTTCATGCCGTTGCTGTTCAGCCGCTATGTGATGGCACCGCTGTTGGCCAGCTATATGGATCGGTACCCCGCGGTGCAGCTTGCCGCCCATTACCACGACTATTATCCCAACCTGCACGAAGAAGGGCTGGACGTGGCGATCCTGGTCGGCGAGTTGCCCAGCTCATCGCTGATCGCGCGCCCGGTCGGGCACGTGCGGCAGATCCTCTGCGCCAGTCCCGATTACCTGGCGGCGCACGGCGAACCCCGACACCCGGACGACCTCAAGCAGCATCGCCTGATCGCGAATGCCAACCCGGTGCATTGGGAGTTCCTGGGTTGCCAGCTCAAGGCCCGCGCGCGGCTGAGTTGCGCCACGGTGCAAGGCGCGATCAATGCGGCGCTGCAGGGCGCGGGGCTGGTTCGTTGCTTGAGCTACCCGGTGCACGAGCATCTGCTCGGCGGCCAGTTATGCCGCCTCCTGCCGAGCTACGAGCCAGCGCCCTTGCCGGTGCACGTGGTGTACCGCGAGGGCCGGCATGCGCCGATGCGCGTGCGTAGCTTCGTCGACCACTGCGTGGCGGCGCTGCGTGAGCACCCGGCATTTCAGTTGGCGTAATAGTGGATTGCCTGGGGTGGGCATTCTGCATTTGGCTGGCAGGGCGCAGCATGGGGGCAACCAACTTGAGGTGATCGCCATGAACCCTATCGAACAGTCCCCCTGGCATGCCGGCGAACGGCAGTTACAAGCAGCAGTCGGCGTGGCCGAGCGCATGGCGGTGGTCGGGCCCAAGGTGATACGCGATCACCTGCCGGAGCAGCATCGGGACTTCTATCCCTTGTTGCCGTACCTGATGCTCGGCGTGGTGGATGAGCAGGGGATTCCCTGGGCGACGATGGTCGAAGGCGCGCCGGGGTTTGCCCATTCTCCCGATCCTTATACTTTGCAGATTGACAGCCTGCCGTCTGCCAGCGACCCGGCTCGGGCCGCTTTGCACGAGGGTGCCGCAGTGGGCCTGCTCGGCATCGACCTGAACACCCGGCGCCGCAACCGCATGAACGGCCGTGTCGGCGGACTTGATCAGTACGGCTTGTCAATCGACGTCGTGCAGACCTTCGGGAACTGCCCCAAATACATCCAACTGCGGCCGGTCGATGGGGTTGCGCGTAAACCCGGCACGCAAGTTGAGCGTATGGGCGGCCTGGACGCTGCAGCCGAAACCATGATCCGCAACGCCGACACATTCTTCGTCGCCAGCTACGTGGATGTCGACGGTGAACGCTCGGTGGACGTTTCCCATCGCGGCGGCCACACCGGCTTCGTGCGCGTGGAGGGCGACGTGCTGACCATCCCGGATTTTGCCGGCAACCTGTTCTTCAACACCCTGGGCAACCTGGCGGCCAATCCGGTGGCGGGGTTGTTGTTTATCGACTTTGAATCGGGGGACCTGTTGCAGGTCGCCGGGCGTACCTCGTTGATTCTCGACGGGCCTGAGGTCGCCCGCTTCGAGGGCGCGCAGCGGTTATGGACAGTGACCGTGGAACACCTGGTCCGCCGCCCGGCGGCGTTGGCGCTGCGCTGGCAGTTCGCGGAGTTTTCGCCGTTCAGTTTGGGGATGGGGAGTTGGTAGCGTGGGTGCCGTCCTGGTTAAAGTGAACCGTGTGCTAATGACAACAAGTAATAAAAAGTACGTGCTTAAACCTGTCATAAATCACAGGTTACGGAGCTCATTTTTTTCTATCCAATACAGGTTGGCGCGGCAACTACACACTGATACTGGAGAGGAGATGAACATGTTTGAAGGTATCGAACTTCAGAAGCCTGGTAGAGGGACAGCCACCGGTACTATGACCGGGACGGTCAAGAACCTGTACACCAATGTAGAGTCGTTCTTTGACGCTGAATGGATCTGGCGTGACAACCAGGAGGGGACGTTGCGTTTCCATGGCACCGTGGATGATCTGGAAAAACCTGGTGAGACAGCGCTCATTGGTCTTCATCTTGATCGCGAGGACGTTTCCAGCGGCACCTATAGGATTGGCGACGCGCAGGTGAAACTGACGCTGAATTACAAGACTTTTATCCGAGAGACCGGTGTAACCAGAGAGTACAAAGGGATTGAAGGTTGGGTTGAGTTGAAAAACAGCTACCCTGACAAACCGATTAGCGGAACGCTGTGGTTCAAAACCAAATCAATTGTGCTTAATAATTACGAGGTCAATCTGAACTTCGACATCACAGACTTTTAACCCTTCCAGGATCGCAGAGGCTCAGCGTTAATGGCAGGTCACCGTGGGCCCGGCCGTCTCGTTAGTTTGCGCAAGTGTCAGCGTTCAGTCTGGCGATGGGCAGTTGGTAACTTCACTGCATTTATCCTGCCTGATGAAGATCCAGTGCGGGCGTTGTCGAGCTTCAGCGAGGCTTCGATAGCGGCCGGTCAGTCGACGAATTGACCGCCCGCCCCGGCCCCATCGCAGCCTCGCTGAAGCTCGACAACTCCCACAGGGGGCTTTGCTGTGCTGATTGGATTTGCGCTGTGTGATCAGGCCGCCGGGTATTCCCGATTAAGCGCCTCATCCACCAGTAACTGCGCAATCTCGATCATCTGCACCATTGCCAGCACATGCCGGCGGTTGTGACCGTCAAGACGTTCGGCGCAGCCGTATGCGCAGACCGTGGCCGATTCAAGCATCTCGCTGGCGTTGCTCAACGTCGCTTCCGTACTCAGGCCGGGACGCACGGTGAAGATGACATCGGGGGGGATTTGCGGATTGTCATCCGAGGTGGGTAGCGGGGGATTGGGTGTGACTTTCTTCATGGCGAAGCTCCTATGAATGAGCACCTCCATTTCGCTACCACACGAAGTCAGGAGGCGACTGTACACGGGGTGGTAGACCGGTCATAGAAACCCGGCAGGTCGAAGCCTCCCATGCACAGCCGCCACAAAGCAGCCCGCACAAAAAAACGCCCTTGAGCGTTTTGGGGTCTATGAAAGAACTGGGCTACCACACCCATTCGCTGAATTTGCAGCGACCCGCGAAGGTTAGCGGCGAGGTTCATCAGACGCAACCCGAAAGTCGTGTAAGAGCGGTCCGATGAAAACCCGGATTGCGCTGAGATAAGGCCGCACGGCATTGGCGTGTGGCGAGTGGGCTTGCCCCGCGTTGGGTTGCGCAGGGCAAGCCTGCTCGCCACAAAAAGCATGCTCACGCCATAAAACCTGTTTGCCATGACCCATCAGCTCACTGCCCCCAAGTGCTTCAGCGCTGCGTAGTCAGCACCGTCCCGTCCGCCCACGCCCCATCCTATGCGGTATACAGATTCACCTTCGCCACCTGAAGCGGTTTACCCGCGCCGGGTGTATCTGCAATCGGATTGTGGGAAGGGCGGTGCAGGCGCATGTGGCGGGGCTAGATGAGTAGATCCATTTAGCATTGCAGCGGCACATTGAAAGAAAGTCGGAGCTTTAAAGTTGAAGTGTTTAGCTAAAAAGTGATACCGCTCGTCGAATTAATTCTCAGGACGCCTTAGAAAATACTCTGGTCTTATAACCGCCTCTCAGAATTGAAGGCCGTACGTAAATAGTCGGTGGTAGTTCGTAAATTCATAATTTTTATGGATGTTTAGTTGGGGGATGTGGCGGTTTGCAATACGTAGTTAATGCGCAGCTATCAAAAGTTCTGATTTTGATGAGTGAAATTTCCTAATTTGATTGGTAAATTTTCCTACACTAAGAAATTTAAGAAATTGCAAATATTTTCCTGGAGGCTAGATTGAGTTTGTCACTTGTCGAAAGTGATCGAAGGAAAAAATCTTAAGCCTGGAGATATGAAAATGAAGAATGAAGAGTTCGGAGCGTTTGTTTTTAATTTTTATGATGACTATGAGTTCAATCTTTACGCCGGTAACGGTGGTGCGTCAGGAAGCCAAGGTGGTTGTGGTGGCAGCGGGGGATGTGGTGGCGGAGGAGGATGTAATGGAGGAAGTGGTGGGTGCCATTCAGTAACGGAGCAAGAGTCGCTGAATGACTGAAGCTCAACAGCCACCCACTTAATGAGGCTTTCTGAATGTCCGTTAGAAAGCCTCTAGAGGGGAAAGTGTGATGAACATAATCGTACCTAATTATGAGATTTTGAATTTTGAATCGGAAAGTCTAGTGGTGTCCGATATGGGGATTTCAAAAATTCACTCTCAGCCACTGCTAGCGGCTCTTAGTCAGTTGAAAGCCTCAGATGTGACTACACGCGAAGAGTTTGATGCGCTCCTGTCTGGAAATGGTTTAAACCCGAAGAGTGCGTTCGGTTTTTTGGAGAGCATTATTCCATTAAAGACTGTTGAAGACGTGTATTTTGAAAAGACAGTGATTGTACATACATGGAAAGGTAGGACTGATCTTGAGGAGCTGTTTGCACAGGAGTTATCCGGGGCGCTGGAGTTTGTGGAGTTCTCTAGTGATGTAGTGGCGTCGATTCACGGACTCAGGTGTTTTGTTGTGTTGCTGTGCCATTCCTATGATTACGATCAAGTTAAGAAAATTCATTTTGATTTGGCTAAAGCATCACCGCAAAGCGCTATTAGCGTTTGTTGGCCAATGGGTGGTTTTTTTTGTATAGGTCAACCCTATATAGCCGAAATTGGAAATCCTTGCCATTTCTGCACCGTCGACAGACTCGTTAATAATGAATCCGCCAAGCGGACGAGAAATAATTGGGCGAGCATTCTAGGATTTTGTAGGAATAAACATGTAAATGTTCCCTCTAAGACGCTAAGTCTCTATGAGGAAATGATTGTTGTTGGATCGATAATAAAAAAGATTAAATTTTTTACTGATCCAGTAGTGGCGCGCAAATATCAAGATGATATTTTGTATGTCTCATACCTTCAATTAAGCGATGGTAAAATTTTTGAAGAGCCCAATTCACATTGGTGTATGTGTGATTGCTTGGGGGTGAGTGAATGAAAAGTATTCCTCATGACTATTACCTAAGATTTATTGATGCTTGGGTTTATGAAGAAGTTCTTGATTTTCACAGTAAAGGGAGCTTTACCTTTCATAGGGCATTTAAAGACCGTGTCGGTCTTCATTTTTTGGATAACAAGCGGCTTGCTCAACTAACCGGTAATGAGCTGGTTCTTTACCCTGATATGGACTTGACTATTGAGCTCACTCTGCCCAAAGAGGAGATTGAAAAACACCAGTTTCGAAATGAATCATGCGAACGGTTTTTATCCGAATTTTTAGATTTTTCAGATGTTGAAAAGCTAATTTGTCCGTTGCTTTCAAGGGGGGGAGGCTCCTACAAGAGAGGGTATCCAAGTGGTGGAGCACTGTATCCGGCGGAGATTTTTGTTTGTTCGCTTTCAAATCAGAACACCTCATGGCCGGATGCCGGGAAAATTTTGCATTTGCTCCCACGGTCTAGAAAATTCGAGGTGATGCAGGGCGAGGTCGATATTGAATTGCTCAAGTCCGCCATAATGGCGTCCGCCGATGATATTGGTAGCCCCAGCATGGCGATCATTTATGTTGCCTACATACCCAAGAGTTTGTTCAAGTATCGTTATCGTGGGTACCGAATGTCGCTTATGGAGATTGGTTCTATCTATATGCTTGTGGAACTCCAAGCTAAATCTTTAGGCCTCGCATGTCGTCTCTGGTCTGCTTATACGGACTCAATGCTCTGTAAGGCGCTGGGGGTCAATCCAGCGTTGTTCTTTCCTATGTGTGTTCATTTTATAGGTAAGCGGCATGAAATTTATTAATGCGATGCAGAAGCCAGATCTTCCTGGAATGCTATTGCTTCAGCCTGCGGGTTTAGTTGCTTTGCCGAGTTCTGTGGAAGTATCAGATGCATTTTCGGTTAATGGTTCTGGCGTGGGAGGGGGGGCAAATTCAATCAAGATTGGCTTGGGCGAATATTTCGAACGTCGTCATTTTTACAGAGAGGTTCTTTCTAGAAGGTGCGGGTTTCTCAGCGAGTCATTGACACAGGGGGAAATAGATAGCTTTACAGGTGCGTTCGTTCAGACATGTTCGAAGAAAATCTTAGCTAGAGCAATTGAGGAACATGAGTTTTACTTAAGTAAAGTGGTTAGATCTTTGGATTTTTCCACCTGTTTTATTCCTACTGTTTGTATTTCTCTTTCCTCTGTTGGTCTTGAAAACGACAATTTTTTATATCCTTTAAGAGATACATGTGGCTGCAGTTTTCACTGGCGTACTGATGTCTCTTTTTTAGGGGCATTAAAGGAATACCTTGAACGACAATTTCTTTTGAGGTTTTGGTTGACAAACGTGTGTCGATCGAGGATGTCGAACGCACAAGTGCTAGAGCTATTAGTGCGAAGAAATGTTAGGCATCTTTATAGTGCTTTATTCGCTTCAGGTGATGTCTCGGTTTTTGATATTTCAGACTCTAAATTTCCGGGTGTGTGTGTATTGGTTGTATATGGTCAGCGCAGGGCGAATCACAATGTTAAGTATTGCGCGGGAATGTCTTATGCTTCGGATGTCGCTAGTGCAGTAGAGAAGTCAATTCTAGAATTGTGGCAAACATATCGGTTTATGGATTTGTTCAAGGCTTTAGATTCTGATGAAGACAGAGTAGAGGACTACTATTTACGATATTTCTTAAGCTGTAATTCATATGAAACTTACGAGGAGGTCACCGATGTACAGATTGATACCAAGGGGCAGGAAAAAAATTCCAATGCTGGCTTTACATTGGATGGAATTTTGTCGGTATTGAAAGGCGAAAATAGTTCAGGGTATTTTTATTCGAGAATTTCTAAAATTAATGGGTTTGACTGTGTTTTCAGTAAGTACGTGTCGCCTGATCTATTCCTGCATATGAATAATGCAAAAAATATTAACTTAGTAAATAAGTACTCTAAAGGATTTGAGAGTCAGGTGCTGTCATCCCGCTCAAAAAAAATGGTACCGTTTCCGTGAGGTGAGTGATGAGTTATTGTTTTCTAGTTAAACCTCTTTTGCTGGCGCAGCTTTTTATCAAAGAGCAATTGAAAGAGCCTGTTGCATTATTTTGGATTGTGCTATCGCCGGTGGTTACATTTTATCTTGTTAGCTACGCTAGGTTGCCCGCAAGCGATACGCCAGGTAGTTATCTTTCGAATACTTCGTGGTTTTATGCGTTTGTATCGTCTAGTGTGGCGTTTTTTGGCTTGGCATTTTATATAGTTGGACGGAGGGAAAGTGGTTTTTTGCGATCTTTTGTGTACACATCACACACAAAAATTATCTTTCTCGTTGGGCAGGTCTTGGCCTATTCCTTCATGTCGCTAGTCTATTGCACGGCTTTTTATGTTTCTACTCGAAATTACTATGGCGTTATGGGTGTGGCGGAGTTCTTTGTTATCGTTGGGAGGTTTTATGTCTGTTTTCTGATGTTTTCAATAATGTCACTTTTATTGACGCTGATTCCCTTGGGGTTTCAAAATGCTCATACCGCTTTTTCAATATTATCCTTTGCGATGCTGGCGCTCGGAATTGCCAATCTACGTTCTTCTCATGCCCTACTTGAGACGCTTAGTGTTTTCAATCCGATGTGGTGGGCGAATCACATTATGTTGAGCGGCGTGTCTGAACTGAAATATGTCGTTATGACTATCGTTTTCTTATTTGGGTGGTCATTATGGTTGATATTTCGCTTTTTGCTTGTTAATCCAGTTTGGAGTCGTTATTGATGAAGCGGCTTATCGTAAATTCACTTGATGTTAGGTTTGCGCAACACGTTCTATTTAATAAGGCCTCATTGAGAGTGGAAGCGGGCTCGATCTCAGGTTTGTTGGGGCCTAACGGTTCTGGAAAAACAACCTTCTTTGATGTGGTTTGTGGTTTGAAAAATGCCGATGGTGGTGAAGTTTGCAGCTCTTTTTCAAAGCTTCTTTACCTGTCGCAAACCATTACTACACCAACCGTATTCCGTATGTTTGATGTCTTTAGGATGATGATGCTCTTTTGTTCGGAGAACACCGTCACTCAAAGGCACGCACTAGAAAAAATCGAAAGATGGGCCCCGGGGATAGCAGAGCGATATTGTGCAATATGGAAGAAAAAGTCCTCCCTTTGTAGCTACGGTGAAAAACGTTGGTTTTTCACGTTGTCTTTGCTTTCCGCCAATGCGGACTTCGTGATATTGGACGAGCCTACTGCAGGTGTAGATCCGGAGTTTCGAAATTACATCTGGAAATGCCTGGAGGGCGCAGCGGCAGAAGGAGTCGCGGTGCTGGTTTCGTCGCACAATGTCGACGAAATTGTTACTCATTGTGATAACTTTTATATGCTAAGTCAGCAGCGTTTCAATCACTTTACTGACGGGAAAGGCTTTTTGCAGGCATACGGTGCTAAGAGCTTGGACGAGGCCTTTATTCATGCGGCGGGTCTGCCGCCGTAATGGGCAACTGCGGATTCGGGATCAGTATCAGAATAACTCTTGTGATGGCGTTTGCCTCCAGGCCTCTTGCATCTCACTGGCGCTGCTGACCCGCATCATTACTCCGATCAAGCCGTGACGGCGCTACCTTTCTTGTGGGAACAAACGCCACACTCCCATCCTCACGCTTGTGAAACAGCCGCTCGCCATTGTCCGGCTGGGTCGTGATCACCTGATGATCCGCCCCCAGGAATGCCAACGGCGTCGGATCCTCCTTGGAAAACTGCGCGACGATGATCGTGCGCTGCGGGTCGAAAGCCCGGCTGCTGGTTTTTTCCAGCCAGGCCATGAACGCGGCGCTGTCGCCCTGGCGGGGGAAGTCCTGGGTTTCGGCGACGTAGTAGAAAGGCTTGCCGCCATTTTGCAGGTACATCGGTACCTTGTTGTCGACTTCCACCAGCACCATCTGCCATTGGTTCCAGGGCGCGCTTTTCACGGCCTCGGCTTGCACATCCTCGGCGAAGCGGGTCACGCCGCCGTTGCCGTTGGACCAGGGATAGGCCACGCCAAGTATCAACAGCATGAGTGCGGCAGCGACCCCAAAGCCCTTCTGCCAGCGCGGCCAACTGGCGGGCTTTTTCAACACGCGCTCACTCACCCACCACGCCGCCAGCAACTGGGCAAACGGCACCAGCGGCAGCACGTAGTAGCTGCGCCGGCTGCCGCTGGCGGTAAAGAACACAAACAGCAGGCCCAGGCCCCACACCAGCCAGCGCACGTTGGGCGGGGTGTGGCGCCAGTGCCGCACGGCCAGCCACAGGCCCAGCAGCCAGCACGGGGTCCAGGGCAACGTGTAGGCGGGCAGGTAGATCAGGTAGGTGTAGATCGGTCCCATATGGTCGAACGGGTCGAAGAAGCGCACCACGTTTTCCCGGAACACCAACGCCAGGCCGCTCTCGCCATAGGTCGGTGCGCCGTACAAGTGCGACAGCACGAACGGCACGGCATACACGGCGGCCGCGATCAGCACGGCCAGCAGCAGGCGCAGATTGAGGTGGCGCTTGTAGCGCTGTTCGCTGAGCAGGTGCGGCAGCAGCACCAGGCCGGGCAGCACAAAGCCGATCAGGCCCTTGAACAACGACGTCAGGGCCAGCAACAGGAAAAACACCGTATAGCGCCACAGCCGCGTGTCGTCGGGGCCGCGCCAATACCACGCGACTGCCGCCAGCACGCCGCACACGGTGAGCACATCCGCCGTGGCCACGCGGGCCCAGAACAGGAAGTAGAAGGTGGTGGCGAGCATCCAGCCGGCGATCAGCCCTGTGCCCTTGCGGAACAGGCGTTCGCCGATCAGGTACACCAGCCACACACTCAGCCACGCGCCGATCACCGACGGCAGGCGCAATGACCAGGGCCCGAGGCCTCCCATCAGGTGCGCCGCGCCGGTGATCAGCCAGTAGGAGGGCAGGGGTTTGTCGTAATACGGCCCGCCCTTGAGGTATGGGTCGAAATAGTCACCGCTCTGCAGCATCTGCAAGGCGATATTCGCCCAGCGGGTTTCCGGGCCCCACAGGTCACGCGCACCCAGGCCGGTGAGCAGCAGCAGGGCCGAGACGGCCAGCAACAGCAGCAGGGCGCCGCGTTCGGTCTTGAGATAACCCGGCATCATGGCGCCTGCGGGTAGAGGATAAGTTCCAGGTAGCCCTTGTAATAGCGTTTGCCTCCGGGCGGCAATTGCCCGGCCTCGCGCATTTCACTGGTGCTGTTGACCCGCAGCAGCACGCCGACCGAGCCGTGTTGGCGGGCGTCCTTGAGCCAGGCTTGCACCTGCTCCAGATCGACTTTGCGCGGAGCCGAATCGGCATATTGCAAGCCGTAGCGCAGCTCGCCTTCGGTGTCATACAGCGTCACGTCGGGTCGTTGCAGGCGCCAGGCCAAGGCGCTGGCGCTCTCCAGTTCATTGCTCAGCAGCGCGTGGGTGTGCTGCAACTCATCCACATGCTCCAGCACAAATTGGTCGGGCATTTCGTTATCGGCGATGTAGGCCGGCATGCTCGACGGCAGCAGCACCACCAGCAGGCCGATGCCCAGGGCTGGCATTGCCCACAACGTCAGCGGCCGAAAGCTTTGCAGCAGGTTGGTGAGGATCCAGCCCAGCAGCACGATAAAGGCCAGCGACAGGCTGAACATCTCGGCATGGCTGTTGCCGTAGAGCGGCCTCGCGATTTGCAGGTAGATCAGGCCGATCATGGCGGCCATGCCGATCACGAAGTTGAACAGGCCATTGAGGCGCAGGGTTCGGGTTCTGCCTTGGCTGACCAGCTCGCTCAAGGTATGCCCCATCAGCAACGCCAGGGGCAGCAGGCACGGCATGATGTAGGTCGGCAGCTTGCCGTTGCTCAGGCTGAACAAGCCCAGCGGCAGCAGCAACCACAGGGCCAGGAAAGCGATCGCCGGTTGGCGCTTTTCTGTCCAGGCCTGGTGCAGGGTGTTGGGCAGCAGCCCGGCCCACGGCAGGCAAGCCACCGCCATGATCGGCAGGAAGAACCACCATGGCCGCACGTGTTGCGCGTTGTCGGCGCTGAAACGGCGGATGTGTTCATTCCAGAAAAAGAAGCGCCAGAAATCCGGTTCCTGGTTGTGGATCGCCAGCACCCAGGGCAAGCACACCAGCACGGCCACGCCGATTGCCAGCGGGCCATACCGCAGCAACTCGCCCAGGCGCCGCTGCCAGAGCATATAGGGCACGGCGATCAGCACTGGCAGTGCCCACGCCAGGAAACCCTTGGTCATGAAGCCCATGGCACAGGCAAATCCCAACACGCCCCAGGCCACCAGGCGGCTGCGCAGGGTGCTGCTGTCGAGGGCAAACCACAGCGCCACCAGGCTGAGGTTGACCCACCAGGTGAATGGCGGATCGAGGTTGGAGTACCCCGCTTGCCCGGCCACCAGGCCAAAGCTCAGGTAGAGCAGGGCGCAGGCGAAACTTTTGCGTGGGGCATTCCACAGGCGGCGGGCGATCAGGTACGCAAGCAGCACGCTCAACCCACTGGTCAGGGCCGAGGCGATGCGTACACCGAACAGGTTTTGGCCAAATACGGCCTGGCCCAGGGCGATCAGCCAGTAACCGGCGGCAGGTTTTTCGAAGTAGCGGATGCCCATGAAGTGCGGCGCCACCCAGTTGCCGCTCAGGAGCATCTCCTGGCTGATCTGGGCGTAGCGCGTTTCATCCGGTATCCACAAACCGTGCAGGCCCAGTGGCAATAGATAAAACGCGACGAAGGCCAGCAAGAGTACCGGCAGGGGTTTCAGGCGGGTCATGAAAACGTCGCTCCTTGACGTCTGGTGGTTGTTTTTTCAACTAATGAAGTAATGGATAAAGTCGTCACAGCGTTCACTAAGTAACAGGAAATAGTCATAACGACCTTAATTAAAGGGCGCAACTAAACATGCCAGAACAGGGCTGTCTTTTTGCTGAACATATGCCGTAGTGGCGGGAAGGGAATGACTTAGATTTGTTTGAGTGCGGCTGGCCAATCCTGGTTTTTCATGATGCCCAGGGCCTTGAACTTGCCGTTGGCCAACACCTGCACGAACAGCGCGCTGCCGTACTCGGAAAACTTGGCGTGGGGGAAGCCCAGGGCGGTTTCGAAGTCGGCGATGCAACCGCTGTGGGTGACGAATACGAGGTTGCGTCCAGCCTGTTTGTGGCTGAGCAGTTCTTCGCCGATGGCCTTGCCGCAGATGGCTTGTTCGCTGGAGGTCGTGTCGGTTTTGCCGAACATGAAACGCGAGGTCTGGGCGGTGCGAATGGCGGGGCTGGAGAGTACGTCGGTGCCGTCCATGCCCAGTGATTTAAAGGCTTTTCCAAGGTTTTCGGCGTGTTGGCTGCCATTGATCGTCACGCCTTCCACCGGGCCCAGGCAAGGGTTGGCCGAACGGTCGCAGCGCTCTTCATGACGCACCAGTACGATCAGGTCGCCGTCGCGCCACAGCGGCAGCACCTGGGACGTCATCAGCCGCTCGCCTACGCCCAGGTCCCGTGGCGATGTCGGCCAGAACAGGGCGCAAGTAAGCAGTACGGTGACCACGGCAAGCCCGAGCCAAAGCGGTTTGAGGCGCTTGAAAAAGGCCCGGCGCGAGCGTGGTTTAATCAGGGTAAGGTCAACCACTTCATTCACCTTGGACGCTGTTGGCAATGTTGTATTAGTTAGGCGCAACGTGTTGGCGAATAGCCGCAGTGGAGCAAAAGGCTGTCACAGGGCTGCTGTCTTTTCGCTGAACATGCTGCGGTTAAAAGTTGCCAGGCGTGGCAACTAAAAAGTTGCCGACGAGTGACGCTTGGCCGGTAATTTAAAGTGGGGTGGGTGGGCGGGCGGTGAAAACCATGTGAAAAATTTGCGTGACCGCGATCCTCAGCCGTTATTCTCGATTGCCAGCCATCAAATGAGTGTTCCCATGTTGCAGGTGCAAGGTGTCTTCAAAAGCTACGGCACCCCCCTGGGCCGATTGGCGGTGTTGGCGGGGGTCGACTTGCACCTGGGCGCGCGCAGCAGCCTGGCGTTGATGGGCGAGTCAGGCAGCGGCAAGAGCACCCTGTTGCACTTGGTTGCCGGGCTTGATCGGGTGGACGGTGGCAGTATCCAGGTGGGCGAGCAGCGCCTCGACCAGATGAGCGAGGCGCAACTGGCCCACTGGCGGCGTACCGAAATCGGCCTGGTGTTCCAGCAGTTCAACCTGATCGGCAGCTTGCGCGTCGACGACAACCTGGCGTTCCAGGCCCGCTTGGCGGGGCGTTTTGATCCGCAGTGGCAGGCGCAATTGGTCGAGCGCCTGGGCCTGGGGGATTTGCTCAAGCGTTACCCGGAACAACTCTCGGGCGGCCAGCAGCAACGGGTGGCCGTGGGGCGTGCCCTGGCGTCGCGCCCGGGGTTGCTGTTGGCCGACGAGCCCACCGGCAACCTCGACGAAGCCACCAGCGATGAGGTGCTGCAACTGCTGCTGGACCTGTTGCGCGACAGCCCCACCAGCCTGTTGATGGTCACCCACAGCCCACGCATCGCCGCGCGGCTTGACCGGCAGGTGGTGCTGCATCACGCAAAGGTCGTGCCGACGTGAGCGTGTTTTACTGGACCTTGCGCGCCTTGCTCAGCCATTGGCGACGGCATCCGGTGCAGTTCTTCAGCGTGCTCACCGGCCTGTGGCTGGCCACCGCGCTGCTGACCGGGGTGCAGGCCCTCAACAGCCAGGCCCGCGACAGTTACGCACGCGCCAGCCAATTGATCGGCGGCGAACCCCAGGCCAGCCTCAGTGCGCCGGACGCGGCCAGTTTCCCGCAAACGCTGTTTGCCCAACTGCGCCGCGCCGGGTGGCCGGTGTCGCCGGTGGTACAGGGGCGGCTGCAACTCAAGGGGCATGAGGACGTGCGCCTGCAATTGATGGGCATTGAACCGCTGTCGTTGCCCGGCAGCGGCGCGGTGGCGGGGCAGCACTTGAGCCAGGCGCAGATGCTGGCCTTCTTTGAACCGCCGGGGCGGACCTGGATCGCGCCGCAAACCTTGCAGGCCCTGGGCCTGCGCGCAGGCCAGCAACCGCTCACGCTGAAGGGGCAGCGCCTGCCACCGTTGCAGGTCCAGCCGGATATGGCGCCCGGCCTGTTGCTCACCGATATCGGGTTTGCCCAGCCGCTGCTGGACATGCCCGGCCAGCTCTCGCGCCTGCTGGTGGACAAGGCTTTCGCCGCTCGCCATCCCACAGCGCCCGCCGGGCTGCAACTCAAGCAGGGCGAGGAAAATAACCTCGCGCGGCTGACCGAGAGCTTTCACCTGAACCTTGATGCACTGGGCTTCCTGTCGTTTGTGGTGGGGCTGTTTATCGTGCACGCGGCCATCGGCCTGGCCCTGGAGCAGCGGCGCGGACTGTTGCGCACCTTGCGCGCCTGTGGGGTGAGTGCACGGATGTTGATCCTCGGCCTGGGGGTGGAGCTGGGTGCCTTGTCGGTACTGGGGGGCGTGCTCGGCGTCGCCAGCGGTTACCTGCTGGCCAGCCTGTTGCTGCCGGATGTGGCCGCCAGCCTGCGTGGCTTGTATGGCGCCGAAGTGCCGGGCCAATTGAGCTTGAGTCCCTGGTGGTGGGCGGCGGGGTTGGGCTTGAGTCTGCTCGGCGCCGTGCTTGCCGGCGCCAGCAGCCTGTGGCGCGCGGCGCGTTTGCCGTTGCTGGCGCTGGCCAACGCCCAGGCCTGGCACGAGGCCCATGGGCGCTGGTTGCGGCGCCAGGGCTGGGTCGCGGCTACGGCCTTGTTGATCGCGTTGTTGGCGTTATGGCGGGGCGACAGCCTGGCTGCCGGTTTTGTACTGATGGCGGGGTTGTTGCTCGGCGCGGCCCTGGGCTTGCCGGTCGTGCTCAATGGGTTGTTGAAAGCTGTATTGGGGCGCAGCCGTTCGGTGCTTGGCCAGTGGTTTCTGGCCGACTGCCGCCAACAATTGCCGGCCTTGAGCCTGGCATTGATGGCGCTGCTGTTGGCCCTGGCCGCGAATATCGGCGCGGGCTCCATGACCTCGGGCTTTCGCCACACCTTCAATAACTGGCTGGAGCAACGCCTCACCGCCGAGCTGTACCTCAACCCGCAAAACCCGGCCCAGGCAGAGCAACTCAGCGCCTGGCTGGCGCAGCAACCGCTGGTGCAAACGGTGCTGCCCACGTGGCAGGTCGCGGTGCAATTGCAGGGCTGGCCGGCGGATCTGTTTGGCGTGGTCGACGACCCGACCTATCGTCAGCACTGGCCGTTGCTGGAAGCGGCGAACGCGCCGTGGGACCAGTTGCAGCAAGGCGAGACCCTGATGCTCAGCGAACAACTGGCGCGGCGGCTCGGTGTGAAGCTGGGTGACACGGTGAGCATTCCCACGCCGCGCGGTGTGTGGTCGCCCACCGTGGTGGCGGTGTACGCCGATTACGGCAACCCCAAGGGCCACGTGCTGGTCAACGCCCGGCACCTGCTGGCCCACTGGCCGACACTGACGCCGGCGCGTTTCAACCTACGGGTATTGCCGGAAAACGTGGCGCCGCTGGTGGGTGAAGTGCAGCGCGCCTTTGCCCTGGAAGACAGCCGTATCGTCGATCAACAGCAACTCAAGGGCTGGTCGAGCCAGGTGTTCGAGCGCACCTTCGCCGCCACCGCCGCGCTCAACAGCCTGACCCTGGGCGTGGCCGGGGTGGCGCTGTTCATCAGCCTGTTGACCCAGAGCCAGAGCCGCCTCGGCCAACTCGCCCCGCTGTGGGCATTGGGGGTGACGCGGCGGCAATTGATGTTGCTGAACCTGGGGCAAACCTGGCTGCTGGCGGTGCTCACGCTGCTGCTGGCATTGCCGCTGGGCCTGTTGCTGGCGTGGTGCCTGGATGCGGTGATCAACGTGCAGGCCTTTGGCTGGCGCCTGCCATTGCAAGTGTTCCCGTGGCAGCTCGCACAATTGCTGGGGTTGGCGCTGCTGGCCACGTTGTTGGCGTCGGCCTGGCCGCTATGGCAGCTGTATCGCAGCCGTCCGGCGGATTTGTTGAGGACGTTTGCCCATGAAGATTAGGTCGCTGATGTGTGCATTATTACTGCTGGCGGCCTGTGACAAAGTCCCCGCGCCGCAGGAAAGCTTCGCCGGCCTGGGCAGCGACGCGGCCGACTTTGCCCAGGTGTTGCCCGGCAAGGTCTTCAGCTTTCCCGAGGACCACGGCCCCCACGATGGCTTTCGTATCGAGTGGTGGTACGTCACCGCCAACCTCAAGGACGCCCAGGGCAATGTGTTCGGCGTGCAATGGACGCTGTTTCGCAATGCCCTCAAGGCCGGGCCGACGCAAGCGAGCTGGCACGACTCGACCGTATGGCTCGGCCACGCCGCCGTCACCTCCGCCACCCATCACTACGCCGCCGAACGCTTCGCCCGCGGCGGCGTCGGCCAGGCCGGGGCACAGGCAGTGCCGTTCAACGCCTGGATCGACGACTGGAATTTCGCCAGCCAGCCCGGTGCCGCGAGCGCGTTGGCGGACATGCAACTCAAGGCCAGCGGTGCGCAATTTGCCTACGACCTGCGCCTGACCTCCAGCCGGCCATTGGTGTTGCAGGGCGACAACGGCTACAGCCGTAAATCCGACCAGGGCCAGGCGTCGTACTACTACAGCCAGCCCTTCTTTACCGCCGATGGCAGCGTCAGCATCGACGGCAAGACGTATCAAGTCAGCGGCCCGGCCTGGCTCGACCGCGAATGGAGCAGCCAACCGTTGACCGCCAGCCAGACCGGTTGGGACTGGTTCTCCCTGCACCTGGACCGTGGCGAACAGTTGATGCTGTTTCGTGTGCGGCAAACCGACGGCGCCTCCTACCTGACCGGCACCTGGATCGACCGCGAAGGCCACACCCAGACCCTGCACAACGCCGACATCCAACTGGCACCGCTGGACACTACGGTGATCGACGGACGCCACATTCCCACACGCTGGTCGCTGAAGATTCCCAGCAAGCAGCTGGATATCACCACCCAGGCCGTCAACCCGAACGCCTGGATGAACCTGAGTATTCCGTACTGGGAAGGACCGGTGCGCTTTGACGGTGGGGTGGGTTACCTGGAAATGACCGGTTATTAGGGTTGTTTCTGTAGGCGCTGTTTCTTCGTGAGGTAGGCAACTTCCCAAATGCAATTCAGCCCCCCTGCGCTTGTGTCCGGGGCGTAGGTGCTTGCTTATATTTCGACGCCATCTTCTTTGCATCTCGGATGTAGGGCATGGCGCAGAGCTATATCAACGACCGCACAACGAACTACACCCGTTTGAAATCCCGCCTCATGGGCGGCGCCCCGAGCCAGCAGCGCGCCGATCATTTTGATGTGCTCAATCGGCACCTGCGGCCAGGCCTGGTCGCGCCGGGGCAACTGGTGATTATTCCCGATCCCTACAGTGTGAGCTGTTCGGGCGAGGAAGCCTGGTTGATGCGCCATGCCGAAGAGGTTCGGCGCAACCTGGAAATGAATACCGAGGCGGGCAGGGAGTTGCTCGGCAACTATGACTTGCTGCAGAGCTTCATGACGTACGGCTCGATGGGTATCGGCAGTGCGACATCGGCCTGGGCGCGGCATCTGAATGAGGTGGCGCAGACCCTGGAGGACATCGAGGGGTTGCATCAGCGCTTGAAGGACGGTGCGTTGGACCGGGATGGCTTTATCAAACAGCGCCAGGCGTTGTTCCGGCGCCTGGATCTGCAACTGCAAGGCGCGGCACGGGGTTGCAGGGTAATGAGTCGTTGAAGAAGGTGCTGGGGATTTCGACCAAAAGCTATCTGCATAGAGGCGAGATTGCGGGGTATGCACAGCGCATGCGCGAGATTGCGCAGATGTCCAAGTGGCTGGGTAAAGGGACTTTCATTGGGATCGCGCTGGATGCGGGCGCAACCGGGCTGGAGATCAAGGAGGCGTGTGTGACGGGGCGGTTGGTGGGGGGAGTGGCTGGGGCTGCTGTTGGGGGAAAGTATGGTGCAGCCTTCGCTCTTCGTGCTTGTCACCTATTTTTGGGTATTTCGATGAAGGGACAAGGTGCGCTTGCGTGCGCAGTCATCGGCGGCGCTGCGGGTGGGCAGGCGGTAGGCTCTGGTCTAGGTGATGAAGGTGCGTTATTGGGTGGAAAAATCCTGGAGGTCAACGGTGATTTGATCTTCGAGCCAGAGGGGGCTTAATCGTGTCGTTTTTTCTTGCCTTCACCATTGTGCATTTTGTGGGGGCGTTTGTCGTTTTGGGGCTGGCGCTGTTTGCCGAATATACAAAACTCGACGAGGTAGAAGGTTATTTCAGTCATAACGAAAGGGTCCGCGCCAATAAGCGATTTTGGAGACGAAACCGATGGCTCGGCAGGCAATACCGCATGCTGTTGATGTTTGATTTCCTGTCTGACTCAGCACGCTATGTGAAAGCAGGTGTTGTGACCGAGGCCGAGCTGGCGTCTGTTCCATTAGGGCTGAAGCGTTGGGTGTTGTGGCCCTATTACGTCGGCTTTATTTGGGTTATCGCAACAGTGGTTTGGACCGTTTGGCGTAGATGGGCCGACATCCCCATTTGAATGGGGCTGCATTTTTTCATAAAAAATACTGTACATACATACAGTCTTGTCCTACATTCCATCCCAGGTGACCGGATGTCACCTGACCTTCAATTTTTAACTATGGATGGATAAAAAATGAAATCGAAAAAAGCCTTTATGCTGGGCGCGGCCATGGCGGCCACCTGCTTTGTCTCGGCCTTTGCCCTCGCTGAGCAATACCCTCACCTGGCTGCGCAAGCGGCGCCTCCCGCGGTCAAGCAAGGGTTGAAAAACGCTGCGAAGATCAAGGCCAACAAGGCGACGGCTGCCCTCAAGCAGCAGCTGCAAGCGGGTGCCCAACTGAAGAAACCGCTGTTTGCCGCCAAGGCGAAAGCCGATTCGGTCGTGGAAGACAACACCGCGCCGGCCAGGGTGACCAAGGTACAAAAAGCCACGGCCCAGTCGGCGCCCGCCGTGCAGGCTGCGCTGGTCCAGGGGTGTGAACAGACGCTGGACGTCAACTCGCTCTACACGATCGATGGTGTGCAAACCGGCGACCTGCTGTGCTACCACTTCAACCTGCCGCAGAAAGCGCGGATCAACGTCTTGTTGGTCAACCAAACGGCAGGCACCGACATGTCGTTGTCGCTGTTCCAGGATGACGGCCAGGGCAATCCGCTGCCGCTGGGCACCTCCAATAACCCCGGCACTGGCGATGAAAGCCTTGGCGGCGTGGTGCCAGCCGGCGATTACTACTGGTTCATGGAAGCCAACGCGGCGGTTCAGGGTTCGAGCTTTCAGTTCGGTGTTGCGGTCGATACCAACCTCGACGCCTTTGAACCCAATGACACCCCCGACACAGCCTTCCAACTGCCGGATACCCTCAACTACATCAACGGCAATGCCGACAGCCTGGATGACGTCGATTACTTCGATTTCACCGCTGTCCGTGGCCAGAGTGTGGGTATTGCGCTGACGGCTGATGCAGCCAGTGGCAGCACGCGTAACAAGTGGATTCTTGAGCGTTTCGATGGCGCCCAGTGGGTCACCGTGGGTGCCAACGTCCTGTCGACATCGATCCCGAGCCCGGGTGTCGGCGGCGTGGTCAAGGTGCGTGTGCGGCCGAACCAGCACCCGAATGAGCCGTGGAGCGCGACCGGCAAGTACAACCTGTCGTTTGGTTCCAACCCTCGGGTGAACAGCCCGGATGTGAAGGGCGAGGCGAGCGTGTTGCGCATCCCGTATTCGGCTTCCGACGTGGGCTATGGCTACATGACAACGCAAGCTTATCGCGACCTGACCTGGACCATGGGCCTGTCGGACAGCACCGGTGCACCACTGGTGGGCCTGCACCCGATAGTCTATCTCGACCAGCGGATCGACCCGGCCAACGGCGACATCGTCTACAAGGCGTATTCGGCGCCGACCGACAGCTCGGGGCAAGCGTCTGGCACGATCAATGTGGGCACTTGCTTCGGTGATTTCCAGACCACCTTTGTCGATTACGCCCAGGGCTACAACAACACCTGGCGTACCGACTTCAACTACGGCGTGTGGCGCATGGAAGTGTTGGAGTACCCAGGCATTGGTGTCGGTGGCGATAACACCGAGTTCGTCAGCTTCGGCCATCTGTGCAAGCAGACCTTGCTGAGCAGCACCAAGAGCTAAACGCGGTTAACCCGTCGTACCGAGGGCATACAGGCCGACGCCTGTATGCCCTTTTTGCTTTACTGCGCCAACGCCAGCTTCAATGGCAACCGTGCCATGCTCGTATTCTTCAAAGAGCCCAGGTACAACCAGTCGCCATACTCCCGCGCGGTGGTGATCGGCGAGTAGTTGCCCGCGCTGCCATCCTGCAAATTGGCGATGACCTTGCCCTCGGTATCCAGCCCCAGCACGAAGGCTTTGCGCTCGATGGGCTTGGGCACCACCATCAGTGCGCGCACCATTACTTTGCGCAACAGCGGGTAGCCGGCAAAGCTGTCGAGCAATGGGTTGCGCGGTGAATACAGCGCCACCCAGAAACGGTCCCTGCCGTTGAAACTGAGGTTGTCCGGCAGGCCGGGCAGGTTGTCGATAAACAGGTCGTGCTGGCCCGCGCGCTCGCCCTTGAGCCAGTAACGGCTGATGCGATACGCGCCGGTTTCATTGACCAGCACGTAGTGCTCATCCGGGCCGAGGGCCACGCCGTTGGCGAATTGCAGTTGGTCCAGCAATACCTCGGTGGTGCCGTTGCTGAAGTCATAGCGCAGCAGGCGTCCATCGCCGCCATGCTCGATCACCGCCTCGCCATCCTGGCCATAGCCCCAGCGGCTTGAAGCATCGCTGAAGTACGCATAGTGCCCGCTGGCATCCACTGTCACGTCATCGGTAAAGCCAAATGGCACGCCGTTGGCGCTGGTGCTCAGGGTGGTGAGCTGGCGCTGGGAGTCCAGCGCGAGCAAGCCCTTGACCCCATCGGCAATGATCAGGCGCCCGTCCGGGTGCAGCGCCAAGCCCAGTGGTCGCCCACCGGTGTTGGCCAGCACTTCCAGGGTGGGGCTGTCGGGCGACGTGCGGACGATGCGCCCGTCATGCAGCCCGCTGATCAGAAAACCCTGGGCATCCAGCAGCAACGCCTCGGGCCCGGCAATGTCCTGGGCACCGATTTTCTGCACGGCCTTGAGGCGTTGGTTGTCGGCATAGGCCCCTTCCTTCGTCGATGGCGCCCTGGGCGGGGCCCAGTTCACCGGTTGCACTTTGGTCGGCATCAGCAGCAGGAAAGCGATCACCGCCAGCAGCAGTACAAACAGCAGGTGACGGATTTTTTTTCGGCGGATACTCATGACGACTCCTGGTGGTCGTTGGGGTTCGGTTCCCAGTGCAGGGTGCCGAACAGGTAATCCATCAGCGGGAGGACGATATTGAAATTGCGCCCCTGCATCAGTTCGCGGCGGTGATGCAGGGCATGCAGTTGGTGCATCTGGCGAATCCACGGCAGGCGCGCCACCCTGTGGTCGGCGGGCAAGTGCTCGCAGGCGTGGAATACTTCGTAGAGCAGGTAGCCGAGGATCATGCACCCGGCGAACAGCCCGGCGACATTGGTGTTCAGGTGCTGGAGCAACCACCAGGCGGGGAGGGTGATGACCACGCTGTGCAGCACGATCAACCACGCCGGGAAGAGAATGACGCGCCAGTCCCGTGGGCTGTCGTAGGTCATGTGGCCTGGGGTGAAGAAGCTGTGGTGATCGCCGGTGTGGCGTGCATAGAACAAGCGCGCCAGGGCGTGCTTGTGATGGCCGAGGTGACGGTGCACCAGGTAGATACAGAGGTTGAAGAACACCAGGGTCAGCGGCACGGTCAGCCACTCGATCGGCGTAATTCGGTGGGTGGAGGACCACGCCAGGGCGATGCAGGACACGCCATAGCCGAGCACAAAGGCCGCGTGCAGCCAGGGCTTGTAATGCGGGCTGACCTCGGCGCGGTAGCGGCGGCGAAACGTCTCGGTGGGGTGGACCATGGCGGGCTGCTCAGTTTTTTTTGTTGGAGACTGAGCTTAGTTGGTACACGGGAATCTGCGAGTTTTGCGCGCTGCACCGCTCAAGCGATTCAGATCAACGGGTCCCAGCGTTGCGACCAGTCACTCTCGGCCTTGACCACTTCACGCAGCAGCCCCAGCGCCTGCTGCAACACCGCCGAATCCCGCGCCCGCGAGTACACCAGGAACGTCGGGAAGCTGAACTCAGGGGCCTTGGGCACGCGCTGCATCACGCCGCTGTCCAGGTAGCTCTGTACCACCCGCGTGCGGAAATACCCGGCGCCGCCATTCTCGAGGATGTACTGCAACGCCAACGGCCCGAGGTTGAAACTCAGCGCAGCGCGGGCCCTGTCGGGCAGGGCGGCGTCGTGCTGCTGGCGAAAACCCGGGCCCCAATCGATGTAGACGTACGGGTCCGGCTTACTCACCAACTGCACCAGGATCAGCTTTTCTTCGAGCACCTGCTCCACCTGCAACCCCGGCCAGTACTGCGGCTGGAACACCAGCGCCGCATCGAGTACGCCGAGTTCCAGTTGCCGCAGCAGGTATTCACCTTCACGCACTTCGGTACGCAGCGCATGCCCGGGAATCTGTTCGCGCAAGGCCCGGGCCCAACCGAGCATCAGCGGGTTGCACAGGCTGACTTCACCGCCGATATGCAGCACATTGCGATAGCCATCCGGCAACGGCAGGTCACGCCGCGCGGCTTCCCAGGTTTGCAGCAACTGATTGGCATACACCACAAACGCCTCGCCGTCGGCGGTCAGGCGCGCGCCGGCGCGGTTGCGCACGAACAGCGTACTGCCCAGTTGGCTTTCGAGGTTTTTAACGCGTGCGGTGATGGCGGTCTGGGTGACGTGCAGTTTCTCGGCGGCGGCGGCCAGGCTGCCGCAGCGGGAGATTTCGAGGAAGGTGCGTGCCAGTTCGATGTCCATGTCGGCCCCGAGGGTGAATAGGACCGCCATTGTAGAACTGATCGCCCGCCAAGGGGGACTGGAGTGCTGCAAGGGTTGGAAACTGAGGTTTTTTGGATCCGACAGTGCTTTTTGGATTCAACGGCGCGGTTAAGGAAAGTCGCCTATTGACGCGCCTGGCGCAAGGGTAATTTCGCAGGTGATTGGGCTGCCGATCCTCACACCCTCTTGTTGCTTCACTGAATCATTGAAAAGGAGACATTTGATGTCGAACTCAACGTTTACCCTTTCTCCCTTTGCCAGCAATACAGTCACTCAGTTGGATCGTGTCCTTCACCACGATCAACGTGGTGGTGATCGCATAATCAACGGTAAACCGTCATATACCGTCCAGCAGGCGGTCGATGAAATGGTCCGTGACAATGCACGTTGGCACGATACCAATAACGATGGAAAGACGGATGTTGCCTATCAGTTTCTAACCACCGCCGGGAGGCGTTTCAGCTCATTGGGCCTGAGTGGTTTCAGCGAATTCAATCAGGCACAAAAGGCATCGGCACAAATGGCCATGGAGCACTGGTCGGATGTTGCCAACGTCCGTTTCACCCAAGCCAGCCCAGGCATGCAGGAGGAAGGCAGGGTTACCTTCGGGAGCTTCGACGTACAGGTGGACGGCAAGAACGCCTTTGCAACACGCCCTCCTTCTGAGTCATATCAGCGATACCTGAGCGCAAACCCGAAAATTCCAAGGCATGGGGCGGTTTCCGAAATATGGACTGCCGGAACCGATGAGGCCCATACATCACCTAGCCATGCCAACGATGGGCACAGAACCATTGCCCATGAACTGGGTCATGGCCTGGGGTTGTCGCACCCTTTCAGAAGCCTTCCCGCCGGTTCGAGTTATGACACGGCGACCTACGCGGAGGATACCAGCGGCCATAGCATCATGAGCTATTGGAGTGAACACCATACCGGCCAATCCTTTACTAAGAACGGTGTAAACCATTCGCCCTCTACGCCGATGGTGGATGACGTTGCAGCCATGCAAAAACTCTACGGAGTCAATCATGAAACCCGCGCAGGCGATACCACCTATGGCTTCAACTCCAATGCAGGCCGTGCGGCTTATAGCTTGAACTCCGCCGCTGACGCGCCTGTGTTTACCGTATGGGATGGTGGTGGCGTGGACACGCTGGATTTTTCTGGTTTTGACCAGAACCAGGTGATCAACCTCAATGAAGGTGCACCTTCGGATATTGGGGGAATGAAAAAAAACGTATTCATTGCCAGGGGCACGACGATAGAAAATGCCAAGGGTGGCACAGGCAACGACATCTTCATCAGCAACCTCACCCAGAACATATTGACAGGGGGCGGTGGCAATAACACCTACGTGTTCTTGAGTCCGCAGCAATCGACACCGGATAAACCTGATCGAATCACCGACTTCGTGTCGGGGAGGGACAAAATCGATGTGTCCAACCTGAGAGCGACAGGCCCGGAGAGTACCTATGTCGGTGAGCGCTCTGGGGTTGAGGAGCTTTTGTATGGAGGAGACTCAGTCACGCGACATGACATTGCGGAAAAACCCTTGAAGTATGTCGCGCGGTTTACCGGTGAAGGTCGACAGGCCATAGTGGATTACGACGCTCAAGCCCGCCAAGCCACGCTGCAGATTGACTTGGACGGCGACCGTAGCGCCGACTTCCGGCTCAAGATTGAGAGTGAACACGCGTTAGAAGGGCCTGATATCAAAGCCTAATCCAGTAGCCACCTGCAGGAGCCGGCAAGCTGCCCCAGCAGGTGGGTTTCAGGTAGGAGTGTGCGGGGCTGGCAAATGCTGGGTCGGGAACGCCTTGGCATACGCCCGGCACACCCTCAACACCTGCTCATCGGCAAACCGCGCGCCCACCACATGCAAGCCCACCGGCAAGCCATTCGCGGCCAGCCCGCACGGCACCGACGCCGCCGGTTGTTGGGTGAGGTTGAAGGGGTAGGTGAACGGCGTCCACTCGGTCCAATCCTGCAGGCCTGAACCGGGCGGGACGTTGTGCCCGGCCTCGAACGCGGTGATCGGCATCATCGGCGAGACCAGCACGTCGTAATGCTCATGGAACGCCGCCATGCGGGCCACCAGCGCCGCCCGTGCTTCCAGGGCCGCGTTGAAGTCCTCCAGGCTCAACTGCTCGCCACGCTGGGCAATGCGCAGCAGCCCAGGGTCCAGCAGTTGTTTTTGCGCGTCGCTCATGGACCCGGTCAGGCGTGCCGCTCCCGCCGCCCACAAGGTGCTGAACACCTCCAGCGGGTCGCTGAAACCTGGGTCGATCTGCTCGACATGGGCGCCCAATTGCACCAGGCCTTCGACCGCCTGGGCGACCACCTTGGCCACCTGCGGGTCGACATCCACGTAGCCAAACGTTGGGCTGTAGGCCACGCGCAGGCCTTTCAAATCCGTCTCCGGCGTGAGCCATGGCGTGGTCCTCGGCGCACCGATCAAGCCGTCCCGCGCATCCGGCTGTGCGACGGCCTGCAACATCAACACGCTGTCTTCCACGGTGCGGGTCATCGGCCCCAGGTGCGAGAGGATGGTCATCGAACTGGCCGGCCACTGCGGCACATAGCCGAACGTCGGCTTGATCCCGAAGGTGCCGGTAAACGCGCAAGGGATGCGGATCGAGCCGCCGGCATCGCTGCCCTGGTGCAGCACGCCCAGGTTCAATGCGGCTGCCGCGCCCGCGCCGCCGGATGAGCCGCCCGCGGTGGTGCGGGTGTCCCACGGGTTGCGCGTGATGCCGTACAGCGGGTTGTCGGTGACGCCTTTCCAGCCGAATTCCGGGGTGGTGGTCTTGCCCAGCAGCACCGCGCCGGCCTTGCGCATAAAGGCCGGGAAGGGCGCGTCGACGTCCCACGGGCCCTCGGCCGATGAGGTGCGCGAGCCCTTGCGGGTGGGCATGCCGATCGTCAGCGTGAGGTCCTTGATCGACGCTGGTACGCCGTCCAGCGCGCCGCAGGGCACGCCCTTGAACCAGCGTGCTTCCGACGCCCGCGCCGCGTGCAGCGCACCCTCGGGGTCGACATGGCAGTAGGCGTTGACCACCGGGTTGCAGCGCTCGATGCGCAGCAGCGCATCTTCGGTGACGTCCACCGGCGACAAGGTCTTGTTGCGAAAATGCTCCAGCAGTTGCACCGCCGTCAGTTGGCCCATCTCACTCATGCCCTGTCTCCCTGCGCCGCATTGACCATGGCGCGTAGCAATACCGCGCAACCGGCCGCCAGGTCATCCGGCGCGGCGTTTTCGATTTCGTTATGGCTGATGCCACCTTCGCACGGCACAAAGATCATCCCCGCCGGGCCCAGCTCGGCGACGAAAATCGCGTCATGCCCGGCGCCGCTGACGATGTCCATATGGCTCAGGCCCAAGGCAGCCGCCGCATCGCGCACGGCGTTGACGCAGGCCGGGTGGAAGTCCAGCGGCGGGAAGTCGGCGGTGGGTGTCAGCTCGACACTCAGGCCGTGGCGCAGGGCAGTGGCGTCGATCACGCCGCGCACTTCATCGACCATGGCTTGCAGCTTGTCGGCATGCAGGTGGCGCAGGTCGATGGTCATGTGTACCTGGCCGGGAATCACATTGCGCGAGCCCGGGTGCAGGCTCAGGCAGCCGACGGTGCCGCAGGCGTGAGGTTGTTGCTGATGAGCGATACGGTTGACCGCGCTGACCACCTCGGCGGCGCCGACCAGGGCGTCCTTGCGCAGGTGCATGGGCGTCGGGCCGGCGTGGGCTTCGACGCCGGTGAGGGTCAGGTCGAACCACTTCTGGCCGAGGCAACCCATCACCACGCCGAGGGTGATGGCCTGGTCTTCCAACACCGGGCCCTGTTCGATATGCGCTTCGAAATACGCACCGACCGGGTGGCCCAGCACCGCGCGGGAACCGGCATAGCCGATGCGCTGCAATTCGGCGCCCACCGACAAGCCTTGCTCGTCCTGCTTGTCGAGGGTGTCCTGCAAGTCGAACTTACCGGCAAATACCCCGGAGCCCATCATGCACGGCGGGAAGCGCGAGCCTTCTTCGTTGGTCCACACCACCACTTCGAGCGGCGCTTCGGTTTCGATCTTCAAGTCATTGAGGGTGCGGATCACTTCCAGCCCGGCCATCACCCCATAGCAACCATCGAACTTGCCACCGGTGGGTTGGGTGTCGATATGGCTGCCGGTCATCACCGGGGGCAGGGCCGGATTGCGCCCAGGGCGGCGCGCGAAAATATTGCCAATGGCGTCGACACTCACGCTGCACCCGGCGGCTTCGCACCACTGTACAAACAGGTCACGGGCCTGGCGGTCCAGGTCGGTGAGGGCCAGGCGGCACACGCCGCCTTTGACCGTGGCGCCGAGTTGGGCCAGGTCCATCAGCGATTGCCACAGGCGGTCGCGGTTGATCAGCGGGGCGTTGCCCTGGAGCGGTTGCGCAAAACTATTCATTTGCAATCTCCGTCAGGCGCTCAGCGCCAGGTAGCGGTTCTTGATCGTCGGGTCGGCGCGGAAGGCGGCGGCGCTGCCCTCGTAGACCACGCGGCCCTGTTCGAGGACGTAATGGCGGTCGGCGAGCTTGTCGCAGACCATCAGGTTTTGTTCCACCAGCAGCACCGGCAGGCCGTCGTCCTTGATCTTGCGCAGGATCTTCACCAGTTCGTCGACGATCACCGGGGCCAGGCCTTCGGTGGGTTCGTCGAGGATCAGCAGCTTCGGATCGTTGAGCAGGGCGCGGGCGATGGCGAGCATCTGTTGCTCGCCGCCGGAGAGCGCATGGCCGGCGTTCCTGCGCCGCTCCTTGAGGCGCGGGAACATGCCGTACACGTCTTCGAGCTGCCAGCGGCTGGTCTTGCGGACGGCGATACGCAGGTTTTCCTCGACGGTCAGCAGGCGGAAGATCCCGCGATTTTCCGGCACCAGTGCCAGTCCCTGGCGTGCGATTTCAAAGATTTTCTGCCCCACCAGCGCCTGGCCGTTGAAGTGGATCTGGCCCTGGCGCGGGCAGATGATGCCGAGGATGCTGCGCAGGGTGGTGGTCTTGCCGGCACCGTTGCGCCCGAGCAGCGTCACCAGTTCGCCGGGGTTGACGCTCAGCGACACGCCTTCGAGCACGTGGCTCTTGTCATAGTAGGAATGAATATTCTCGACGATCAGCATCAGGCGGCCTCCCCAAGATAAGCACTGCGCACACGTTCATCGGCGCGCACGAACTCCGGCGTGCCTTCCACCAGGATCTGCCCGTGGCTCATCACCGTGATGCGTTGGCTGATGGACATGACGATGCTCATGTTGTGTTCGATCAACAGCACCGTATGGTCGCGGCCAAGGTCGCTGATCAACTGGGTCATGATCGGGATGTCATCGATGCCCATGCCCGAGGTGGGCTCGTCGAGCATCAGCAGTTTGGGCTTGGAGCAGATCGACATGCCCACCTCCAGCACCCGTTGCTGGCCGTGGGACAACTCGCCGGCCAGGGTCTCGGCGCGGGCGCTGAGTTGCAGGCGCTCAAGCACCTGGTCGGCCATTTCCAGGTGCTCGCGTTTGCTGTCCACGCGGCGCCAGAAATTCAGCGCGCGCGCACCGTCGCGGCCTTGGGCGGCCAGGCGCAGGTTCTCGCGCACGCTGAGGTTCTGGAACAGGCTGGTGAGCTGGAACGAGCGCGCCATGCCGAGGCCGACGCGTGCGTGGGCGGGCTTGCGCATCAGGTTCCTGCCGTCGAAATGAATCGCGCCGGCCGTGGCCTGGCGCTCGCCGGTCAGGCAGTGGAACAGGCTGGTCTTGCCCGCGCCGTTGGGGCCGATGATGGTATGGATGGTGCCGGCTTCGACCTTGAGGTTGACGCCGTTCACCGCACGGAACGCGCCATAGGCCAGTTCCAGGTCTTTGGTTTCCAGCAGGATGCTCATAGCCCTTCCTCCTTGGCGACGACGGCTGCCTTGCGACTGCCACGCACGCGCTCGAACAACGCGGCCAGGCCGCCCCACAAACCGCCGCGCATGAAGATCACCACCAGGATCAGGATCACCCCCAGCAGCATCAGCCAGCGCGGCCACAGGTCGGAGAGAAAATCTCCCAGCAGCACGATGGAGCCGGCGCCCAGCAACGAGCCGAACAGCGAGCCGGTGCCGCCGACAATGGTCATGATCAGGATGTTCTCGGACATCGCCAGGTCGATATTCGACAGCGGCACAAAGTGCAGCAGCATGGCGTACAACGCCCCGGCAATCCCGGTGACCGCGCCGGACAGCACGAACACCAGGATCTTGAAGTGCCGCGTGTCGTAGCCGATGGCCGAGGCGCGGGTTTCGTTTTCGCGGATCGCCATCAGCGTGCTGCCGAACGGCGAGGCGATCACCCGGCGCGCGCCGATGAAGATCAACAGGAACAGCACCGCGACAAAGCCATAGAACGCACGGGCGTCGGCCAGGGACAGCAGCACGGTGTCACCGAGGCGAATCTCCGGGCGCGGCACGCTGAGCAGGCCGTTGTCGCCGCCGGTCCAGTCGCTCAAGGTGTAGGCGACGAAGTAGGCCATCTGGCTGAACGCCAACGTGAGCATCACGAAGTAGATGCCGGTGCGGCGGATCGCCAGGGCCCCCACCAGCAAGGCCAGGAAGCCACCGGCGATGGCGGCACCGAGTAATGCGGTGAACAACCCCAATTGCAGATGGATCATCAGCAGCGCCGCGCAGTAGGCGCCGGCACCAAAGAAGATGCCTTGACCAAACGACAGCAGCCCGGTGTAGCCCAGCAACAGGTTGCAGGCCAGGGCGGCCATGGCAAAGATCAGGATCTCGGTGGCCAGGGTCGCCGAGGGCAATAGCAAGGGCAGGCCGATCAGCACCGCCACGACCCACAACAACATGGCGCGCGATTGCGTTTTGGCAAACGGCAGGGGATTTTTCTCGCTCATGTCAGGCTCTCCCAAACAGGCCGTAAGGACGCACCAGAATCACCGCGGCCATGGCGCCGTAGATCATCAGGCTCGCGCCTTGGGGCCAGAGTGTGGTCATCAGGCTTTGCACCACGCCCACCAGCAAACCGCCGACCAGTGCACCGCTGAACGAGCCCATGCCGCCGATCACCACCACCACGAAGGCGATGCCAAGAATTTCCGGGCCAACGAACGGCTGGGCGCCGCGCAACGGCGCGAACAGCACACCCGCCATGCCGGCCAGGCCAACGCCGAGGGCGAAGGTCATGGAGAACAGGCGGAAGATATTCGTGCCGAGCAGCGACACGGTCTCGGTGCTTTCACTGCCGGCGCGCACCAGGGCGCCGAAACGCGTGCGTTCCAGCAGCAGCCACAGACCCAGGCCGACCAACCCGGAAAACACAATCAGGAACAGGCGGTAGTAGGGGTAGACGAAATCACCCACCACCAGCACGCCGCGCAGCAGTTCCGGCACGGCGACGCTTTTGCCCACCGGGCCCCAGATCATCACGCTGGCTTCCTGGATGATCAGCGCGATGCCCAGCGTGACCAGGATCTGGAACATGTGTGGCAAGTGATAGATCCGTTGGATCAACACGCGCTCGATCACCCAGGCCAGCGCGGCCACCACCAGCGGCGCGATCAACAGCGCCAGCCAGAAGTTGCCGGTGAGGCTCACGGCGGTGTAGCAGATGTAGGCGCCCAGCAGGAAGAACGCACCGTGGGCGAAATTGACGAAGTTGAGCAGGCCGAAAATAATCGTCAGCCCGACCGCGATCAGGAAGTAGATCATCCCCAATCCAAGGCCGTTGAGTATCTGGAACAGGTAAAGATTAAGCATGCAGAAACCCTCGAACAGGTGGCCGCGCGGGCGGCCCTGCCGTGTACAACCGGTGATGTTTTAGCGGATCAGGCGAGTGTGCAGCCCGTGGCTTCCACCGGCGGGAATGACTGGCCGGCACTGAGCACCTTGGCCAGGTCATCCTTGTCGGCCATGTCGGCGGCGGCCTTGCCGATCAGCAGGTAGTAGTCCTTGATCACCTGGTGGTCGCCGGCACGGATCGACTCCTTGCCGGTGGGGCCTTCGAAACTCAGACCCTGCATGGCCTTGGCCACGGTCGGCCCGTCGAAGCTGCCGGTGGCAATGATGGTGTCGAGCATGACCTTGGTGCTGATGTAATCGGCGGCCAGCGGGTAGGTGGGGTTGATGCCGTACTTGGCCTGGGTCAGCTTGACCAGCTCGCGGTTGAGCGGGGTGTCGACCTGATGCCAGTACTGCGCGCCGAGGTACACGCCTTCGAGGATGTCGCTGCCCAGTTCCTGGAACTGGTCGAGGCCGGCGGACCACACCAGCAGCACTTTCATGCGTTCCTTGATGCCGAAGTTCACCGCCTGGCGCAGGGTGTTGGACGACTGGCTGCCAAAGTTGAGCAACACCAGCACGTCGGGCCTGGTGGAAATGGCATTGGTCAGGTAGCCGGAGAACTCCTGTTCCTGCAGCGAGTGGTAGCTGTTGCCGACGTGTTCCAGGCCGTGTTCCTTGAGCACGTTTTTGGCGCCTTCGAGCAGCGCTTCGCCGAACACATATTGTGGCGTGATGGTGTACCAGCGCTTGGCGTCCGGCAGCAGTTTGATCAGCGGCACCATGGTCTCGCGGATGGCGCCGTAGGTGGGCACCGACCAGCGGAACGTGGCGTGGTTGCAGTCTTTGCCGGTGACTTCATCGGCACCGACCGGGGTCATGAATACACCGCCGACCTTGTCGACTTCCTTGGCCACCGCCAATGCCGATGACGACAGCGTGCAGCCCTGGAAGAACCGCGCGCCGTCCTGCTGGATCGCCTCCTGCACCTTGCGCACAGCCTTGCCGGCGTTGCCCTCGGTGTCGATGACCTTGTAGTTCAACGGGCGGCCCAGTAGCTCGGTATGTTGGGCCACCGCCAGGCGCGAACCCATGTCGGCAAACTTGCCATAGCTGGCAAAGGCGCCGGACATGGACTTGAGGCCGTAAAAGGTAAAGGGCTCGGCGGCGAATGCGGACCGTACGCTCAGCGGGAGGCTGAGGGCGGCGGCGGTAAGACTGGCTTTCAATAACGTACGACGCTGCATGGGGTGACTCCCTGGTTTAGTTATTGGCAGGAGTAGCAAGGGCGATACGGTGGAGCAGGGCCTGTGGGCAGGCCTGTTATTGGGATAACGCAGTGAATGCAGTCAACTGTGGGAGGGGTGTTTTCAGTGGTTGTGGTCGAACTCCAGTAGAAAGTGCGGGCTGACCTGGCCTTCCAGCGCGGTCATATGGTGTTCGGCGTCGCACATATGTTCATGCATCAGGCTGCGTACCGCGCCTTCATCCCCGGCGCGAAAGGCGTTCAGTAGTTGCTTGTGATAGTCGAGGTTGGCCGCGTCGAACTGCTTGCGCTTGGGCTTGTAGGCTTTTTTCAGCACCACCAGGTCGCGCAGCAGGTCATTGAGAAACTGCGCCATAAAGCTCAGCAACGGGTTGGGGCAGGCCTTGGCCAGCAGGTTGTGGAACTCCAGTTCCGCCAGGCGCTGTTCGCGCTGGCCGGCTTCGCTGTCTTCGGGGGCGCTGCAGAAATCCACGTTGTCCTGCAATGCCCGGTAGTCGTCTTCACTCAGGCGCCCGAGCACCGACACCGCCAGTTCCACTTCGATGACCTTGCGCAACTGGTACACCTGCTCCCCATCCAAGTGCTGGAAGTGCAGGTAGTTGCGCAGCGCGCGGCTGGCGGGTTCAGTGCCGGCCTGGTTCAGGTAGGCGCCGCCGCTGGGGCCGGTGCGCGTACTCACCAGCCCCTCGACCTCCAGGGCCTTGAGCGCTTCACGGGCCGAGCCCTTGGAGCACTGGAAGCTTTCCATCAGCTCACGCTCGGTGGGCAGGCGGTCGCCGGGCTTCAAGGCGTCGGTGACGATGGAGCGCTTGACCGACTCAACAATCACATCGGACAGCTTCTGGCGTTTGCGGCGTAGCGGGCGAGTCAGCATGGGTTCGATTTATCGTATTAATGCGGATAAATAGCACTTAATAACGATTGAGGGAGAGCGTCAACGCAGGGTGTCGTTTTCGGCAGCAACAGGTCGTAAACGACGCGTTACTGCGTGCCATCCGCGTCCAGGCAGCGTGTCGACGGTGGCGGCTTTTTGCCGAAGGCCAGGAAGTCGCCCACCCAGCGGTTGATACAACCACCGGCGTCCGGTTTGGCGGGTTCCTTGAGGCGCAACTGTTCGACCTTAAGCGTGCCGGCCATGTCGTGTTCGGCGTTGACCAACACCATGCGTGCGACGCGATCTGGAAACCGCGCGGCATAGCGGCTGCCCAGGCGCGTGGCGCTGGTGTCACCCAGGTAATGCAGCTGTGCGTCGCCCAGTTGGGCGCGTACATACTCCATGTCCCGTACGGCCTGTTCGACGTCATGCTCCTGAGTGAGGTCGCGGGGGCCGAGTTCGATAACGTCGTAGCGGTTGAGCAGCGTGCGATAGGCTTGCGTGGAATAGCGGTGCCAGCGGCTGGCGAGGTGAATGGCGAAGGTACTTACGTGGTCTTTTGGTGGCGTGTCGCCGGCCTGGGCGAATACCAGGCCCTCGCGGTTCAGCGGATCGCGGGCGCCGACACGGGTCAGGTAGAGGCGCTGTTTGCCCTGCCGGGGGACGGCGTAGTTGAGGGGGACGGTGACGATGCCGCACTGGGTACGCGACAGCACCTCGGGGTCCAGCCGTTCGACGCTGGGGAGGGGGCAGTCGAGCAGCCAATCGATGGCAGTGGGTTTGATCAGTGGCTCTGCCTGGCCAAGGTTTGCCATCAACCAGAGACAGCCACACGCGAGGTGTTTTGTAACATTCATCAAGAGATCCCGGGCAGCCGTGTAATGGCGGCTTTTTTACCAAGGATCCTTAGGCGAAGAATGTAGGGGTGGTAGACGACTGGTGTACGAAACTGGAGTTTCGTTTATCAGATGCTGGTTTTCCAACCGCCGCCCAATGCCTTGTACAGCGCGATGCTGGCCTGCAGGCGTGACAGTCGCAATTGCACGTTCAAGTCCTGGGCGGCATACAGGGTGCGCTGGGTTTCCAGTACCGTCAGCAAGTCTTCGGCACCCGCCTGGTAGCGGCTTTCGGCGATCTGGAAGGCCGTCCGGGCCTGTTGCAGTTCTTCCGTTTGCCATTGGCGCTGCTGGTCCAGGCGCGTGATGCTGCTGAGGGCTTTTTCCACATCGGCAAACCCGTTGATGATCGCGCCTCGGTAGGTGTACAGCAGCTCATCCTGGCGTGCGCGGACCTTGTCCCGTTCGGCGCTTAAACGGCCGTTGTTGAAGATCGGCCCGACCAGGCCGGCGGTCAGCGTGTAGTAGGGGCTGCGCAGGACGTCCAGGGCCTTGTAGGCGTCGGAGCCGAGTGTGGCGCCGAGGGTCAGGGCTGGCAGCATGGCGGCGCGGGCCACGGTGACATCCGCTTGCGCTGCCGCCAGTTGGGCCTCGGCCTTGGCGATGTCCGGCCGGCGACTGAGCAACTGGCTGGGCATGCCGGCGCCGATGGTGGGCCAGGCCAGGTCCTGGAAGGGTTCGGTGCCCAGGTCCAGGGCCTGGACCGGCTGGCCGAGGAGGGCGGCGAGGGTGATTTGGGATTCTTCGACCAGTTGTTGAATCAACGGCAGTTGGCGTTGCTGGCTGGCCACCAGGCTTTTCTGCTGGGCCAGTTCGAGGGCCGTGGCGGAGCCCGCGTCGTAGCGGGTTTGCACTAGGTCAAGCACGTTACGTGCGTTGGCCAGGTTCAACTCGGCGATCTGTTGGCGCTGGCGCGCGGCCAGGGTTTGCGCGTAGCGGTCGGCCACGTTGCTGAGCAGGGTCAGTTCCACGGTGGCCTGGTCGAACTCGCTGGCACGCAGGCTGTGCAGGGCGCTGTCACGGGCAGCGGCGCGGCCTCCCCAGAAGTCCACCTCATAGCTGGCGGTAAGGTTGGCACCGAAATTGTCCACGGCGTCATCGCTTTGCGAGGCGTCCAGCTCCGGCCCGCCGGGGCCGTGCAGCAGTTTCTGGTGACTGGTGGCGAGGTTGAACTTCACCTCGGGCAACAGCGGTGCCCCGGCGATCACCGCACTGGCCTGGGCCTGGCGCACGCGGGCCATGGCGGCGGCGACGTCGACACTGTCATGGCGGGCCTGCTCGACCAGGCGGTTCAACTGCGGGCTGCCGAACTGCGTCCACCAGCGCTGGTTGGTGGCCTGGGCCGCGTCGCGCTCGGCGAACTGCCAGGCGGCTGGCGCTGCAATGCCGCTGTCCACGGCGGGCGGTTCACCGGCGCAGGCAGTGAGCAGCAGGCACAGGCTAAATGCAGACAGGTGCGAGGGGATGGATCGTTTATTCACTGGTCAACGCCTTAACCGGATCGAGCCGGGCAGCTTTACGGGCCGGCATGAAGCCGAATACGACGCCGGTGACCAGTGCGCAACCAAACGCGCCAAGCACCGCCACCAGGGAAAACTGCACCGCCACCTGGGCCAGTACCAGCATGCCGCCAACCAGCAGGGCCAGGGCGATACCGCACAGGCCGCCGACCACCGAAAGCATCACCGCCTCGGTCAGGAACTGGCGCAGGATGTCGCGCTGGCGCGCGCCGGTGGCCATGCGGATGCCGATCTCGCGCGTCCGTTCACGCACGGTCATCAGCATGATGTTCATCACGCCAATACCGCCTACCAGCAGGGAAATCGCAGCAATCGAGCCGAGCATCAGCGACAGGGTGTTCTGGGTGTGCGCCTCGGCCTGGATCATCGCCGCGTTGTTGGTCAGCTCGTAGTCGCGCTTGCCGTTGTGCAGCTTTTGCATCAACTGATCGATGGCCACCTCGGCCTCGCGGACCTTGCGCGCATCGGCGGCGGCAATCACCACGTATTCGGGGTTGTAGCTGCCGAACAGCCGCACGCTGGCGGCGGTGTAGGGGATGGCGATACGGTCATCGCTGTCCTTGTTACCGGAGCTGGCGCCTTTTTCCGCCAGCACGCCGATCACTTGGAACGGTACGTTTTCAATCAGGATGTACTGGCCGATGGGGTCGACTTCACCCTTGAACAGCTTTTCACGCACGCGATGACCGATCACGGCCACGGTGGCGGCCGCACGCTCGTCGGCCGCCGTGAAGTAACTGCCCTCGACCACCGGCCAATTGAAAATATCCGGGAAGTTGGTGTCATTGCCGCCCACATAGGCCATGTAGTCGACGTTGCCGAAGCGCACCCCGGCTTCGCTGCCGTTGACCGGCATGATGCGTTGGACCTGGGGTAATGCCGCGAGTGCGTGGACGTCATCGATGGTGACGATACCCGGCGGCGTGCGCGGGTTGGGCGACGATCCGCTGAGGTAGATAATGTTGGAGCCGAACGCCCCCATCTGCGCCATGACCTGGCGCTTGCTGCCCTCACCGACGGCCAGCATCACTACCACCGAGGCCACGCCGATGATGATCCCCAGCAGGGTCAGTGCGGTGCGGAAACGGTTGATCCACATCACCCGCCAGGCGGCTTGCACCGCGTCGAGCAATTCGGCTTTCCACGCGCCATTGTGTTCGGCGCCGTCGGCCAGGCGCTGGCGCAGGTCCACGGCTTGCAACGCACCGCGGGTGGCCGGTGGCGGGGCTGCGCCGTCATCGGCCGAGTCACTGATGATCAGGCCGTCGCGAATTTCAATCATGCGGTTGGCGCGCGCCGCCACTTCACGGTCGTGGGTGATCAGGATCACCACGTGGCCCTGGCTGGCCAGTTCGTCCAGCAGGGTCATCACCTCGGCGCCGCTGTGGCTGTCGAGGGCGCCGGTGGGTTCATCGGCGAGGATGATATGGCCGCCGTTCATCAGCGCCCGAGCGATAGAGACGCGCTGTTGCTGCCCGCCGGACAGCTGGTGCGGCCGGTTGCCGGTGCGCTCGGCCAGGCCCAGGCGGGTGAGCAGCGCATGGGCGCGGGCATGGCGCTCGGCGGCGCTGATACCGGCGTAGATCGCCGGCATCTCGACGTTCTCCTGGGCCGAGCCCGAGGGGATCAAGTGGTAGCCCTGGAACACAAAGCCAAAGGCCTCGCGGCGCAGCCAGGCGAGTTCGTCGCTGTCCAGGTGGGCGACGTTTTCCCCGGCGAACAGGTACTCGCCTGTGCTGGGGCGGTCGAGGCAACCGAGGATATTCATCAGCGTGGACTTGCCGGAACCGGAAGCCCCGACGATGGCGACGAATTCCCCGGCATGGATCGACAGGTCGATGCCGCGCAACACATCGACCTGCGGGCTGTCGCCGCCGCCGTAGGATTTGCGGATGTTCTTGAGTTCGATCAGCGGCGTGGTCACCTCAACCCCCGTTGCCGTCGGCCGGGCCGATCAGCAGGTGATCGCCTTCGTGCAGGCCGTCGAGTACTTCGACCCGCAGGCGATCACTGATGCCCAGGCGCACTTCACGTTCTTCGATGCGGCCGTTGGTGGCGACCACGCGGGCGATCTGCTTGTCGGCACTTGAGGTGCCCAGCAGCGCGGCGACCGGCGCGGTGAGGACGTCCTTGGCCTGGCTGGCGACGAAAAACACCTGGGTGGTCATTTCGGCCATCAAGGCGTTGTCGCCGTTGTCCACATCCAGCAGCACGGTGTACAGCACCACGCGGCCGGTACCGCTTTTGCCGGAGCTGTTGGGGCTGCCGCTGCCTTGGGTTTCATTCAGTGGCTTGGGTGGGATCGGCAGGATCTGGCGCACGGTGCTGGTCCAGCGCCGGTTGCCGCCGCTGAGGGTGGTGAAATAGGCGGTCATGCCGGGTTTGACGTGGCCGATGTCGGCTTCCGAGACTTCGGCCCACACGGTCATCGGCGACAATTTGGCGATGCGCAGGATCAGCGGCGTCTGCTGCTGGGCATTTAGGGTCTGGCCGACCCGCGCGTCTACCGCGACCACGGTGCCGGTCATCGGTGCGTAGATGCGCGTGTAGCCCAGTTCCGCTTCATCGCTGCGCAGGCTGGCCTGGGCCTGGAGAATCTGGGCCTGGAACATGTCCATCCGGGCCTGGGTGGCGCTCAGTTCGGCCTTGGCGGTTTGCACGTCTTCCTCGCGCGTGGCGTTGCCTGCGGCCAGGCGCTGCTGGCGTTGGTACTTCTGGCGCGCCAGTGCGTGCTGGGCCTTTTGCTCCTGCAACTGCGCCTTGAGGTTTTCGATGGCATAACGGCTGGCGTCGAGCTTGGCTTTTTGCGTGGAAGGGTCGATCTCCACCAGCAATTGGCCTTCCTGCACCTGATCGCCGGCTTCAACGTGGATCTTGCGGATCTGCCCGGACGCCTGGGCGCCCACGTCGACATAACGGCGCGGTTGCAGGGTGCCCAGGGCCGTGACGCTGTTTTCGATATTGCCGCGGGTGACGGTGACGGTGGTCAGGGTCTCACGCCCCGGCGGCAACACCTGCCAGGCGGCGACGGCGATGATGGGAATCAGGCACGCGATAGCTAGCAAGGCGCGTCGGGCAGGGCGAGGGCGTTTCATGCTTAGGTTCCAGCCAGGAAAGTTCAGAGCGCAGTTGCGCAGAGCTGACAGTTAAACGAGAGAATTGGCCGAGGATTTAGGCCCTTACATAAGCGGTTACAGGTCTTGTGCGAAAAAAAATCGGCCTGTGGATGCAAGTCTTGTTTAAAAGTAGATGAGAATTACTATAAATTGCACCTACCCAAACTGCCATTACTGAATACGCTGTCTTTTTTGCACCCAAGGACCTAATGCCGCGGCCTGGAGGCCAGGAGTCATGTTGGAAAACTACTATCGCGAGCTGGTGTGCTTCCTCAACGCCAAGCTGGGCAACCGTCAGGTGGCCGAGGATGTGGTGCATGACGCTTACGTCCGGGTGCTGGAACGATCCAGCGGTACCCCCATCGAACAGCCGCGCGCCTTTTTGTATCGCACCGCGCTGAACCTGGTGATCGACGGCCACCGGCGTAACGCCTTGCGCCAGGTCGAACCCCTGGATGTACTCGACAGCGAGGAGCGCTTCGCCGCCTGTTCGCCCCATGCCACCCATGCCTACGCCCAACGCCTGGCCATGCTCGAACGCGCCCTGGCCGAGCTGCCGGCGGCCTGTCGCGACAGCTTTCTGCTGCGCAAGCTTGAGGGCCTGAGCCACCTGCAAATCGCCGAGCGCCTGGGTATTTCCCGCACCCTGGTGGAAAAACACATCGTTAACGCCATGAAGCATTGCCGGGTGCGGATGCGCGAGTGGGACGCGCACTGATCGCTGATCAGTTAAATTTTAATTCACTGTCCTCGTTTCCTATCAACACATGACCTGTTGTGCAGGTCTCGAAGGTATTCCCGCCCCACCGCCAAGGGGCTTATCCAGAGGACACTGGAATGACACAGGCAATTGCTTCGCCCGCGGTTCACGACTTGATCGGTATCGGTTTTGGCCCTTCGAACCTGGCGCTGGCCATCGCCCTGCAGGAGCGCGAAAAGGCGCAGGGCAAACTGGACGTACTGTTTCTCGACAAACAGGCCGATTACCGCTGGCACGGCAATACCCTGGTGACCCAGAGCGAGCTGCAGATTTCGTTCCTCAAGGACCTGGTGACCCTGCGCAACCCCACCAGCCCGTACTCCTTCGTCAATTACCTGAAAGCCCACGACCGCCTGGTGGACTTCATCAACCTGGGCACCTTTTACCCGTGCCGCATGGAGTACAACGACTACCTGCGCTGGGTCGCCGGGCAGTTCCAGGCCCAGGCCCGCTACGGCGAGGAAGTGCTGGCCATCGAGCCGATCCTGCACCAGCAGCAGGTGGAGGCGCTGCGCGTGATCTCCCGCGATGCGGTGGGCGAGCAGCATGTGCGCACTACGCGTTCGGTGGTGGTCAGCGCCGGCGGCACGCCGCGCATTCCCGAAACATTCAAGGCCCTCAAGGGCGACAGCCGGGTGTTCCACCATTCCCAGTACCTGGAGCGCATGGCCACCCAGCCTTGCGTGGACGGCAAGGCGATGCGCATCGCAATCATCGGTGGTGGCCAGAGCGCGGCCGAAGCCTTTATCGACCTGAATGACAGCTTCCCGTCGGTGCAGGTCGACATGATCCTGCGCGGTTCGGCGCTCAAGCCGGCCGATGACAGCCCGTTCGTCAACGAAGTGTTCTCGCCGGCCTTCACCGACCTGGTGTTCCAGCAAGTCGGTGCCGAGCGCGAGCGCCTGGTCGCCGAGTACCAGAACACCAACTATTCGGTGGTCGACCTCGACCTGATCGAGCGCATCTACGGGATTTTCTACCGCCAGAAAGTCTCCGGCATCGCCCGCCAGGCCTTCCGCACCATGACCGTGGTCGAGAAGGCGACCCCCGGCCCCCTGGGCATCGAACTGGCCCTGCGCAACAACGCCAATGGCGAAACCAGCGTCAACCATTACGACGCGGTGATCCTTGCCACCGGCTACGAGCGCGAGACGCATCGCGCACTGCTGGCGCCGCTGGAGGAATATCTGGGCGATTTTGAAGTCGCGCGCGACTACCGCATCGTCACCGATGAGCGCTGCAACGCCGGCATCTACATCCAGGGCTTCAGCCAGGCCAGCCATGGCTTGAGCGATACGTTGCTGTCGGTGCTACCGATTCGTGCGGATGAGATTGCGGCGTCGCTGTTCGAAAACGACCGTAGCCGTGGCAAGGGCCGTTCGGTGCAGGATCTGCTCCTGGCCACCGCCAGTTGACGAAAGCTGCAAGCTGCAAGCTACAAGCTGCAGGCTCCAAGCTTGTAGCTTGTAGCTTGTAGCTATACTCTGATACTGTACAAAAAACCAGTATCGGTAGCCCTCCATGCAGTTGATCGAAAAACTCAGCATCCTTGCCGACGCCGCCAAGTACGACGCCTCCTGCGCCAGCAGTGGTGCGCCCAAGCGCAGTTCGGAGGGCAAGGCGGGGCTGGGTTCCACCGATGGCATGGGGATCTGCCACAGCTACACGCCGGACGGTCGCTGCGTGTCGCTGCTCAAGGTGCTGCTCACCAACTTCTGCCTCTACGACTGCCAATACTGCGTCAACCGCCGCTCCAGCGACGTGCCCCGCGCACGCTTCAGCCCGGAGGAGGTGGTCACCCTGACCCTGGATTTCTACAAGCGCAACTGCGTCAGCGGCCTGTTTCTCAGCTCCGGCATCATTCGTTCGGCCGACTACACCATGGAGCAGTTGGTGCGCGTGGCCAAACTGCTGCGCGAAGAGCATGACTTTCGCGGTTACATCCACCTCAAGACCATCCCCGAAGCCGACCCGGCGCTGATTGCCGAGGCCGGGCGCTACGCCGATCGCCTCAGCGTGAATATCGAACTGCCCACCGATGCCAGCCTGCAAACCCTGGCGCCGGAAAAACAGATCGTCTCGATCAAGCAGGCCATGCAGACCATCTACACCGGCGAGCAGACGGTCCTGAACGAACCCCGCGCGCCGCGTTTCGCCCCGGCCGGGCAGAGCACGCAGATGATCGTCGGCGCCGACGAGACCGACGACAGCACCATCCTTCACAGTGCCGAGGCGCTGTATGGCAACTTCAAGCTGCGCCGCGTGTATTACTCGGCCTTCAGCCCCATCCCCAACAGCCCGAAAAGCGTACCCCTGGCCGCGCCACCGTTGATGCGCGAGCATCGCTTGTATCAGGCGGATTTTTTGCTGCGCAGCTACGGCTTCAGTGCCAACGAACTGTTCGAAGGCCCCGGCCACCTGGCCCTGGACATCGACCCCAAGCTGGCCTGGGCCCTGGAGCACCGCGAGGTGTTCCCCCTGGACCTGAATCGCGCCGAGCCGACCTTGATCGCACGTATTCCGGGGATCGGCCTGCGCACCACCCAGCGCCTGGTGGACCTGCGTCGCGAACGCAAGATCCGCTTCGAAGACCTGGCACGCATGCGCTGTGTGCTGGCCAAGGCCAAGCCGTTTTTCATCACCAGTGACTACCACCCGCAACAGGCGGACAGCACCAGCGTGCTGCTGCGCGAACAGCTGCGCGACCGTCCGCAACCGCAACAGATGGGGTTGTGGGGATGATCAGCCTGGAATGCGATGACCTCTTCAGCACCTGGCGCGAACAGGCACGCTGGCTGCTCAGCCATCAGGTCGACCCGAGCCAGGTGAGTTGGGGCGAGGTGCAGGCGGCGGACCTGTTTGCGACCGATGAGCCGATCCCCGAAGGTTTGGGGCCGTTCCAGGCGCGAATTCCCAAGGCGCTGCTGGAGCTGTTGGAATCGGCCGCCTGTTACCACGGCGACCAGCGTTGGAGTGTGTTGTACGAAGTGCTGTGGCGCGTCAGCCATGGCGACCGCACCGCGATGCTGGCAGGGGATAAACTCGGCAGTGAGCTGCAGCGGCGCATCAAGCAGGTGAGTCGCGAGGCCCATCACCTGCATGCGTTCGTGCGCTTTATCGCCCTGCCGGCAGGGGCGGGGCCTGAGTTACCGGAGTACGTGGCCTGGCATGAACCGGCCCATGACATCCTCAAATCGGCCAGCCAGCATTTTGTCGGGCGCATGGGGCGCCATCGCTGGATGATCGCCACGCCGCTGGACGGGGTGTATTACGACGGTGAGCAGTTGATCCACCAGCGAAAGTGCCCCGAGGCATGGCAGCAGCTGGCGCAGAATGTCGAGGATCCCCACAGCGCGATGTGGCTGACCTACTACAGCCACATCTTCAACCCGGCGCGGTTGAACCCCAAGGTGATGGAGGGGCACTTGCCGAGTCGGTTCTGGAAGAATTTGCCGGAGGGCAAGCTGATCCCGGGGCTGATCAGCGAGGCGCGTACGGGGAAGCAGAAGGATGGGCAGGCGAAGCTGGTGGGGGTGCGCCAAGGTAAGAAAATCTTAAGCGGGCATGGTTAAAAATGTGGGAGGGGCGGTGCGACGATTCGACTTGCTCCCGATAGCAGTGTGTCAGTCAGCTCATCTTTCACTGACCCACCGCTATCGGGAGCAAGCCCCCTCCCACATTCGATCCTCATTGGCTTGGCGAGTGGGGCTCAGGCCAGTTCGATGGCGGTATTTTTCACCACCGCCAACTCCGGATGCGCAACCAACTTATCGATGTGCAGCTCATCATTGTTCAGCCAGATCTCCGATACCACCCGGTAGTGCTCCATATCCCGGCAGCGCATGCGCAGGCTGTAGTCGAACGGCCCGCTGATCAGTTGGCATTCGAACACCTGGGGGCAAGCCTTCATACACGCTTCGAAGGCCTTCTGCGCCGAGCGCCCGCTCTGGTTGGACAAGGCCACCAGCACCAGCAGCGACAGCCCTGGCGAGACCATCTGCACATCGATGATCGCGCCGTACCCACGGATCACTCCGCGTCGCTCCAGCTTGCGCACCCGCTCCAGGCAGGGTCTGGGGGTGAGGTGTACCAGCGACGAGAGCTTTTCGTAGGTGATACGCCCCTGATGGCGCAGTACTTCGATGATCGCCTCATCGATGCGATCCAGCGCAGGGGCGGAGTGGGGTCCGTTGGCCTTGGTATCCATGGGTTCACTTCAAGCGGTTGGGAAGAAGGGGAGCAAGCGTTCGTCGATTGCGTGACGAGTATGGTACGGCCTTCCCTGGCCAACGTCTGCACGACTTTGCCACTGGGCCTGCACGTGTCAGGCGCGTTTCTTCTGTTGCGCGGCAGGTTGGCGGGCCAAACGGGCAAACAGGTCCTTGGGGTCGGCCAACACGGGCACCAGTTCCAAGTCGCTGCCCAGGTCCAGTGCCTTGGCGGCATCCAACACATATCGAAGGGCTGAATAGTCCTCGATGGCAAACCCGACTGAGTCGAACAGCGTGATCTGTTGCGCATGTTCGCGGCCAGGGAGCTGGCCGTTGATCACCTGCCACAGTTCGGTCACTGGCGAGTCGTGCGGCATGTGCTGGATCTCACCTTCGATGCGGCTTTGGGGTTCGTACTCGACGATCACACGGGCGCGCTCGACGATGCGTCGGTCCAGTTCGGTCTTGCCCGGGCAGTCGCCGCCCACGGCGTTGAGGTGCATGCCCGGCTCAATCATCTCGTCGGTCAGAATGGTGGCGTAGGCTTTGTCGGCGGTAACGGTGGTGACGATATCCGCGCCTTTCACAGCGTCTGCCACGCTGGCGGCGAGGATCACCTTGATCGCCGGGAACGCTTTGAGGTTGGCTGCGAGCTTGGCGGTGGCCTTGGTGTCGATATCGAACAGGCGAATCTCGTCGATGCCGAGCATCGCGTGGAAGGCCAGGGCCTGGAACTCACTCTGGGAGCCGTTGCCGATCAACGCCATGCTGCGGCTGTTGTCACGTGCCAGATAGCGCGCCACCAGTGCCGAGGTGGCGGCAGTGCGGATGGCGGTGGTCAGGGTCATTTCGGCCAGCAGCAACGGTTTGCCGGTGTCCACATCGCCCAGAGCGCCGAATGCCATGACCGTGAGCATGCCCGCCAGCGTGTTTTTCGGGTGACCATTGACGTACTTGAAGGCATACAGCGAGGCGTCGGACACCGGCATCAGTTCGATCACACCCTCCGGGGAGTGATTGGCCAGACGTGCGCACTTCTCGAAATCCTGCCAGCGCAGGTAGTCGGCGCGAATGTACTCGGCCATTTCGATGAGGCAGGTTTGCAGGCCTTTTTGCGCGACCAGATAGCTGAGGTCGTTGACGTCGATGTAGCGGGTCATGGAGAGGCTCCTTGTTGTTCGAGAGGGGCTGCGGTGAACGCGGCGAGCGTTTTCTGCTGTGCGTAGCTCGGCGCAGCGAGCGTGGGCAGTCGGGCTATTGTCTGCGTTCGGGCCGATGAATCCCGGCTGAAACAAGGAGCGCGCCCAGCGGGTAAAGCTGAAAAGGTGGGTGATACAGCCGAATCGGCTGTTGGGTCTGTAATGGGATCAAAAGGCGGGAGAGGGTATTGTGGTATTTGCCATAGCTGTCTCAGCCAGGAGGAATCATGTCTACCGTCGTACGTCTTGCCCAATCCGACGATGCCGAAGGGATCAGCCAGGTCATCCTCGCGGCCTTGCACAGCAGCAATGCGCGGGATTATCCGGCGGATGTGATTGCCCGGGTGGCAAGCAACTTCACGCCGGACGCGGTGCTGGAGCTGCTCAAGCACCGCGTGGTGCTGGTGGCGGTCCAGGACCAGGTGATCGTCGCCACGGCTGCGTTGGATGCCAATGTGGTGCGCTCGGTGTTCGTCAACCCGGCGCTGCAAGGGCAGGGCATTGGCCGGTTGCTGATGCTTGAAATCGAACTGCGCGCGCGGGACGCGGGGGTGACGACGCTGAGTGTGCCGTCTTCGCTGACCGCCGAGCCGTTCTACACCAAGCTGGGTTTTCACACGGTACGCGATGTCTACCACGGCAATGAGCGCACGTTGGTGATGGAAAAGGCGCTGTTGTCGCGCCATCCCATCGGGCCGTACCGCGACCGCCAGCATCGGGCGCAGGTGGTGGCGTTATGGCAGGAGGCGTTTGGTTATGACACGGCGCATAACCTGCCGACCTTGGCGATCGATAAGAAACTGGCGGTCAATGACGGGCTGTTTTTCGTGGCGACCGACAAAAAAACCGTGATCGGGACGATTCTTGCCGGCTACGACGGCCATCGCGGCTGGTTGTATTCCGTGGCTGTGCACGCCGACTATCGGCGTCATGGCCTGGGGTCCTCGCTGGTGCGGCATGCGGAACAGGCACTGACGGCCTTGGGCTGCATGAAGATCAACCTGCAGATCACCGGTGGCAATGATGCGGTGGCGGGGTTTTACGAGGCGCTGGGGTATGGGGTGGAGGCGAGGATCAGCATGGGCAAGAAGATTGCCGAGAACATTCCGAAAGAATCTTGAATACGCCGGAGAGCAAATGTGGGAGGGGGCTTGCCCCCGATGGCCATGGGTATCTACACAATTTTCAGAGACTGGCGAGTTCCCCTGTGGCGAGCGGGCTTGTCGAATCGTCGCACCGCCCGCGTTGGGCTGCGAAGCAGCCCCACAACCAGCCTCCACAGAGTGTCTGATACACCGCGTTCTTCCTTACTGGGGCTGCTACGCAGCCCAACGCGGGACAAGCCCGCTCGCCACAACAGCCCTATCTGCCGGGCGTTCAGCGTTGAGCAAAAGTTGTGTAGATATCCATGTCCCAATGGCCATGGGTATCTACACAACGTTGTAGCCGCCAACGCTAACCACGATGCGAAGCGAGCCGCCCTTGATCTTGCTGTTGATCTTAGGCGCCCCGTTAAACCACGCTGGCCGGAATTCGATAGTGATTTGGGGGGTAAACCGGCAGGGATGCCGGTTTAGCCGCCCCGCGCCATGGATGGCGCGTGGCGGCGGCCACCCAAATCACTGTCGGATTACGGGCACACCGAGCCTGGGCGAGGTGCCGAGTGGTGGGGCGAAGCGTTTTGCTTACTTTTGCGCTTTTCAAAAGTGAGCCGCCGTAAGGACGGAACCCATAGCCGGCGTTACCGCAGCAAAGGATATGTACTCATTCCAACCCCAGCAAATGGTCGGCCCAGAGGCCGCCATCGGGGGCAAGTCGAATCGTCGCACCGCCCCTTCCCACATGGGTTATGCGTTGAAGCTGTTAGACCTTCACGATCCAACCCGCTGGCGCTTCTACGTCGCCGGTCTGCACGCCGGTCAGCTCTTTGTAGAGCTTCTGGGTGATCGGGCCGACTTCGGTCTCGCTGTGGAACACATGCAGCTGGCCGTTGTACTGGATACCGCCGATCGGCGAGATTACCGCAGCAGTACCGCAGGCGCCGGCTTCCTTGAACTGGTCCAGTTTGTCGATGAACACTTCGCCCTCGACCACTTCCAGGCCCAGGCGGGTCTGGGCCAGTTCGATCAGCGACAGGCGGGTGATGCCTGGCAGCACCGAAGGCGACTTCGGCGTGATGAACTTGTTGTCGTGGGTGATCCCGAAGAAGTTGGCCGAGCCGACTTCTTCGATTTTCGAGTGGGTCATCGGGTCCAGGTAGATCGCATCGGCGAAACCGGATTTTTTCGCTTCCGAGCCCGGCATCAGGCTGGCGGCGTAGTTGCCACCGACCTTGGCGGCACCGGTGCCTTGTGGCGCGGCGCGGTCGAAGGTGGATATCTGGAAGTTGTGTGGCACCAGGCCGCCCTTGAAGTAGGCGCCGACCGGGATGCAGAACACCGAGAAGATGAACTCCGGCGCGGTACGCACGCCAATGTTGTCACCGGTACCGATCACGAACGGGCGCAGGTACAGCGCGCCGCCGCTGCCGTACGGCGGGATGAACCGCTCGTTGGCCTTGACCACTTGTTTGCAAGCGTCGATGAATGCGTCGGTCGGGACGTGCGGCATCAGCAGGCGGGCGCAGCTGCGCTGCATGCGCGCGGCGTTCTGGTCCGGACGGAACAGGTTGATCGAGCCGTCCTTGCAGCGGTAGGCCTTGAGGCCTTCGAAGCACTGCTGGCCGTAGTGCAGGGCGGTAGAGCCCTCGCTGATGTGCAGCACGTTGTCGTCGGTCAGGGTGCCGGTTTGCCATTCGCCGTTTTTCCAGGTCTGGAGAAACCGCTTGTCGGTCTTGATGTAGTCAAAACCCAGCTTGTCCCAATTGATGCTTTCGTTACCCATGACACCCTCTATCTTTGGTCAAGTCGGTTTTTTTCTGAATGGGCGCAACAATACTTCATTCGCCGGTGCCTTAGCACCCCCTTCAAAGGTGCAAGGCATGCCCCAGCGCTCTTAACGCAGCTTCCTGCACCGCTTCACCCAGGGTCGGGTGAGCATGGATGGTGCCGGCCACGTCCTCCAGGCGCGAACCCATTTCCAGGCTCAGGCCGAAGGCGGTGGACAGCTCGGACACGCCGGCGCCGACCGCTTGCCAGCCCACGATCAGATGATTGTCACGTCTCGCCACCACCCGTACGAAGCCGGTTTTCGACTCCAGGGTCATCGCGCGGCCGTTGGCGGCAAACGGGAAACTCGACACGATGCAGTCCAGGCCGGCGGCCTTGGCTTCATCGGGCGTCTTGCCGACCACCACCAGTTCCGGGTCGGTAAAGCACACCGCCGGGATCGCCGCCGGGTTGAATTCGCGGTGTTGACCGCTGATCAGTTCGGCAACCATTTCGCCCTGGGCCATGGCCCGGTGCGCCAGCATCGGCTCGCCGCTCAGGTCGCCGATGGCATACACATTGCGCATGCTGGTCTGGCAGCGGCTGTCGATCCTGATCGCCGCGCCGTTCATCTCCAGGTTCAGCGCTTCGAGGTTCCAGCCCTGGGTATTGGGTTTACGACCCACGGCCACCAGCACCTGGTCCGTCGCCAGCGACAACGTGTCGCCATTCGGATCGCGCACTTGCAGGCTGTTGTGCTCGAAACCGGTGACGCTGTGCTTGAGGTACAGCTTCACGCCCAACTGCTTGAGCGATTCGTGAACCGGCTGCGTCAGCTCGGCGTCGTAGGCCGGCAGGATGCGGTCCTGCGCCTCGACCACACTGACCTCGGCGCCGAGCTTGCGATAGGCAATCCCCAGCTCCAGGCCGATGTAACCGCCGCCCACCACAATCAGGCGCTTGGGCACGCGGGTTGGCGCCAGGGCTTCGGTGGAGGAGATGATCGGCCCGCCAATCGGCAGCATCGGCAGGTTGACGCTTTTCGATCCGGTGGCCAGCAGCAGGTGTTCGCACTGGATGCGCTGGTCGCCGACGTCGACGGTCTTGCCGTCCACCACCGTGGCCCAGCCATGGATCACCTGCACTTTGTGCTTTTTAAGCAGTGCGGCGACGCCCGTGGTCAGGCGGTCGACGATGCCGTCTTTCCATTCCACGCTTTTGCGGATGTCCAGGGTCGGCACATCCACCTCGATTCCCAGTTGGGACCCCTGGCTGTGGTGCACGGTTTGCTGGAACTGCTCGGCCACGTGAATCAAGGCCTTGGACGGAATGCAGCCGATGTTCAGGCAGGTGCCGCCCAACGCCTGGCCTTCCACCAGGATCGTCGGGATGCCCAGCTGGCCGGCGCGAATGGCGGCCACATAACCGCCAGGGCCGCCGCCGATAATCAGCAGCGTGGTATGCAATGTCTGGGTCATGCCCTTACTCCAGGAACAGGCTGGCGGGTTGTTCGAGCAGGCCGCGAATGGCCTGGATGAATTGCGCCGCGTCCATGCCATCGACCACACGGTGATCGAAGGAGCTGGAGAGGTTCATCATCTTGCGGATCACGATCTGGCCCTTGATCACCATCGGCCGCTCAACGATACGGTTGACGCCGACGATGGCCACCTCTGGCAGGTTCAGCACCGGGGTGCTGACGATCCCGCCCAAGGCGCCCAGGCTGGTCAGGGTAATGGTCGACCCCGACAGTTCATCGCGACTGGCCTTGCCAGTGCGCGCGGCGCTGGCCAACCGCGCAATTTCCTCGGCATTGCCCCACAGGCTGCGCGCTTCGGCGTGACGCACCACCGGCACCATCAGGCCCACATCGCTCTGGGTGGCGACGCCCACATGCACCGCGCCGAGGCGGGTGATGACCTGGGCTTCGTCGTCGTAACGTGCATTGATCTGCGGGAAGTCCCGCAACGCCACGACCATGGCGCGCACGATAAACGGCAGCAACGTCAGCTTGCCGCGCGTGGCGCCGTGCTTCTCGTTGAGGTGCACGCGCAGCTCGTCGAGGGCGGTGACGTCGATCTCTTCCACATAGCTGAAGTGCGCGGCACGCCGGGTAGCGTCCTGCATGCGCTGGGCGATCTTGCGGCGCATGCCGATCACCGGGATCTGTTCTTCGTCGTTGCGTTCGGCGTAGGGGTTGGCTGGCGTCGAAGTTTTTGGCGCCCCTTGTTGCAGGTAGGCGTCAAGGTCTTCGTGCAGGATCCGCCCGGCGGGGCCGGAGCCCTGTACCAGACGCAGTTGAATCCCGGCATCCAGCGCGTGCTTGCGCACGGCGGGGGAGGCCAGGGGGCGTTCGTCGGCATCGCGGGCCACGGGGGCCTGTGCGGTCACGACGGGCGCGGGCTTGCTTTCAACCACCGGTGCAGGTTTGGCCTCGACAGTGGGCGCAGCCTTGGGCGCTTCTTTCGCCACCGGCACATCTTTGGCGTTGGCGTTGCCCGCACCTTCCACTTCAATGCTGATCAGAATACTGCCCACCGCCATGACTTCACCCGGCTCGCCGCCGAGGGCAATCACCTTGCCGTGGACCGGCGAGGGAATGTCCACCATCGCCTTGTCGGTCATCACATCCGCCAGCACCTGGTCTTCGACGACCATGTCACCGACCTTCACATGCCAGACCGACAGTTCAACTTCCGCGATGCCTTCGCCAATGTCCGGCATCTTGATAACGTGCGTGCCCATTCAGACCTCCATGACCCGTTTCAACGCCGCGCCCACTCGGGACGGGCCTGGGAAATACGCCCACTCCTGCGCGTGCGGGTAGGGGGTGTCCCAACCGGTGACGCGTTCGATCGGCGCTTCCAGGTGGTGGAAGCAATGCTCTTGCACCAGCGCCACCAGCTCGGCACCAAAGCCGCAGGTGCGGGTGGCTTCGTGCACCACCACGCAACGGCCGGTCTTCTTCACGGATTTGACGATGGTTTCCAGGTCCAGCGGCCACAGGCTGCGCAGGTCGATGACTTCGGCGTCGATGCCGGTTTCTTCGGCGGCGACTTGCGACACATACACGGTGGTGCCGTAGGTCAGCACGGTCACGGCCGAACCCGGACGCACGATGGCGGCCACGTCCAGCGGCACGGTGTAGTAGCCGTCCGGCACTTGCGCTTGCGGGTGTTTCGACCACGGTGTTACCGGGCGGTCGTGGTGGCCGTCGAACGGGCCGTTGTACAGGCGTTTAGGCTCGAGGAAGATCACCGGGTCATCGTTTTCGATCGAGGCGATCAGCAGGCCCTTGGCGTCATACGGGTTGGACGGCATCACCGTGCGCAGGCCGCAGACCTGGGTGAACACCGCTTCAATGCTCTGGCTGTGGGTCTGGCCGCCGTAGATGCCGCCGCCGCAGGGCATGCGCATGGTCAGCGGCGCGGTGAACTGGCCGGCCGAGCGATAACGCAGGCGCGCCGCTTCGGAGATGATCTGGTCGGTGGCGGGGTAGACGTAGTCGGCGAACTGGATTTCGGCCACCGGGCGCAGGCCATAGGCACCCATGCCCACGGCCACGCCGATAATGCCGCTTTCCGAGATCGGTGCGTCGAACACCCGCGAGCTGCCGTATTTGGTCTGCAAGCCTTCGGTGCAGCGGAACACGCCGCCGAAGTAACCCACGTCCTGGCCGAACACCACCACGTTATCGTCACGCTCAAGCATCACATCCATGGCAGAGCGCAGGGCCTGGATCATGGTCATGGTGGTGGTGGTCATGGCGGTTTCCAATTCGATGCTGTTGTTGTGATCGTTCATGTCAGATCCCCAACTCTTGACGCTGGCGCTTCAAGTGCTCCGGCATCTCTTTATAGACGTCTTCGAACATGGTCGCGGCGCTTGGAATCTGGCCACCGGCCAGGGTGCCGTACTGTTCGGCTTGTTTCTGCGCGGCGATCACCTCGGCTTCCAGTTCGGCACTGACCGCCGCGTGTTCCTCGTCGGACCACTGGCCACTCTTGATCAGGTGCTGCTTGAGACGGGCAATCGGATCGCCCAGCGGGAAGTGGCTCCAGTCATCGGCGGGGCGGTATTTGGATGGATCGTCCGAGGTGGAGTGCGGGCCGGCGCGGTAGGTGACCCATTCGATCAGGGTTGGCCCGAGGTTGCGGCGCGCACGCTCGGCAGCCCAGGCGGAGGCGGCGTACACCGCGATAAAGTCGTTGCCGTCCACGCGCAGGGAGGCGATGCCGCAACCGACGCCGCGTCCGGCGAAGGTGGTGGCTTCACCACCGGCGATGGCCTGGAAGGTGGAAATCGCCCATTGGTTGTTGACCACGTTGAGAATCACCGGCGCGCGGTACACGTGGGCAAAGGTGAGGGCGGTGTGGAAGTCGGATTCGGCGGTGGCGCCGTCGCCGATCCAGGCCGAGGCGATCTTGGTGTCGCCCTTGATTGCCGAGGCCATGCCCCAGCCCACACCCTGTACGAATTGGGTGGCGAGGTTGCCGGAAATGGTGAAGAAACCCGCGTCTTTTACCGAGTACATGATCGGCAGCTGGCGGCCCTTGAGCGGGTCGCGTTCGTTGGACAGCAGTTGGCAGATCAGGTCCACCAGCGGCACGTCGCGGGCCATCAGGATGCTTTGCTGGCGGTAGGTGGGGAAGCACATGTCGTCGATGTTCAAGGCCAGGGCCTGGGCGCTGCCGATGGCCTCTTCGCCGAGGCTTTGCATGTAGAACGACATTTTCTTCTGACGCTGGGCGACCACCATGCGGTTGTCGAAGATCCGCGTCTTGAGCATGGCGCGCATGCCTTTGCGCATGATTTCCGTGGAGACCCCTTCGGCCCACGGCCCCAGGGCCTGGCCCTGGTCGTCGAGCACGCGGATCAGGCCCTTGGCCAAGTCGGCGGTGTCGGCGGGTTCTACGTCGATGGCGGGTTTGCGCACCAGGCCGGCGTCGGTCAGGCGCAGGTAGGTAAAGTCGGTCTTGCAGCCTGGGCGGCCCGAGGGTTCGGGAACGTGCAGGCGCAGTGGGGCATACGGCTGATTCATGGCTTTCTACGCTCGATCTTGTGAATTTCTTGTAGTGGGCGCGCTAGCTGACAGTCAGTCTTCGGGTAGAAGAAATTTTGTCCTACAACAATCATAGGCGTGGCGTAGAAGAATATTTATCTATGTTTCATTGCGTCCGCGATCATTTGCGGATAAAAAAACTGCATAAACATAATAAACAGGTGATTTTGTCTCATGCGCAAACTGGACCGTACCGATATCGGCATTCTCAACGCCCTGCAGGAGAATGCGCGGATCACCAACGCCGACTTGGCCCGCTCGGTCAACCTGTCGCCCACACCGTGTTTCAACCGGGTCAAGGCGATGGAAGAACTGGGCCTGATTCGCGAGCAGGTCACGCTGCTCGACGCCGATTTGCTGGGGCTGCACGTCAACGTGTTTATCCATGTGAGCCTGGAAAAGCAGAACGAGCTGGCGTTGCAGCAGTTCGAAGGCGCGATTTCCGACCGGCCCGAGGTGATGGAGTGCTATTTGATGGCCGGCGATCCGGACTATCTGATCCGGGTGTTGGTGCCGACGATCCAGTCGCTGGAGCGGTTCATGATGGACTTTCTGACCAAGGTGCCGGGCGTAGCCAACATTCGCTCCAGCTTTGCTCTCAAGCAAGTGCGCTATAAGACGGCGCTGCCGTTGCCGCCGGGTGGGTTAATGGTTTGATCTCAACCTGGGTTACACACTAATCCTAATAGTTAGCTACGTAATAATCAGTGTGGATTTTTTATTTTTAGTTAATGAAAAATTGCATAAGCGGTCACGTATTTTTCACACTCCTTTCAACACATTAGCCCCATCAGGCCGTGAAGTTCGCGGCCCAGGAAAGGGGTGAGCCGTGATGTCCATGAGAGCCTTGAAGTTGAACTTTCGTACCACACTTTGTTTTGGTGTGGTGTGCCTTCTACTGTTGATACAAGGAGCAATGACGCTGATAAAAGTCGATAAAGTCTATTCATCGACAGTTGAAATCGAAAGTAACTGGCTTCCCAGTATTCGTTTGGCGGGTGAGATAGATTCGGCTTTTTACAAACTTCGCCTTGATCTGCGTCGTTATGCGATGGATATCGGCCGCCAGGATCCGGCCTCCCTGGAAAAACTCAAAGCCACACGCACGGAAGCCCTTGATCTTGCCGAGCGTTATGGACCGTTAGTCTCGAGCCCCGAAGAACGGGCCAAGTACAACGACGCCTTGACCGGCATAAAGAACTACAGCCAGAAGATGGATGAGTTTCTTGTGCAAGCCTCCACCCTGTCCGCTGAACAGATGTCGACCTATTTGCGTGACGTCAACGGGCCAATTGCCGTTGCTGTGCAGCGTTCGATCAGCGAGTTGATCGCGCTGAATGAACAGGGCTCCAAGGCGGCGGTGCAGGTGGCTTCCAGCGAATATGACGCGGCGCGCCTGTTCACCTGGATATTGATGGGCGCCTCCTTGCTGATCACCGTCGTGGTTGCAAGCCTGTTTACCCGCAGCATCATTACTCCGGTGCGTGAATTGTTGGTATCGACCGGCAAGATTGCCGACGGCGATCTGCGCGTGGCGATTGCCATCAATGGCAATGACGAGCTGACCGCGTTGCAACGGTCCACGGCGTCCATGCAGATGAACCTGAAAAGTACCTTGCAGCATATCTCGGAGGCGTCCGGGCAATTGGCTGCGGCGGCCGAGGAGATGAGCGCCATCACCCGCGAGTCCAGTGCCGGTATTGAACGTCAAAGCATGGAAACCGATCAGGCCGCCACGGCAGTTAACGAAATGACCGCGGCCGTGGAAGAAGTAGCGCGCAATGCGGTATCGGCTTCCCAGTCCACGCAGGACTCCCATCGCTCGGCCAAAATCGGCCAGGAGCGCGTGACGCAAACCATCGCCTCAATCGAGAAGCTCAGCGCCACGGTGCAGCAGACCGGCGTCGAAGTCGAAGGGTTGGCCAAGCAGGCACAGGATATTGCCCGAGTGGTTGAAGTGATCCGCTCGATTGCCGAGCAAACCAACCTGCTGGCCTTGAACGCCGCCATTGAAGCAGCCAGGGCAGGGGAGCAGGGCCGCGGCTTTGCGGTGGTGGCCGACGAAGTGCGGGCACTGGCCCATAGAACACAGAGCTCGACCCAGGAAATCGAGCAGATGATCGCGAAGATCCAGACGTGCTCCAGCGAAGCGGTGTCTTCCATGGCCGTCAACCGCAACGAAGCGGTGGATTCCTTGAAGATCGCCCATGAAGCGGGCCTGGCGATTACTCAGATCACCGAAGCCATTACCGACATCAATGAGCGCAACCTGTTGATCGCCACGGCCTCCGAGGAACAGGCCCATGTGGCCCGCTCGGTGGACCAGAACCTGATCAGCATCCGTGATCTTTCCATCCAGAGTTCTTCGGCGGCCGGCCAGACGTCGATCGCCAGCCAAGAGCTGTCGAGGCTGGCGGTGGATCTCAAGCAGGTCGTGTCGAAATTTGCCGTAGCCTGATCGCACCTGCGCAACGCCCCGGAGCATGGAACGGCATGGACGCCATGCAGGACGGCTTTAGAGCTGGTTCAACGGAATCTTCAAGTACACCACCCCGTTCTCCTCCGCTGGCGGCATATGGCCGGCCCGCACATTCACCTGGATCGCCGGCAACAACAGCGTGGGCATCCCCAGCCCGGCATCGCGTTGGGTGCGCATCGCCACGAACGCCGCTTCATCCACCCCGTCATGCACATGAATATTGCCCGCGCGTTGTTCCGCCACGGTGGTCAGGCATTTGGTCTCGCGACCTTCGGGCGGGTAGTCATGGCACACGTACAGTTGGGTGTCGGGGGCAAAGGCCAATAGCTTGCGCATCGACGCATACAACTGGCGCGCATCGCCGCCGGGGAAGTCGCAGCGGGCGGTGCCGACATCGGGCATGAACAGGGTGTCACCGACCAGGATCAAGCGGTCGTCGATCAAGTAGGCCATGTCTGCCGGGGTATGCCCGGGCACGTGCAGGGCCTGGGCCTTGATGTTGCCGATGTGGAAGATTTCATCCGGCGCAAACAGGTGATCGAACTGCGAGCCATCGACGCGAAATGCCGGCTCCAGGTTAAACAGGTGCTTGAACACGTCCTGCACCTTGCTGATGCATTGGCCGATGGCGATCTTGCCGCCCAGGGTGCGGCGCAGGTACGGCGCGGCCGACAGGTGGTCGGCGTGGGCGTGGGTTTCCAGCAGCCATTGCACCTGCAAGCGGTGCTCACGCACAAAGGCAATGACCTTGTCGGCCTGGGCGGTGTCGGTGCGTCCGGAGGCCGGGTCGTAGTTGAGCACCGAATCGACGATGGCGCAGGGGCCGCCGTCCGTTTCATAGACGACGTAGGTGTAGGTCGACGACGCCTCGTCCAGAAAGGAATGAATCAACGCTGACATGACGGCTGCCCCTGATGTTGAAAAAAGTGATTACAATCACTTTACATTTACACATAATGTTTTGAGCTTAAGTGACGCAAAGGACCCGAGGCAAATGGAATCTACTCTGAGTGAAGGTGAAGTCGCGCAGTTGCGCGCGTCGGCATCCAAGGCCTGTGCCTTGCTCAAGGCCCTGGCCAATGAGGATCGTTTGTTGATTCTGTGCCAACTGACCCAGGGCGAACGCAACGTCGGCGAGCTGGAAACCATGACCGGCGTACGCCAGCCCACACTGTCACAGCAGTTGGGCATCCTGCGTGACGAAGGGCTGGTCGCCACCCGTCGCGAGGGCAAGTACATCTTCTACGGGCTGGCCAGCCACGAAGTGATCCAAGTGATGAAAACCCTGTCCGGTCTTTACTGCGGCGCGGTGATAAAAAGCTGGGCGTGACGCCATACGGCAGCGACCCTTGTGTGCATTGACGATAAAAGGCAATAGACCATGACCGACCAACACTGGGGGCCAACCATCAGTGGCGATATCGTCGTCATCGGCGGCGGTTCGGCAGGCATCGGCCTGCTGGCCAGCCTGCTCAAGCGCGACCCCGACCTGAACATCACCCTTATCGAACCCAGCGACCATCACTGCTACCAGCCGGCCTGGACCCTGGTCGGCGGCGGTGCCTACGACCTGAAAAAGACCCGACGGCCCCTGGCCGACGTGCTGCCCAATGGCGTCACCTGGGTGCAGGCCGCCGTCACCGAACTGCTGCCGGACGAGCACACCCTGGTGCTCGACAGCGGCCAGCGCGTCAGCTGGAACAACCTGATCGTCTGCCCCGGCCTGCGCCTGGCCTGGGAGAAGGTCGAAGGCCTGGAAGAGACCCTGGGCCAGCACGGCGTCACCTCCAATTACAGCTACGAAAGCGCAGCCTACACCTGGCAACTGGTGCAGCAACTCAAGGGCGGCAAGGCGATTTTTACCCAGCCGGCCATGCCGATCAAATGCGCGGGTGCGCCGCAGAAGGCCATGTACCTGTCCTGCGATCACTGGCTCAGGCAGGGCGACCTCAAACACATCGACGTCGAATTCAACCTGGCCGGCGCGGCGCTGTTCGGCGTGGCGACTTTTGTGCCGCCGTTGATGAAGTACGTGGAAAAATACAACGCGCGCCTGGCGTTCAACGCCAACCTGGTCAAGGTCGACGGCCCGGCGCGCACGGCCTGGTTCGAGGTGAAGGATGCCGAGGGCAACGTCACGCGCGAGCAAAAATCCTTCGACCTGCTGCACGTGGTGCCGCCGCAAGTTGCCCCGGACTTTATCCGCCAAAGCCCGCTGGCCGACGCTGCCGGCTGGTGCGAGGTGAACCCCCACAGCCTGCAACACCTGCGCTACCCGCAGATCTTCGGCCTGGGCGATGTGTGCGGCACCAGCAATGCCAAGACCGCCGCCGCGGTGCGCAAGCAAATCGTGGTGGTCGCCGAAAACCTGCTGGCCCTGCGCAGGCAGGCGCCGCTGCCGCTCAAGTACGACGGCTATGGTTCGTGCCCGCTGACGGTGGAAAAGGGCAAGGTGGTACTGGCCGAGTTCGGCTACGGCGGCAAGTTGCTGCCGACCTTTCCCCTCGACCCGACCCGGGCACGCCGTTCGATGTGGTTTCTCAAGGCGACCTGGCTGCCGTGGTTCTACTGGAACGGCATGCTCAAGGGCCGCGAGTGGCTGACCCGTCTGAGCAAGGTGGACTGAATGTTGCTGGCCAGTGTGTTGGGCATGTTGATGGGCCTGGTCATGGGCCTGACCGGCGCGGGCGGCGGCATCCTCGGGGTGCCGGCGTTGGTGCTGGGGTTGGGCTTGACGATGACCCAGGCTGCGCCGGTGTCGTTGCTTGCGGTGGGGGCGGCAGCGGCCGTCGGTGCGATTGACGGCTTGCGCCACGGCCTGGTGCGTTACCGCGCCGCGCTGTTGATCGCGTTGCTCGGTGCGTTGTTTTCGCCGCTGGGGGTGTTTCTCGCCCACCAACTGCCGGAGCCGGTGCTGATGGGCCTGTTCAGTGCGCTGATGGTGCTGGTGGCCTGGCGCATGCTGCAGCGCGAAAAGCTCGAGGCCGGGCCGAGTGACCATGGCGCGGCGTCCTGGGGCCAGAAGAACTGCATGCTCAATCAACAGACCGGGCGCCTGGCCTGGACCGCCAAATGCAGCGCCACCCTGGCCGCACTGGGCGCGGTGACGGGGGCGGTCTCGGGCTTGCTCGGGGTCGGCGGCGGTTTTTTGATCGTACCGGCGTTCAAGCAACTCACCGACGTGCAGATGCGCGGCATCGTCGCCACGTCGCTGATGGTGATCAGCCTGATTTCGCTGATCGGCGTGGCCGGCGCGTTCCATGCCGGGGTGCGTATCGAACCCGTGGGCTGGGTGTTCATCGCGGCGAGTATCGTCGGCATTCTGATCGGCCGGCGCCTGTGCTCGGTGATTGCCGCACGCACCTTGCAGGTGGGGTTTGCCAGCCTGTGTGTGCTGGTGGCGGTCGGCATGCTGGTCAACGCCGTGCTCTGAACCTGAAATGCAATCCAAATGTGGGAGGGGCGGTGCGACGATTCGACTTGCCCCCTCCCACATTTGAATCTCCATTGTTTTGAGCAATTCATCCCATCGCATCCCCCCACCCAGTACCCAAGTAGCATAGGTCCCACCCTCCACCCTTCGTACACTCATGCCTCAGAGGGGGAGGTAACGATGCATAACAGTGAAGGCGTAGTCAGTGCCATGTCCCAGGCCACCGATGCCGGGCAAGCCGCCGAGGAGTTGGCGCGGCAACTGTTGCATCCGTACCTGGGTTTCGTGCTGTTTTTCTGCTCGGCGTCCTACGACCTGCAGACCCTGGGCCACGCCCTGCAAGAATGTTTCGGCAACGTACGCGTGGTGGGCTGCACCAGCGCCGGCGAGATCACGCCCCAAGGCTACGGCCGCAATTGCGTGACGGCGATGGGCTTCAACCACGCGCACTTTTCCATCGCCACGGAGCTGATCGACCAGGTGGAACACTTCAGCCTGATCGACGCCCAGCAGATGGTCGAACGTCTGGTCGGCGGTTGCCGCAGCAACACCCTGGCGCCGATCAAGGGCAACACCTTCGCTCTGACCCTGCTCGATGGCCTGTCCAGCCGCGAAGAGGTGGTGCTCGCCGCCCTCAGCGCGGCGCTTGGCGACATTCCGCATTTTGGCGGTTCGGCCGGCGACGACAACTTCCTCACCCACACCCACGTGTACTTCAACGGCGCCTTCCACAGCGGCGCGGCGGTGGTGGTGCTGGTCAATACCTGGCTGGATTTCGAGGTGTTCACCACCCACCACATCCTGCCGCGCAGCGAAAAACTGGTGGTGACCGGCGCCGACAGCCCGTCACGCCGGGTCTTCGAGCTCAACGCCGAACCCGCCGCCGAAGAGTACGCGCGGCATATCGGCGTGGCCGTGGCCGACCTCGATCACCGCGTTTTCGCGGCGCACCCGTTGGCGGTGCGCATCCACGACCAGTATTACGTGCGGGCGATCCAGCAAGTGCACGACGACCTCAGCCTGAGTTTCTACTGTGCGGTGGAAAACGGCATCGTTCTCACCGTGATGAAACCCGGGCCGATCTTGCCGAACCTGCGAACCCTGTTCGACGGCCTTCAATCACGCCTTGGCGACCTGCTGTTGACCATCGGCTGCGACTGCTTCCTGCGCCGCCTGGAGCTGGAAGACAGTGACAATCTGGAACAGATCGGCGGCTTCCTGCGCGACCAGCGGGTGATGGGCTTCAACACCTACGGAGAACAGTTCAATGGCATGCATATCAACCAGACCTTCACCGGGGTCGCCATTGCCCGAGGCCGGCGCTGAACTGCTCGCCCAGGTTGCCCAACTGCAACAGGACAACCACAAGCTGGCACGGATCAACGCGGCGCTGATCGAGCGCATCGAGTCCGGCATGGCCCAGGGCAACAATCCTTACACCACCTTTCAGCATTCGGTGGTGCTGGCCGAGCAAGTGCGCGAACGCACCGACGCGCTGAACCAGGCGATGGCCGAACTCAAGGCCAGCAACCACTTGCTGATCAACGCCCGGCTGCGCGCCGAAACCCTGCGCGGCGAACAGGCGGCGGCGCAAAAGGCCCAGGAAAGCGAACGCTGGATTCGCCTGATCACCGATAACGTCCCGGCCCTGATCGGCTACCTGAATGCCGACCTGGTCTACGAATTCACCAATAAAGTCTATGAAGAATGGTATTGCTGGCCGCGCGGCATGATGCTCGGCCAGAGCCTGCGTGAAGTCCACAGCGAGCAGCATTGCCAGCGCCTGGATGCCTACGTCTCCCGTGCCCTGGCCGGGGAAAGCGTGACCTTTGAATTCGCCGAGACCAACATCAATAACCAGGAGCGCTACATGCTGCGCTCCTATGTGCCGAACATGCTGGCCAGCGGCGAAGTGGTGGGGATCTTCGTACTGATCCGCGACATCACCGAACGCCGCCGTACCGCCGAAGCCCTGCACCAGGCCTATCAGCATTTGGAGCAGCGCGTGGCCCAGCGCACCTCGGAACTCACCGCGCTCAACGACCAGTTATTGCAGGAGATCGACGAGCGCCGCCGCATGGAAGCGCGCCTGCGTGAAGCCAAGCTCGAGGCCGAGCAGGCCAACCTGTCGAAAACCAAATTCCTCGCCGCCGTCAGCCATGACTTGCTGCAACCTTTGAATGCGGCGCGTCTGTTTACCAGCGCACTGCTGGAGCGTCCCAGCGAAACGTTGGTGCGCAACGTGAGCAACTCCCTGGAAGACGTGGAAAACCTGTTGGGCACCCTGGTGGATATCTCCAAGCTGGATGCCGGGGTGATCAAGGCCGACATCGCGCCGTTTGCCCTGAGTGAATTGCTCGACAACCTGGCCGCCGAGTACACCGAATTGGCCCGCAGCGAAGGCCTGGCGCTGCATTTTGTCGGCTGCTCGGCGCTGGTGCGCAGCGATATTCAGTTGCTGGCGCGGATTCTGCGCAACCTGCTGAGCAATGCGATTCGCTACACCTACAAAGGGCGCGTGGTGCTGGGCTGTCGCCGCCAGCATCAGCGTTTGTTGATCCAGGTGTGGGACAGCGGCATGGGCATCGCCGAGGAGCGTCTGGAAGAGATTTTCCAGGAGTTCAAGCGCGGCGATGTGCAGCGGCCCGACCAGGACCGTGGGCTGGGCCTGGGCCTGGCGATTGTGGAAAAGATCGCCGGGATTCTTGGGCATCGCATCAGCGTCAAATCCTGGCCGGGCAAGGGGTCGATGTTCTCGGTGGAGGTGCCGTTGAGCGCCACTGCGCCCAAGTCGCTGCCGATGCTGGCCATGAGCGAACCGATGCTCGAACGCCTGCAAGGCGCGCGGGTGTGGGTGCTGGATAACGACGCGGCGATCTGCGCAGGGATGCGCACCTTACTGGAAGGCTGGGGCTGCCAGGTGATCACGGCATTGTCCGAGCAAGACCTGGCACGCCAGGTGGACAACTACCATGCCGAAGCGGACTTGCTGATCGCCGACTACCACCTCGACAACGACCAGAACGGCGTCGACGCCGTCGCCCGCATCAATGGACGCCGCGGCCGCGCGATCCCGGCACTGATGATCACCGCCAACTACAGTAACGAGTTGAAGCTGCAGATCCGTGAGTTGGGGCACACCTTGATGCACAAACCGGTACGCCCGATGAAACTCAAGACCGCCATGAGCCACCTGCTCGGTCGGCCCTGACAAAACGGAGATCCAGTGTGGGAGGGGGCTTGCTCCCGATGGCGGTGTTTCAGTCAAGAAGGTGTTGACTGGTCCACAGCTATCGGGAGCAAGCCCCCTCCCACCGTTGGCCGGTGTTGAGTCAGGAAAATGGGTGGCGCAGATGCGCCCGATGAAACTCAAAACCGCCATGAGCCACCTGCTCGGTCGGCCCTGACAAACGGAGATCCAGTGTGGGAGGGGGCTTGCTCCCGATGGCGGTGGTTCAGCCAAGTAGATGCCGACTGGTCCACAGGTATCGGGAGCAAGCCCCCTCCCACCTTTGACCGGTGTTGTGTCAGGAAAATGGGTGGCGCAGATGGGCCCGATGAAACTCAAAACCACCATAGCCACCTGCTCGGTCGACCCTGACAAAACGGAGATCCAGTGTGGGAGGGGGCTTGCTCCCGATGGCGGTGGTTCAGCCAAGTAGATGCCGACTGGTCCACAGCTATCGGGAGCAAGCCCCCTCCCACCGTTGGCCGGTGTTGAGTCAGGAAAATGGGTGGCGCAGATGCGCCCGATGAAACTCAAGACCGCCATGAGCCACCTGCTCGGTCGGCCCTGACAAACGGAGATCCAGTGTGAGAGGGGGCTTGCTCCCGATGGCGGTGGTTCAGTCAAGTAGATGCCGACTGGTCCACAGCTATCGGGAGCAAGCCCCCTCTCACCTTTGACCGGTGTTGTGTCAGGAAAATGGGTGGCGCAGATGGGCCCGATGAAACTCAAGACCGCCATAGCCACCTGCTCGGTCGGCCCTGACAAACGGAGATCCAGTGTGGGAGGGGGCTTGCCCCCGATGGCGGTGTTTCAGTCAAGAAGGTGTTGACTGGTCCACAGGTATCGGGAGCAAGCCCCCTCCCACCTTTGACCGGTGTTGAGTCAGGAAAATGGGTGGCGCAGATGCGCCCGATGAAACTCAAGACCGCCATAGCCACCTGCTCGGTCGGCCCTGACAAACGGAGATCCAGTGTGGGAGGGGGCTTGCTCCCGATGGCGGTGGTTCAGCCAAGTAGATGCCGACTGGTCCACAGCTATCGGGAGCAAGCCCCCTCCCACCGTTGGCCGGTGTTGTGTCAGGAAAATGGGTGGCGCAGATGGGCCCGATGAAACTCAAGACCGCCATGAGCCACCTGCTCGGTCGGCCCTGACAAAACGGAGATCCAGTGTGGGAGGGGGCTTGCCCCCGATGGCGGTGTTTCAGTCAAGAAGGTGTTGACTGGTCCACAACTATCGGGAGCAAGCCCCCTCCCACCTTTGACCGGTGTTGAGTCAGGAGGATCAGCGCCGCAGGTACGAGCCGAAATCGATATCCCCGGCACTGAGGATTGCCTGCACCCGGTTGTGCACGTTCAACTTGCGCAAGATCGCCGACACGTGGGCCTTTACCGTGGTCTCGGCGATCTCCAGCGTGTATGCGATCTGTTTGTTCGACTCGCCCTTGGTCATGCGTTCCAGCACCAGCAATTGCTTGCGTGTCAGGGCTTGCAGCAGTTCGGGGGCGAAGCCGGGGTTTTCGTTGAGGCGCCGCTGGGTGCCGGGCTTTTGGGTGCGGATGATGTCCGGCGGCAGGTACACGTTGCCGTTGAGGATCTGCTGGATCGCCTCGGTCATTTGCAGGCGCGGTGAGGACTTGGTGATAAAACCCACGGCGCCGTAGGTGATGGCTTGAAGCACGATCTGCTTGTCCTGCTCGGCCGAAACGATCACCACGGGTATGGTCGGCGCTTCGTTGCGCAGGTTGATCAGGCCATTGAGGCCGTGCATGCCGGGCATGTTCAGGTCGAGCAGGATCAGGTCGAGGTCGTCGTGTTCCTGGGTCAGCGCCAGGGCGCTGTCGAGGTCGGCGGTTTCCATCACTTCGCTGCCGGGGAAGCCGTCGCTGATGACGTTATGGATCGCTTCGCGAAACAGTGGGTGATCGTCGGCAATCAGGATTTTGTACATGGCCGTTCACCTTTCTTATTGTGATGTTTGAAATGGCTCGGGTTGGGCGACCGTCACCGGCAGCTTTGCCGCTTCCCAGGCATCCAGACCGTCGCGATACCAGTACACAGAGGTATAGCCGAGGTTGGCGGCACGTTTTACCGCGTTCCAACTCAGCCAGCAATCGGAGCGGCAATAGAAGACCAACGGTCGCTTGAGGTCGCCGCCACTGTAGGCATACAAATGGCGCACGAAATAGCTTTGCCACTCCGGCGTCAGGTCGCCGTCGCCGGTATTGGCCAGCCAGTGGCTGCCGGGCAGGTTGGCGTGGGGCTGGTCTTCGATGAAGCGGCCTTGCAGCCACTGGCGGCGGTACACATCGATCAGCACCGGCGCAGGGCTTTGGTTGAGCAGGGTTTGCAGGGCCGCAGTGTCGACAATCGTGGCGCCTGGCAGGTGGTCGGGCGTGGGGCTGCGGTACAGGCTGATGCGGTAGCCGTCGGCGGAAAACAGTGGGGTGTCGGCCTGGACGTTAGCGACGAACAGGCACAGCAGTGCCAACAGAGGCGGTCGGGCATACAGCATGGCAGGGCAATCCTTATCGTTATGCGCGCATTACACGTGAGTCCCGGGCCCTTGGGAATGCGACGATAGACAGGAAAACCAGTACCAAAGTAGTAGTTTCCCTGTCTTCAGCCTTTTTTGCGCAACGCCGCATGCTGGGGATTGAAGGTCAGCACCGCCAACACCGCGAACAACAAGGTCAAGCCCAGGCACACCGCCAGGGCCAAGCCGGCGAAGCGTTCGTACAGGGCAAAACGCACCAGTTCGACGGCGTGGGTAAACGGGTTGACCGCGCACAGCCAGTACAGCCATTCGCTGGAGTCGCGCATCTTCCACAACGGGTACAACGCCGACGACAGGAAAAACAGCGGGAAGATCACGAAGTTCATCACCCCGGCAAAGTTCTCCAACTGGCGAATCGCGTTCGACAGCAACAGGCCCAGGGCGCTCAGCATCAAGGCCACCAGCAGCAACGCCGGCAGGGCGATCAATAGCCCCATGGCCGGCGGTTGCACGCCGTACACCCAGGCAATCGCCAGGAACCCATACACCTGCAACAGCGAAATCAGCGCCGTGGCCAACAGCTTGCTGCACAGCAAAAACGTGCGCGGCAACGGGCTGGTCAGCAACACGCGCATGCTGCCCATCTCGCGGTCGTAGACCATCGACAGGGAGCCCTGCATGCCGTTGAACAGTAGGATCATGCAGGCCAGCCCCGGGATGATGTACACCTCGTAGGGGATGTAGGTGTCGTAGGGTTCGATCACCGAGATGCCCAACGCGGCGCGAAACCCGGCGGCGAACACCAGCAACCACAGCAACGGGCGCACCAGCGCACTGAGAAACCGCGTGCGCTGCAACACAAACCGCAGCCACTCGCGCAGCACGATGCCCCGCAGGCATTGCCAGTAAGCGTTCATGCCGCAGCTCCCGTCGTGGTGGGGCGCGTCAAGCGCGCGAACACACTGCCGAGGTCGCCGCCTTGTTCCAGGATCAGCGTATCGACTTGCCCGCTGGCCACCAGGCGGCCCTGATGCAGGATCATCAACGCATCGTCGGCCTGGACTTCATCGAGCAGGTGGGTGGTCCACAGCACGCTGATGCCGTGTTCGAGGCACAGGCTGCGCACGTGCTGGTTCAGCGCCAGGCGGCTGGCCGGGTCGAGGCCGACGCTGGCTTCATCCAACAGCAGCAAGCGCGGCTCATGCAGCAACGCCCGGGCGATTTCCACCCGGCGCCGATGCCCGCCGTTGAGCTCGCGGACTTTTTCCCGGCGCCGTTCCGTGAGGGCCTGGCGTGCCAGTTCGGCGGCTACGCGCAGGTCGGTCTGGCGCCGCGATAAACCATGCAGCGCGGCGTGGTAGCGCAGGTTCTGCTCCACGCTCAAATCCAGGTCCAGGGTGCTTTGCTGGAACACCACACCCAGTTGCGTAAGGGCCGCACGCGGCGCATCGCGCAGGGAATGACCGCCCACGCGAATGTCGCCGCTTTGCAGGTCATACAGCCGCGTCAGCAAGGCAATCAAGGTCGATTTACCGGCGCCATTGGGCCCCAGCAACGCCGCAAAACGCCCCGGCGCCAGGCTGAAACTCACCTCGCACAAGGCCTGCCGCGCGCCATAGGCGAAGCTCAGGTCGCGCACCTCCAGGGCGTTCATGGCGTGACCACCACGCCCCACGGATAACGCCCGACTTTCACCGACTTGATCACCTTGAGGCTGTCCACATCGATCACCGACACATCACCGCTCACGCCGTTGGTGGCGAGCAACTGTTTCTCGTCCGGGGTAAATGCCATCTGCCACACGCGGCGGCCCACCAACAGGTAGTCGAGGACCTCGAAGGTCTTGGCGTCGATCACCGCCACATGGTTGGCCGGGCCGAGGGCGACGAAACCGTACTTGCCGTCGGCGCTGAGCTTGATCCCCACCGGCTGTACCTTGTCCGGGTGCACGCCCTTGATCTTGAAGGTCAGGGTCTTGAGGATCGCGCGGCTGGCCACGTCGAGGATGGTCACGGTGCCGCCGATTTCCGCCGAGGCCCACAGCTGCGAGCCATCGTGGTTGAACTCGACGAAGCGCGGGCGCTGGTCCACCAGGGTGCTGTCGGCCAGGGTCTGGGTGCTGGTGTCGATCCAGTGCAGCATGTTCGTGGTTTCGCTGGTGTTCACCGCCCACTTGCCATCCGGGCTCACGGCCATGCCTTCGGGTTCGACGCCGACGTTGATCTGGCCGAGCACCTTGGAGGTCTCGGTGTCGATCACGGTGACCAGCGCGTCGTCTTCGTTGGAGACGTACAGCCAGCGGTTATTGGGGTGCAGGGCGAACTGCTCGGGGTCTTTGCCGGAGGGCAGTTCCTTGATGATCTTGCGCGTGGCCACGTCCATCACCTGCACGCGGTCCGAGTCGCTGGCGCAGATGTACAGCAGCTTGTTGTCGTGGGACAGCAACAGGCCCCGTGGGCGCTGGCCGACCTTGAGGGTGTCGGTGACTTGCAGGGTCTGCATGTCGATCAGGCTCAGGCTGTTGTCTTTTTCGTTGGAGACCCAGGCGGTACTGGCCACGGCGTGCCCGGTGGCAAGCAGCAGGGCGCATGAGAGCAGGGTGCGGCGCATGGCGGATTCCTTATTATTGTGGCGAGGCAATCAAGGGAAGCGGCAGGTCACCTCGGGTTTGTCATAGCCCAGGCTGTCCATTTCGTTGGTGGGGTGCAGGAAACCGTCCTGGGGCGAGGTGCTGACCAGCGCGCGGGGCTGCACGATGGGAATCGGTTGGCGCAGTTGGCCGTTCCAGGCGCGGTAGCTGAGCTTGCGGCCCTTGAAACCATCCAGGGGCAGTTGCTCGCTGATGTCCACATCGCGGATCGCCATGGGCTCGACCTGGCGCAACTTGCTCACTGCACTGGCGACGCTGCGCACGGCCATCCAGGCGGCGAAGTCGCGGTCGTTCATCCAGCGTCCGGCCAGGGCCTCGAAGCGTTTTTGTAACTGGGCGGCGCCGTAGGTCTCGACGGTTTTGTGCCAGCCGGTGGGCGTCAGGCCCTGGGTACCGGCGACGGGGCGCGGGTACCAGGTCTGGTAGGGCACGTACTCACCGAAGTCGCCTCGCTCGTCGGCCACCAGCACCACGTCGTATTCGGCGGTCTGGGTGAACAGCGGCATATCTGCCTGGGCGCTGCGGCGTTGGTCGTTATCGAAACGCCAGGCTTTTTCCGCCACCAGTTGCACGCCGAAGCGTTTGGCGGCGCGACGCAGGGCGGCGGCGTAGGCCTGGTCATCCTCGGTGGGGCCGACGATCAACAGCGCTTTCTGCCATTTGCGTACGACCAGGAACTGCGCCAGCGCATCGGCGAGCATCGCGCGGCTGGGCAGCGTATGCAGCACGTTGCCCAGGCAGTCGGTGCTGCGCAGGCGGTCATCCGGGCTGCCGGCGTTGAACAGCAGGCTGTCGGGCAACGCCGCGCTGAGTTGGCGCAGGCTGGCGGCGGGCGCGTTCACTACGAACAGGCGCAGGCCCTGGGCATGCTGGGCCTGAGCGGCGGCAAGCAGGGCGTCTGGGGTGTCAACCGTGGCGCTGGTCAGGCTGTAGCGCTGGTTGAGAAAAGCGCCGGTGCTGTTGCTGTCGATGATCGCCAATTCAGCGCCGCGCTGCCCGGCATCGGCGGGCTCGGCAATCACATTCGACAGCAGCGGGCCCGGATCGGGCCGATAACCCAGGTAGCCGAGCTGCACCTGCAAGGGCGCTTCGGCGGCCTGGCCGGTGGCGGCCCAGGCGATCGCCAGCAGGCAGATCACGGCGTAGGGGGCGAGCTGGCGCATAAGGCACTCCATGACAGGTAGCGCCAGCATAGGAACCCTGAACGTCGCTGCAAATATGCAGAAAGTAGCGCTGGGGCAGTACCAAGGTAGTAGCCACGCGCAGCGGGTGCGGTCTTAGCATGGATCCCTACCGGTCTTATTCACAGGAGTGACACGAGCATGCGCGTCTTCACCACCCGGTCTGGCCTGTCGGCCCTGTGGCGCATCAACCTGTGGGTGTGCGGCTTCTTCGCCCTGGTGACCGGCGCCTGCGCCGCGCTGTTGCTGCACCAGGCCCTGGCCGATGTGGAGCGCGAGCTGCAATCGGCCGAAGCGGTGGTGCACTACCTGAGCGAAACCGCCGAGCGCGACCCGGCCAGCCTGCAACCCCACCTCACGGCGAGTTTGCGTCATGTGCGGGTGCACTGGCTGGCGAGCGGCGCCACCGCGCAAACGCCGGCCCCGGACGGGCTGGACGCCTGGCTCGGGCGCCTGCTGTTTGCCGAGGCGCGGCACAGTGCCCAGGTGCTCGACTTGCCGGACGGTCGGCGCGTGTCCATCGCCGTTGACCCACGGGATGAAATCGACGAGGTCTGGGACTCCCTGCAACAACTGCTGGGCCTGTGCGCCCTGGCCTTGATACTGAGCCTGTTGACCATCCGCTGGGCGGTGCGCCGTGGCATGGGCGTGCTGGATGAATTGCTGCGCGCGCTGCAACAGGTGTGCGCCGGCCAGCTCAACGTGCGCCTGCGCAGTGAAGGCGCGCCGGAAGCACGGCAACTGGCGCTGCACTTCAACCGCATGACCGACGCCCTGGAGCAGGCGCGCACCGATAACACCCGGCTCACCCAGACCCTGCTGGCGGTGCAGGAGCAGGAGCGCACCCACCTGGCCCAGACCCTGCACGATGACCTCGGCCAATACCTGGCCGGCATTCGCGCCCAGGCCTGCCTGTTGCGGCTGGTCACCGATCAGCCGCATCTGTTGGCGTCGACGGTGGCGCAACTGGAGGATCACTGCGAGCACTTGCAGCACGGCTTCAGGGCGTTGGTCCACGACCTCTATCCGGTGGCCCTGCAACACCTGCCGATGGCCGAGGCGTTTTCGATGCTGGTCACGCAGTGGCAGGCCAGCCACGGCATTCCCTGCCACCTGCAAATCAGTACGGACCTGCCGCTGTTGCCCGGCGCCA
>NZ_JBFMHW010000029.1:0-68086 GCF_040754745.1 Pseudomonas sp. SB113
GCGGTCTATCAGTAACCGAGATGTTGACTGATGCACCGCTATCGGGAGCAAGCCCCCTCCCACATTTTGTTCTGCGTTAAATCAGAACTCGTGTTTCCTGAATGTGGTCCTATAGCCTATGCAGCCTTAGGCGCACACCCGTGCGCATGCATTCAGGGAGCTTCACACATGAAACGTTTTGCCTTGGCGATCATCTGCGGTGCGTTGGCCACTTCGGCCGTGGCCGCTCCAAAAGATTGTGAAGAGCTCAGGAAAGAGATCGAAGTGAAGATCCAGGCCAAGGCGATTCCGTCCTACACCCTGGAAATCATCACCGCCGAAGAAGCCAAGAATCATGACAGCGCGATGATTGTCGGTACGTGCGAAAACGGCACCAAGCGCATCATCTACCAGAAAAATAACGACTGATCACAGGCAGTTGACGCTGCGTTCTTCAGCCAGCAATTGGCGGGCGGCGTTATACAGTCGGATATTCGGCGTAAAGGCCAATGAGCGCCCTTCCAGGCGATAACGTTGGCCGGCCTCGAAATGGTCGTACTGCAGGGTGATGAAACAGGTGCGGTCGGCCGTTTGCCCAAAGCCATTGAGGCTGCCGCCGGTTGGCACCTCGAAATCAAAGCGCACCATCAACTCGTGACTGCCCGGTGGTACCTGGAAGTAGCGTCCGTCCGGCAGGCTCTTGCCGTCCAGGCGCTGCGCCATCACCAGCTTGGCTCCCGGCGTCGGCGTGGCGAAATCAATCCAGGCTTGATGCGGGTCGACCGGCGGGACGGGCGTCGAAGCGCAGGCGCTGAGGAACAGGGCGACGACGGAAAGCAGGAGCTGGCGCATGGCAGGTACTCAACGCGAGGAGAGGTTTGAGTATAAACACGCTGCGCCGTGGAAAAATCCCCTTCAGGCGCGATAGTCTGGCGCACAAATCACCCAGGAGCGGTCGAGGCATGGTCAGGCGTTTTCTTCCAGGGTTGATAGTTGTACTGCTCAGTGGCTGTTCCAGCGTCAGTTACTACAGCCAATTGGCGGGCGGCCAGTGGCAGCTGTTGCGGGCCCGAGAGCCGGTTGCCGAGGTCATCGCCGATCCATCACGGCCGCAGTTGCTGCGTGATCATCTGGCTCAATCACAGAAAGCTCGAACCTTCGCCAGTGAGCACCTGCATCTGCCGGACAACCAAAGTTACCGGCTGTACGCCGATATTGGCCGACCTTATGTGGTCTGGAATGTCTTCGCTACGCAGGAGTTTTCCCTGGCGCCTCAAACCCATTGTTTCCCCATTGCCGGTTGCGTGGCCTATCGCGGCTATTATCGCCAGGGTGCGGCGCGCGGTGAAGCGGCGTTGTTGCACCAACAAGGCCTCGACGTGTCGATTGGCGGTGTCGAAGCCTATTCCACCCTGGGATGGTTCAACGACCCGATCATGAATTCGATGATGAACTGGGGCGACGAACGCCTGGCCACGCTGATTTTCCACGAGCTGGCGCACCAGCGTTTCTACGTCAAAGACGACACCGAGTTCAACGAGTCATTTGCCAACTTCGTCGAGCAGGAAGGCACCCGCCAGTGGCGCGCGACCCAGGGCCTGGCGCCGCTTGGCAACTCGACGCGGCAGCAGCGTGACCAATTTACCCAACTGATCCTCGATACGCGTAAACGCCTGGAAAAACTCTACGCGCAACCGCTGTCTGCCGACGCGATGCGCCAGGCCAAGGCGGCCGAATTCGAGGGTTTGCGCCGTGAGTACCGGCAGCTGCGCGATAACCAATGGGGCGGGGACAAGCGTTATGACGCCTGGATGAACCTGCCGATGAACAATGCGCGATTGTTGCCGTTCGGGCTGTATGACCAATGGGTGCCGGCGTTTGCGGCGCTGTTCCGGCAGGAAGGTGGGGATTGGCTGAAGTTCTACGCAGCGGTGGAGAAGATGGGCAAGTTGCCGGTGGCGCAGCGCAAGGCCGCGTTGAGGCAGTTGGAAGGGGTTGATCTGTAGGGCCTCATCGGGAGCAAGCCCCCTCCCACATTTGCCCGGCGTACACAGGTCAACAGATGGGAGGGGGCTTGCCCCCGATGGCGGCCTCAAGGCCGCTGCAAAAACGCCTGATGCATCTGTGCCAATGTCTCAAAATGCCAGGTCGGCGCCTCGGCGTTCAACTCTTCGAAACTACCAAACCCATAACCGACGGCCGCCGAATCCACCCCATTACTACGCGCCCCGATCAGGTCGTGCTTACGATCACCAATCATCAGGGTGGTCGCCGGGTCCAGGCTTTCTTCGCTGATCAAATGCGCAATCAACTCGACCTTGTTGGTGCGTGTCCCGTCCAGCTCGCTGCCGTAGATCACCTTGAAGTGCCTGGCAAAATCGAAATGCCGCGCGATCTCGCGGGCAAACACCCAGGGCTTGGACGTGGCGACATACAGCTGGCGGCCCTGTTTGCTCAGGTCTTCGAGCAGCGGCATCACGCCGTCGAACACGCGGTTTTCATACAGCCCGGTGACCTTGAAGCGCTCGCGGTAGAAATTCACCGCCTCCCAGGCCTTGGCCTCATCGAAGTCGTAGAACTGCATGAACGCTTGCAGCAACGGCGGGCCGATGAAGTGTTCGAGTTTGGTCAGGTCGGGTTCGTCGATGCCCAGTTTGCCAAGGGCGTACTGGATCGAGCGGGTGATGCCCTCGCGCGGGTCGGTGAGGGTGCCATCCAGGTCGAACAGGACGGTTTGGTAATTGAGGATCATCGGTCGAATCCTTCAGCCAGGTGCAGGTCTTTGAGCTTCACGTAGTTGGCGGCGCTGTAGGTGAAAAAGGCGCGTTCCTTGTCAGTCAGCGGGCGGATTTGTTTAACCGGGCTGCCGACATACAAAAAACCGCTGTCGAGTTTCTTGCCCGGTGGCACCAGGCTGCCGGCGCCGATGATCACGTCGTCTTCCACCACGGCGCCGTCCATCACGATGCTGCCCATGCCGATCAAAATCCGGTTGCCCACCGTGCAGCCATGCAGCATGACTTTGTGGGCGATGGTGACGTCGTCGCCGATCAGCAGGGGGAAACCATCAGGATTGAACGGGCCCGCGTGGGTAATGTGCAGCACGCAGCCGTCCTGCACGCTGGTGCGCGCACCGATGCGGATGCGGTGCATGTCGCCGCGAATCACGGTCAGCGGCCAGACCGAGCTGTCGGTGCCGATTTCGACATCGCCGATCACCACCGCCGAAATATCGACAAAAGCCCCGGCGCCCAGGGTTGGCGTGTGGTTCTGATAGGTGCGAAGGGTCACGATAGCCTCTCTCTTATGTGCTGATAGCTGCGGTGGACGTTGATTGTAATTAAGATGGCCCCATCTTTGTTCTTACATGTTTCTTCAGCCAAGGTGCCAACCGTGAGCGCGAACAACCCTCTTCTGCAGTCCTACGACCTGCCGCCGTTCTCGGCGATCCGTGCCGAGCACGTGCAGCCGGCCATCGAACAGATCCTCGCCGACAACCGTGTTGCCATCGAAGGAATCCTGCAAAGCCAGGGTAAAAATCCTACATGGGCCGGGCTGGTGCTGGCCATGGACGAATTGAATGATCGCCTCGGCGCCGCCTGGAGCCCGGTCAGCCACCTCAATGCCGTGTGCAACAGCGCCGAGCTGCGCGAAGCCTACGAGGCGTGCCTGCCGGCATTGAGCGCCTACTCCACCGAGATGGGCCAGAACCGCGCGCTGTTCCAAGCCTTCGAAGCCCTGGCCAACAGCCCGGAAGCCGCCGGTTTCGACGTGGCGCAAAAAACCATTCTTGAACACTCCCTGCGCGACTTCCGCCTCTCGGGTATCGACTTGCCGCCTGAGCAGCAAAAACGTTACGCCGAAGTGCAGAGCAAGCTTTCCGAGCTGGGCAGCAAATTCTCCAACCAACTGCTGGACGCCACCCAGGCGTGGACCAAGCACGTCACCGAGGAAGCCACCCTCGCCGGCCTGACCGATTCGGCCAAGGCGCAGATGGCCGCTGCCGCGCAGGCCAAGGGCCTCGACGGTTGGCTGATCACCCTGGAGTTTCCGAGCTACTACGCGGTCATGACCTACGCCCAGGACCGCGCCCTGCGTGAAGAAATCTACGCGGCCTACTGCACCCGTGCGTCAGACCAAGGCCCGAATGCGGGTCAGAACGATAACGGCCCGGTGATGGAACAGATCCTCGACCTGCGTCAGGAACTGGCCAAGCTCTTGGGTTACGCCTCGTTCTCCGAGCTGAGCCTGGCCACCAAGATGGCCGAGTCCAGCGACCAGGTGCTGAGCTTCCTGCGTGACCTGGCCAAGCGCAGCAAGCCGTTCGCTGCCCAGGACCTGCAACAGCTCAAGGCCTACGCCGCCGAACAAGGCTGCGCCGACCTGCAAAGCTGGGACAGCGGTTTCTACGGTGAAAAGCTGCGTGAGCAACGCTACAGCGTGTCCCAGGAAGCCCTGCGCGCCTACTTCCCAATCGACAAGGTGCTGAGCGGCCTGTTCGCCATTGTGCAGCGTTTGTACGGTATCGAGATCGCCGAGCAAAAAGGCTTCGACACCTGGCACCCGGATGTTCGACTGTTTGAAATCAAGGAAAACGGCCAGCATGTCGGCCGCTTCTTCTTCGACCTGTACGCCCGCGCCAATAAGCGTGGCGGTGCCTGGATGGACGGCGCGCGCGACCGCCGCCGCACCATCGACGGCGTGCTGCAAAGCCCGGTGGCGAATCTGGTGTGCAACTTCACCCCGGCCGACAGCGGCAAGCCTGCCCTGCTGACCCACGATGAAGTGACCACCCTGTTCCACGAATTCGGCCACGGCCTGCATCACCTGTTGACCCGCGTCGAGCATGCCGGTGTGTCCGGTATTAACGGCGTGGCGTGGGATGCGGTGGAATTGCCGAGCCAGTTCATGGAGAACTGGTGCTGGGAACCGCAAGGCCTGGCGCTGATCTCCGGCCACTATGAGAGCGGCGAGCCACTGCCCCAGGACCTGCTGGAAAAAATGCTCGCGGCGAAGAACTTCCAATCCGGCCTGATGATGGTGCGCCAGTTGGAGTTCTCGCTGTTCGACTTCGAATTGCATGCCACCCATGGCGATGGCCGCAGCGTGGCCCAGGTGCTCGAAGGCGTGCGCGATGAGGTGTCGGTGATGCGTCCTCCTGCCTACAACCGTTTCCCTAACAGCTTTGCGCACATTTTTGCCGGCGGTTATGCCGCGGGTTACTACAGCTATAAATGGGCCGAAGTGCTGTCGGCGGATGCCTTCTCCAAATTCGAAGAAGACGGCGTGCTCAATGCCGAGACCGGCCGTGCCTTTCGCGAGGCGATCCTGGCGCGTGGCGGCTCCCAGGCACCGATGGTGCTGTTCGTCGACTTCCGCGGACGTGCTCCGTCGATTGACGCACTCTTGCGCCACAGCGGCCTGAGTGAGGACGCAGCAGCATGAGTGAAGGGCCTGTGATTACCAAAAAGCAATTTATCGCCGGGGCGGTGTGCCCGGCGTGCAGCGAGCCGGACAAGTTGAAGATGTGGACTGAGGACAGCGTGCCGCATCGCGAATGCGTGGCCTGCGGGTATACCGATACGCTGAATGATCAAGGTCTGTCGGTGCCCAAGGAGTTGGGCACGCGGGTCAATACGTCGGCGTTGAAAGCGCCGGACCCGAAGGTGCAGGCGGTGCAGTTTTTCCCTAACCCGAAGCTGAAGAAAGACTGATTCGTTTACCCCCTGGGAGCGCGTCTCAGGGGGTGACCAGCAGTGCAGTTTTTTCCTCGGCGGGCTCGTGATCCTTGCTCGCCGGGTTCAGCCAGCTGTTCATTGAGCACAGGGCAAACGCGCTGGTGCTGCAATCGCCATTCGCCAAGGCTGTGCGCAACTTGTCGATATCGGCCTTCATCATGTAGCGAATGCCGTCCTTGAAGCCGTTACTGGTGCCGAAACCGCCCAAGGTCATCTCGTTCAGCGCATCCTCCTTGCTCCATCCCTGGATTACCACGCGATACATCGCCGCCATCAGGCCGGTGCGGTCAGAACCGTGCTTGCAGTGCATCAGCACCGGGCCATTAGCTTCCGCTTCCTTGATCGCCCTGAGCGCCGCCAGCACGTCGGAGTCATCCACATGGTTGGTGCGATAACTCAACTGAACCTGACGGATGCCTGGAGCCTTCAGCCAGTTGCTATCGGGCTCGGGCAGGAAATTGATCACGGTGCCTATCTTGAGTTGTTCCAACAACGGCGCTGCATTGCTATCCGGCAGTGCGCTGCGATAGAGCGTCGGCGTCATTTGATGCAGGTTGTAGCGGTCGCCCACGGGTTGGGCCCATTCGGGAGAACGAAGGAACGTAGCATCATCGGCCTGTGCAAAAGCTGTGTTGAACAGTGCCATAAACGCCAGGCCGAGGGCTGGCAACCAATGATGCGTGTGCATGGGCGACGTAACCGTATAGGGAATGGGTGGATAGCGCCCAGAGTCAGTCACAGGGGGTCAACGAGGTGTGAGGTGCCCGTCAAAGAATCGTGAATCCTCAATCTTTAGTCGCTGAAACGATTCTCTCGATGCTTAGGCTGCTATCATTTGTAACCATTGTTTGCCGCTGCGCTCTATCCCTTTGGATCGCCTGGATCCAATTCGCCGCGCGACAAAACCAAGCCGCTCCCTAGAAGCGGCTGAAAACCCCGTGACCACATGATGAGGTGCCACCATGTCTGATCAAGATCAAGACAACCCCCGGCGTGACTTTCTACGCAAATCCTTGACCTTGATCCCGGTGGTCACGGTTGCCAGCACCGGCCTTGGCGGTTCGATGCTGATGGCGACACCTGCGCCTGCCGAGGCTGCGCCGGCTAAGCCAGCGGTCAGCGAAAAAGCCTACGAGCCAAGCTATTTCACTACCGAGGAATGGGCGTTTATCAACGCTGCCGTCGAGCGTCTGATCCCGGCCGATGCCCAAGGCCCCGGAGCCCTGGAAGCCGGCGCGCCGGAGTACATCGACCGTCAGATGAACACGCCTTACGCCAGCGGCGCCCTGTGGTTTATGCAAGGCCCGTTTAATGCCGATGCTCCACCGGAGATGGGCTGGCAGAGCAAATTGGTGCCCAAGGAGATCTATCGCCTGGGTATCGCCGCGACGGATGCCTGGTCGAAGGCGTTCAACGGCAAAGCTTTTGCTGCGCAAGACAGCGCTACCCGAGACGATATGCTGCGTCGCCTGGAAGCGGGCGGCAGTGAAGTCACGGCACATTTTGACGCGGTACCACCGAAGATATTCTTCAACCTGCTGCTGCAAAACACCAAGGAAGGGTTCTTCTGCGACCCGATCCACGGTGGCAACAAAGGCATGGTCGGCTGGACCATGATCGGCTTCCCCGGCGCCCGCGCCGACTTCATGGATTGGGTGGAACGCAACGAGCAGTACCCCTTCCCGGCAGTTTCCATCCGCGGCGAGAGGGCATAAACGTGGCGACCATCATGAAGAAAGTGGATGCGGTGATTGTCGGCTTCGGCTGGACCGGCGCGATCATGGCCAAAGAGCTGACGGAAGCGGGCCTCAACGTGCTGGCGCTGGAGCGCGGTCCGATGCAGGACACTTACCCGGACGGCAACTATCCCCAGGTCATCGACGAACTGACCTACAGCGTGCGTAAAAAACTCTTCCAGGACATCTCCAAGGAGACGGTGACGATTCGCCATAGCGTGAATGACGTTGCCTTGCCTAACCGTCAGCTCGGCGCGTTTTTGCCGGGTAACGGCGTGGGCGGTGCGGGCTTGCACTGGTCGGGCGTGCATTTCCGTGTCGATCCGATTGAACTGCGCATGCGCAGCCATTACGAAGAGCGCTACGGCAAGCATTTCATTCCCAAGGACATGACCATCCAGGACTTCGGCGTGAGCTACGAAGAGCTGGAGCCGTTTTTCGACTATGCAGAAAAAGTCTTCGGCACCTCAGGCCAGGCCTGGACCGTGAAAGGCCAGGTCGTGGGCGAAGGGCGTGGCGGCAACCCTTATGCGCCGGACCGTTCCAACCCATTTCCGTTGGAAGCGCAAAAGAACACAGTCTCCGCACAGCTGTTTCAGAAAGCGGCCGCCAGCGTCGGGTATAAGCCCTACAACCTGCCGTCAGCCAACACCTCGGGGCCCTACACAAACCCCTACGGCGCGCAGATGGGGCCGTGCAACTTCTGCGGTTTTTGCAGTGGCTACGTGTGCTACATGTACTCCAAGGCCTCGCCGAACGTGAACATCCTGCCGGCGCTGCGCCAGGTGCCGAATTTCGAGCTGCGGCCTAATTCCCACGTGCTCAAGGTCAACCTGGACAGCACCAAGAGCAAGGCCACCGGCGTGACCTACATCGACGCCCAGGGCCGCGAGTGCGAACAACCGGCAGACCTGGTGATCCTCGGCGCGTTCCAGTTCCACAACGTGCGGCTGATGCTGCTCTCGGGTATCGGCAAACCTTATGACCCGATTACCAATGAGGGCGTGGTGGGCAGGAACTTCGCCTACCAGAACATGGCCACCATCAAGGCGTTCTTCGACAAGGACACCCATACCAACAACTTCATCGGTGCCGGCGGCAATGGCGTGGCGATGGATGACTTCAACGCGGACAACTTCGACCACGGCCCTCATGGGTTTGTCGGGGGCTCACCGATGTGGGTCAACCAGGCGGGCAGCCGGCCGATTGCCGGTACGTCCAACCCGCCCGGCACACCGGCCTGGGGCAGTGCCTGGAAGCGCGCCACCGCCGATTACTACACCCACCAGGTGTCGATGGATGCTCACGGCGCCCATCAATCCTACCGGGGTAACTACCTGGATCTGGACCCTGTCTACCGCGATGCCTACGGCTTGCCGTTGCTGCGCATGACGTTCGACTGGCAGGAAAACGACATCAAGATGAACCGCTTCATGGTCGAAAAAATGGGCAAAGTCGCCGAAGCGATGAACCCCAAGGCGATTGCCGTGCTCGGTAAAAAAGTCGGTCAGCACTTCAACACCGCGTCCTACCAGACCACCCACCTCAACGGTGGTGCGATCATGGGCACCGACCCGAAAACCAGTGCGCTGAACCGCTACTTGCAGTGCTGGGATGTGCACAACGTGTTTGTCCCGGGCGCATCCGCTTTCCCACAAGGCTTGGGCTACAACCCTACCGGCCTGGTGGCGGCGTTGACCTACTGGTCGGCCCGGGCGATCCGCGAGCAGTACCTGAAAAACCCCGGCCCGCTGGTTCAGGCATAAGGAGCGATGACCATGAAAGCATTTGTTCTCGCGACGTTTGCCCTGCTCAGCAGCTGCTCGATCAGTGCCGCCGAAACCGACCTGATCAAGCAGGGCGAATACCTGGCCCGCGCCGGCGACTGCGTGGCCTGCCACACCGCCAAGGGCGGCAAACCGTTCGCCGGTGGCCTGCCGATGGAAACTCCCATCGGTGTGATCTATTCCACCAACATCACCCCGGACAAGACCGGTCTGGGCGACTACAGCTTCGAGGACTTCGACAAGGCCGTGCGTCACGGCGTCGCCAAGAGTGGCAGCACGCTTTACCCGGCGATGCCCTACCCGTCTTATGCGCGCGTCAGCGAAAGCGACATGCAGGCGTTGTATGCGTACTTCATGAAGGGCGTGGAACCGGTCGCCCAGGAGAACAAGGACAGCGACATTCCGTGGCCGTTGAGCATGCGTTGGCCGTTGGCGGCGTGGCGCTGGATGTTTGCCCCCGAGGTGGCGGACAAACCGGCCGTGGCGGGCGCAGACCCAGTGATCAGCCGCGGCGCTTACCTGGTGGAGGGCCTTGGCCACTGTGGCGCGTGCCATACACCACGCGCCCTTACCATGCAGGAAAAAGCCCTGAGCGCGACTGACGGCAACGCGTTCCTGTCCGGCAGTGCGCCGCTGGAAGGCTGGATTGCCAAGAGCCTGCGCGGTGACCACAAGGACGGTCTTGGCGGTTGGAGCGAGGAGCAACTGGTGCAATTCCTCAAGACCGGTCGCAGTGATCGCAGCGCGGTATTTGGCGGTATGAGCGACGTGGTTGTGCATAGCATGCAGTACATGTCGCAAGACGACCTGACGGCTATCGCCCGTTACCTCAAAAGCCTGCCGGCGGTGGACCCACAAGACCAGCCGCACCAGTACGACAAGCAGGTGGCCGAGGCGCTGTGGAAGGGCGATGACAGCAAGCCCGGCGCGTCGGTGTACATCGACAACTGCGCGGCCTGCCATCGTACCGATGGCCATGGCTATACGCGGGTGTTCCCGGCGTTGGCGGGCAACCCGGTGGTGCAGACCGCGGATGCCACGTCGTTGATCAACATCGTGTTGAACGGCGGCACGTTGCCGGCCACTCACACGGCGCCGTCGACCTTTACCATGCCGGCATTCGCCTGGCGCCTGTCGGACCAGGAAGTGGCGGATGTGGTCAGTTTCATCCGTGGCAGTTGGGGTAACCAGGGTGCACCGGTGAAAGCCAGTGACGTGGCCGACCTGCGCAAGAACGACATGCGCACCACCTCGGGCGATGACCTGGGGCAGGTCACACAAAAGCACTGACCGCCAAACGGCACTGGTCAGGAACCTCACGCCTCGATACTGTATATAAAAACAGTATCGAGGCGCTTTCATGTCTACTCCGCTGCCGCCCCGTGGTCGGGGCACGGCCACCAACCTGCATAATCGTTTTGCGCCCACCGTCAGCGTGGCCGAGGACGACGGCTGGTATCAGGAAGTGCCGCCCACCCAGGGCACCGAAGTGCGCATCGAGACGGCCAAGACCATCATCACCCGCAACAACTCGCCGGACCTGCCGTTCGACCGCTCCATCAACCCCTACCGTGGCTGCGAGCATGGCTGTATCTACTGCTATGCACGGCCCAGCCACGCCTATTGGGACATGTCACCGGGGCTGGATTTTGAAACCAGGCTGATCGCCAAGAGCAACGCGGCCGACGTGCTGGAACAGCAGCTGTCGAAGCCGGGCTATGTGTGTGCGCCGATCAACCTGGGCTCCAACACCGACCCGTACCAGCCTATCGAGCGTGAGTACAAGATCACCCGGCAAACCCTCGAAGTGCTGCTGCGCTATCGGCACCCGGTCACCATCATTACCAAGGGCTCGCTGATCCTGCGCGACCTGGACCTGCTGGCTGAGCTGGCCAGGCAGCGCCTTGTGGCGGTGATGATCAGCCTCACCAGCCTGGATGATGAGCTCAAGCGCATCCTGGAACCGCGCACAGCGGCGCCCAAGGCTCGGTTGCGGGCCATCCGGGTGATGCGCGAGGCGGGTATCCCGGTGGGCGTGCTGTGCTCACCGATGATCCCGATGATCAACGACAGCGAGCTGGAAAGCCTGCTCACCGAAGCCCATGCCGCCGGTGCGCAGAGTGCGGCCTACATGATGTTGCGCCTGCCGCTGGAGGTGGCGCCGCTGTTCGAGGAGTGGCTGGCGGCGCATTACCCGCAGCGTGCGGCCCATGTGATGAGCCTGGTACGTCAGGTGCGCGGTGGTGAGGTGTACGACAGTCGGTTCGGCGTACGCATGCGGGGCGAGGGGCCGTTTGCCGACCTGCTGGCCCAGCGCTTCAGCAAGGCGATCAAACGCTTGGGGCTGAATCGGCGAGAAGGTTTCAATCTTGATTGCACGGCGTTCTGTCCACCGGGCAGGCAGATGGCATTGTTGTAGACTTATGAGGAAGAATGCACCGCTCCTGTAGAAATAGTCGCGTTTTGATATTACTGAAACCCGCGATCTAGAGCGGTTCATTCAGTTTGAGTTAAGTTTCGGTGGTTACCTTGTTCAGCGAGTGACTGATGAGTCGGCGCCTTGATGTGTGAAGTTTTCCAACTATTCCACTCGCCAGGCGTCGAACTGACCTGAAAACTCCCCTGCATTAATCAAGAGGATGAATCATGAGTGACAAGGATAAACAGCCGTTGGCTGCGTCGGCTTCAGCCCCTCAGGTGGCGGAGTCTGCCGATGCAGCGCTAAAACATATCGTTGACGGCTTTTTGCATTTCCATCACGACGTCTTCCCTCAGCAGGAAGAACTCTTCAAGAAACTCGCCACGGCCCAGAGCCCACGGGCGATGTTCATTACCTGCGCCGACTCGCGCATCGTGCCTGAGCTGATTACCCAAAGCTCTCCCGGCGACCTGTTCGTGACCCGCAACGTCGGTAACGTCGTGCCGCCTTATGGGCAAATGAATGGCGGCGTTTCCACTGCCATCGAGTACGCCGTACTGGCCTTGGGCGTGCAGCACATCATCGTGTGCGGGCATTCCGACTGTGGTGCCATGCGTGCGGTCCTGAACCCCGCCAGCCTGGAGAAAATGCCGACGGTAAGGGCCTGGCTGCGGCACGCCGAAGTCGCCAAATCCATGGTCGAGGACAACTGCGACTGTGCCAACGAAGGCGAGAGCATGAAAGTGCTCACCGAAGAAAACGTCATCGCCCAACTGCAGCATTTGCGTACCCATCCCTCGGTGGCGTCGCGTATGGCCAATGGTCAGCTGTTTATTCACGGTTGGATCTACAACATCGAGACCAGCGAAATCCGCGCCTACGATGCGGACCAGTCAGCGTTCCGCCCGTTAGGCGGCGAAGGACCGATTCCATCCGCGACGCCTAAAGCGCGCTTCTAAAACACTTCCCTGCCGGGTAAAGCGGTGGCTGCCATGGATGCAGCCAGGCTTTGCCGCGCCCGGCGAATGCCTCGGGAGAGCCATCATGCGTGCTGCTCAATTGAAAGCTGTATTGCCACGGGAGCTGCTCGCCTCCGTGGTTGTGTTTCTGGTCGCCCTGCCCCTGTGCATGGGGATCGCGATCGCGTCCGGCATGCCGCCGGCCAAGGGCCTGATCACCGGGATTATCGGTGGCTTGGTGGTGGGCTGGTTGGCGGGTTCGCCGCTGCAGGTCAGCGGCCCGGCGGCGGGTTTGGCGGTATTGGTGTTCGAGTTGGTGCGCCAGCACGGGATGATGATGCTCGGGCCGATCCTGCTGCTGGCGGGTTTCCTGCAACTGGTGGCCGGGCGTTTGCGCCTGGGTTGCTGGTTCCGCGTCACGGCGCCGGCGGTGGTGTACGGGATGCTGGCGGGGATCGGCGTATTGATTGTGCTATCGCAGATCCATGTGATGCTCGACGGTGCGCCCAAGCCCTCAGGGCTGGATAACCTGGCGGGCTTCCCCGCCGCGCTGGTGGAGGCGATTCCAACCTTGGGCGGCGGCCTGGGTTGGCAGGCCGGATTGCTCGGTTTGTCGACGATGCTGGTGATGTACCTGTGGGATAAATTCCGTCCGCAAACCCTGCGCTTCGTGCCCGGAGCGCTGTTGGGCGTGGGCCTGGCAACGGTGACCAGCCTGGTGTTGGCGTTGCAGGTCAAGCGTGTGGAGGTGCCGGAGAACCTCGCCGACGCCATCGATTGGCTGCGTCCCAGTGACCTGCTGAACCTGGCCGACCCCCAGTTGTTGATCGCCGCGTTTGCCGTGGCGTTTATCGCCAGTGCCGAAACCCTGCTCTCCGCTGCAGCGGTCGACCGCATGCACAGTGGCCAACGTTCCGACTTCGACAAGGAATTGTCTGCTCAAGGTGTAGGCAACATGCTATGCGGCCTGGTCGGTGCCCTGCCGATGACCGGTGTGATCGTGCGCAGCTCGGCCAACGTGCAGGCCGGTGCTACCACGCGCTTGTCGGCGATGTTCCATGGTGTATGGCTGTTGGGCTTCGTGTTGTTGCTGTCGAGGGTGTTGCAGAGCATTCCGGTGGCGAGCCTCGCGGGTGTATTGGTGTACACCGGGATCAAACTGGTGGATATCAAGGCCTTCAAGGCGCTCGGTCGCTATGGGCGTATGCCGATGTTTACCTACGCGGCCACGGCGTTGGCAATCATTTTCACCGACCTGCTGACCGGTGTGCTGGTGGGCTTCGGGCTTACGCTGGTCAAGCTGGCGTTCAAGGCCTCGCGCCTGAAAGTCAGCCTGATCGACCTGCCCCAGGAGGGGGAAATGGAGCTGCGTTTGACCGGCGCGGCGACCTTCCTGAAAGTGCCGGCATTGACCCAGGTGCTGTCGACGGTGCCTGCGGGCACCACCGTGCACGTACCGCTGAGCAACCTGAGCTATATCGACCATTCCTGCCTGGAGTTGCTGGAGGAATGGGGCCGGGCGAATGCGGCCAAGGGCTCGAAGCTGGTGATCGAGGCGCGTGGGTTGAAGCGCAGGCTCGAAGGCCGGGTCAGGACGACGACAGGGATCGGCTCGGCGCCCTCAATCGGCTGAGGCAGCCGGATCAACATGTGGGAGGGGGCGAGCCCCTCCCACATTCGTTCTGGCCTAATTTAAGATTTAAGCTGGCTGATCCAGTGCCAACTCAACCCCCAGTTGGCGGGAAAGACACGGCCAGCGCTTCCACGCGGCTTCCGTTTCCGGGCTTTTCAGCTGCTCGCGATACGCCTCGACAGACTCCAGCGCAAAACTGTCTTCGTTGAGCATTTCATCCACGGCATGGTGTACGGCTTCATCGAGCTGGTTGGCGAATGCTTCGCCGATCAACTGATGGGCAATCAGGTTGGCCACGGTGGTGTCTGCTGGAATCAACGGCTGGCCGAAGTGCTTGATATACAGATCGTTGACTTCTTCAACCAGGCGATGGGCCAAGTAAGCCTCGTCGAGCAGGCCGTCGAGCCCCAGGTGGCCCGCCAGAATAGCCGGTGGTTGCAGAAAGAACTGCTCGGCGATCTTCAGCACCGGCTTGATCTGGCTTTCGATACCGGCTTCGCGTGCCACGTCATTGGCGGCTTCCAGCAAGTCCGGGACGAGTTCGATGTAGGCGGTCACAAAGCGAGTCATGACGATGTTGCGATCACCGTCAACCAGGGAAATGGCCGAATGCAGGTGCGGCAATTGCTCTTCCAGCTGCTTGGCCAGTTGGCCGGTGCTGGCTTCGTGTTGATGGGCAAGGGAAATCTGCTCGCGCAATGCGGCGGTGTTCATGAAGGCTCCAGTGAAGCAGGTGTAGGAATAGGGACAGCATAAGGTAGCTCGTTTATACGAGCGCCTAAGACGCATTTGTCATAATTATTTCATGGTTATGCACCCGCGTTATATCGAATTGCCATCGTTCGTCGGATAAACGATTCCGCACCCGGTTTTATTAGGCCCGGCCACTCATTTTTGCTCATTTGCCCCTACACATTGCGGGGTTGCAGAGCGTGTCTATACTCGGGTTTGTACGCGATTAGCTGATGACGCCAGACTGCATAAGCAGGTAAGGCTAAGCGGTTGTAAGCAGTATGGAAGCCGCTCCCTTCGACGCAGGTGCAAACCGGCGGGATAACAAGAACGATAAGGGGAACCCGCAATGACGCGACATCCACACGTTTGGATGGGCCTTCTGTTGTGGTCAGTATTCGGCCAGGCGCACGCCGCCTGGACAATGAATATGGCACCAGGGGCAACTGAAGTCAGTCACGCTGTGTTTGACCTGCACATGACCATTTTCTGGATCTGTGTGGTGATCGGCATTGTCGTATTTGGCGCAATGTTCTGGTCGATGATCCTTCATCGCCGCTCTACAGGCCAGGTCGCGGCCAAATTCCACGAAAGCACGACCGTGGAGATTCTCTGGACCGTGGTGCCCTTGCTGATCCTGGTGGCGATGGCCATTCCGGCGACCAAGACCCTGATCAACATCTACGACAGCAGTGAGTCGGATATCGATATCCAGGTCACCGGCTATCAGTGGAAGTGGCATTACAAATACCTGGGCCAGGATGTGGAGTTCTTCAGCAACCTGGCCACGCCCGCCGAGCAGATCCATAACCAGGCGACCAAGGGCGAACACTACCTGCTGGAAGTCGACCAGCCGCTGGTGCTGCCGGTGGGCGCCAAGGTGCGCTTCCTGGTAACCGCCGCCGACGTGATCCACTCCTGGTGGGTGCCGGCCTTCGCGGTCAAGCGCGACGCCATCCCGGGTTTCGTCAACGAGGCCTGGACCCGCGTCGAGAAGCCCGGCATCTACCGTGGCCAGTGCGCCGAACTGTGCGGCAAGGACCATGGCTTCATGCCCATCGTGGTCGAGGTCAAGTCCAAGGCCGACTACGACACCTGGCTCGGCGAACGCAAGGCAGAGGCCGCCAAGCTCAAGGAGCTGACCTCCAAAGAGTGGACGCTCGAAGAGCTGGTGGCCCGTGGCGACAAGGTCTACCACACCACCTGCGTGGCCTGTCACCAGGCCGAAGGCCAGGGCCTGCCGCCGATGTTCCCGGCGCTCAAGGGCTCGAAGATTGCCACCGGACCCAAGGAAGGCCACCTCAGCATCGTCTATCACGGCAAGCCTGGTACCGCGATGGCCGCCTTCGGCAAGCAGCTCTCGGAAGTCGATATCGCCGCCGTAGTGACCTACGAGCGCAACGCCTGGGGCAACAACAAAGGCGACATGGTCACGCCTAAAGACGTGCTGGCCATCAAGCAGGCGGAAAGCAAATGACCTACTTCATCGCTTTTACCTCGACCCGCCCCGCCCACTCGCTTGCAGGAGAACGGCCATGAGCGCTGTGATCGATGACCATGGCCACGCCGGTGACCATGCCCACGGCCCCGCCAAGGGTTTGATGCGCTGGGTGCTGACCACCAACCATAAAGACATCGGCACCATGTACCTGTGGTTCGCGTTCACCATGTTCCTGCTCGGCGGCTCGTTCGCCATGGTGATCCGTGCCGAATTGTTCCAGCCTGGCCTGCAGATCGTCGAGCCGGCGTTTTTCAACCAGATGACCACCATGCACGGCCTGATCATGGTGTTCGGTGCGGTGATGCCGGCGTTTGTCGGTCTGGCCAACTGGATGATTCCGCTGATGATCGGCGCGCCGGACATGGCCTTGCCGCGCATGAACAACTTCAGCTTCTGGCTGCTGCCGGCGGCGTTCCTGCTGCTGGTCTCGACCCTGTTCACGCCCGGCGGCGGGCCGAATTTCGGCTGGACCTTCTACGCCCCGCTCTCTACCACCTACGCACCGGAAAGCGTGACGTTCTTCATCTTCGCCATCCACTTGATGGGCATCAGTTCGATCATGGGTGCGATCAATGTGGTCGCCACCATCCTCAACCTGCGTGCGCCCGGCATGACCTTGATGAAGATGCCGCTGTTTGTCTGGACCTGGCTGATCACCGCGTTCCTGCTGATCGCGGTAATGCCGGTACTGGCCGGCTGCGTGACCATGATGCTGATGGACATCCACTTCGGCACCAGCTTCTTCAGCGCGGCCGGTGGCGGTGATCCGGTGCTGTTCCAGCATGTGTTCTGGTTCTTCGGCCACCCCGAGGTGTACATCATGATCCTGCCGGCGTTTGGCGCCGTCAGTTCGATTATCCCGACCTTCTCGCGCAAACCGTTGTTCGGCTATACGTCGATGGTCTACGCCACGGCGAGCATCGCGTTCCTGTCGTTTATCGTGTGGGCGCACCATATGTTCGTGGTGGGTATACCGTTGGTGGGCGAACTGTTTTTCATGTACGCCACGCTGCTGATCGCCGTACCTACGGGGGTTAAGGTGTTCAACTGGGTCAGCACCATGTGGCAAGGCTCGCTGACCTTCGAGACACCGATGCTGTTTGCCGTGGCCTTCGTGATCTTGTTCACCATCGGCGGCTTCTCCGGGTTGATGCTGGCGATTGCCCCGGCGGACTTCCAGTACCACGACACCTACTTTGTGGTGGCGCACTTCCATTACGTACTGGTGCCTGGCGCGATCTTCGGCATCTTCGCCTCGGCCTACTACTGGCTGCCGAAATGGACCGGCCACATGTACGACGAAACCCTGGGCAAGCTGCATTTCTGGTTGTCTTTCGTGGGCATGAACATGGCGTTCTTCCCAATGCACTTCGTGGGGCTGGCCGGCATGCCGCGGCGGGTGCCGGACTACAACCTGCAGTTCGCCGACTTCAACATGGTCTCGTCCATTGGTGCCTTCATGTTTGGCGCCACGCAGATCTTCTTCCTGTTTATCGTGATCAAGTGCATCCGTGGCGGCCCGCCGGCACCGGCCAAGCCGTGGGATGGCGCCGAAGGGCTGGAGTGGAGCGTGCCTTCGCCCGCGCCGTACCACACCTTCACCACGCCACCGGAGGTCAAATGAACACGCTGATCGCCTTCGCTTCAGGGGGATGTCATGGCTGACTCCGTGCCCCTCAAGCGCCTGGTCACCCGCCTGTTGATCCTGGTGGTGGCGATGTTCGCCTTTGGTTTCGCCCTGGTGCCGATCTACGACGTGATGTGCAAGGCGTTCGGCATCAACGGCAAGACGGCCGGGCAATACGAGGGCGAGCAGGTCGTCGACCTCACGCGGCAGGTACGGGTGCAGTTCCTGTCCACCAATGCCATCGACATGGTCTGGGATTTTCACTCCAAGGCTGACGAGGTGGTGGTCAACCCCGGCGCAGTCACCGAGATGCTGTTCGTGGCCTACAACCCCACCGACAAACCGATGACCGCCCAAGCGGTGCCAAGCATTTCCCCGGCCGAGGCGGCGATGTACTTCCACAAGACCGAATGCTTTTGCTTCACCCAGCAAGTGCTGCAACCAGGCCAGCGCATCGAGATGCCGGTGCGTTTTATTGTCGACCGCGACATGCCCAAGGATGTGAAGCATTTGACCCTGGCGTACACGCTGTTTGATATCACTGCGCGCCAACCGCCGGTGGCTGTCCGTACCGGCGGCTAGCTACTGTTTGCCCGCTCAATCAGGAGAGCGAATACATGTCGACTCATGATACGTACTACGTACCAGCGCAAAGCAAATGGCCGATAATTGCCACGATTGGCATGCTGGTCACCGTGTATGGCCTGGCCGTGTGGTTCAACGACCTGAAGGCGGCACGCCCGGAATCCCACGGGCCGTGGATCTTTTTCGTCGGTGGGCTGTTGCTGGCCTACATGCTGTTCGGCTGGTTCGGCGCGGTGATCAAGGAAAGCCGTGCCGGTTTGTACAGCGCGCAGATGGACCGCTCGTTTCGCTGGGGCATGACCTGGTTCATCTTTTCCGAGGTGATGTTCTTTATCGCGTTCTTCGGTGCGCTGTTCTATGTGCGGCATATGTCTGCGCCCTGGTTGGCCGGTGAAGGCTCGAAGGGCATCGCGCACATGCTGTGGCCGAGTTTCGAGTTCGCCTGGCCGTTGCTCAACAACCCCGATCCAAAGCTGTACCCCGCACCCGAGGGCACCATCAGCCCCTGGGGCCTGCCGTTGGTCAATACCATTTTGCTGGTGAGCTCGAGCGTGACCATCACCATCGCCCACCATGCCCTGCGCAAGGGCCATCGCGGTGCGCTGAAGATCTGGCTGGCGATCACCGTGTTGCTTGGCCTGGCGTTTCTCGGGTTCCAGGCCGAGGAATACATCCACGCCTACAAAGAGCTGGGCCTGACCCTTGGCTCAGGCGTGTATGGCGCAACCTTCTTCATGCTCACGGGCTTTCACGGCGCCCACGTGACCATCGGCACCATCATTTTGTTTGTGATGCTGATGCGCATCCTGCGCGGGCATTTCAATGCCGAGCATCAGTTCGGTTTCGAAGCGGCCAGTTGGTATTGGCACTTCGTGGATGTGGTGTGGATTGGGCTGTTTTTCTTCGTCTATGTGCTGTGAGGCGACTTACCAAGGCGCGTGAGACACCAGCTGGCCGCTGAAAAAGCCCCAGGCGATCAAGGCCACGGTGATCACGGCCAGTACGACACGCACGGTCAAGGCAGTGACGAGGCGGTTGGAGTTGCCCTCGTCCTTGACCAGAAAGAACAAGCCACTGAACAGGCTCACGACGGTCGCGATCAGCATCAGGGCAATGGCTGCTTTGAGCATGGTCTGGTTCCTGGCTTTGGTGGGCATTGAGGGGATGGGCGGGCAATGAAAACAAGTATAGCCAGCGCCATGAAACGCTTTCGTCCAGGTATCGCACCGACCCTGGTGGTGATGATTCTGCTGCCGTTGATGGTGGGCCTGGGTTTCTGGCAACTGTCACGCGGCCATGAGAAGCAGTTGCTGGTGGACAGCTATGCCGAACGCCGCGTGGCTGAGCCGATCAGCAGTGTGCAGCTCGGTGACATGGCGGACCCGGCCTTTCGCCGCGTGCATCTGCGCGGGCAATTCGATGCCGAGCACAGCGTACTGCTGGATAACCGCATGCGCGACGGCAAGGCCGGTGTCGAGTTGCTGCAACCCTTTCACGATCAGGCCAGCGGCCTATGGCTGTTGCTCAATCGCGGTTGGTTGCCGTGGCCGGATCGGCGCACCCCGCCCGTCTTCACCACCCCAGACCAGCCTTTGAATCTCGACGCCTGGGTGTATGTCGCGCCCGGCGAAACATTCCAGTTACATGCAGACCCCACGACCGCGCAATGGCCGCGCCTGTTGACCGCGCTGCACCCCGCTGCGTTATGGGCTGAGCTCGGTCGCAGCGGTTTTGCCTACGAACTGCGCACTGAAGCCGGCCCCGGTACGTACGAAACCACTTGGCCCATCGTTGCGATGGGCCCGGAAAAACACCTGGCCTACGCGGTGCAGTGGTTCGCCATGTCGCTGGCGCTATTGGCGCTTTACCTCTACCTCGGATGGCACACCACAAAGGAGAAGCCCCATGGGAACGGCCATGAATCCACCCAACATGTCTGAGGTGCCTGATCGGCGCAAAGGCCGCTGGCAACTGTTGTTGATCCTGCTGATGGTGATCGGCCCGATGGCGCTGGCCACCTTCATGTACAAACTGCAGTTCTGGGTGCCGGACAGTCGCAGCTACCACGGGGAAATGATCGGTAACGGTCAGACCCGCGCCGATATTGGCGTGCAGGCCGATGAACAGCGCTGGCAGTTGCTGGTCACCGCGCCCGCTGCCTGCGCTGCCGATTGCCAGCAACTGGTGTACCTCGCGCGCCAACTGCAGATCGGCCTGGGGCGCGACGCCTCACGCGCCAGCCATGCCCTGGCCAGTGCGCAACCGGTCGGTACCGACTATGACGCTAAGTTGAAGGTCGAATACCCGCAATTGCAGCGCTACTCGCTGGACCTTTCGACCTTCACCAAAAACGCCGCCGCGCCGGGCGATGCGCAACTGTGGATCGTCGACCCCCACGGCAATCTGGTGCTGCGCTACGACGCCAAGGTCAAGGGCAAGGACTTGCTCAATGATCTGCGCCACCTGCTGAAACTGTCGAACATCGGATAAGGGCATCGTCATGGCCAAACCTGGATTTCGCCTCGCGTTGTTTGCCACCCTGCTGGCGCTGATCGTCGTGCTGCTCGGCGCCTACACCCGCCTGACCCATGCCGGCCTTGGTTGCCCGGACTGGCCGGGCTGCTACGGCTTTATCAGCGTGCCGCAAAGCGAGGCCCAGTTGGCCCATGCCGAATTGCATTTTCCCGATACGCCAGTGGAGGCTGACAAGGGCTGGGCCGAGATGACCCATCGCTACTTTGCCGGCACCCTGGGCCTGTTGATTGTGCTGTTGGCGGCGCGTTCGTGGAGCCATCGGCATGATCCGGGCCAGCCGGTGAAACTGCCGTTGTTTGTGCTGATGGTGGTATTCGCCCAGGCGGCGTTTGGCATGTGGACGGTGACCTTGAAGCTATGGCCCCAGGTGGTGACGGGGCATTTGTTGGGCGGCTTTGCGACCTTGAGCCTGTTGTTCCTGCTGACCCTGCGCTTGTCCGGCGTGCTGCCCGCCTTGATCGTGCCCAAGCGCCTGCAATATTGGGCCACGGCGGGTCTGGTGCTGGTGATCGGCCAGATTGCCTTGGGCGGCTGGGTCAGTTCCAACTACGCGGCGGTGGCCTGTATCGATTTGCCCACTTGCCACGGCCAGTGGTGGCCTGCGGCGGACTTCGCCAACGGCTTTCACCTGACCCAGCACATCGGGCCCAATTACCTTGGCGGCCAACTCGACAGCGATGCGCGCACCGCCATCCACCTGACCCACCGCATCGGTGCGGTGCTGGTCACCGTGGTGCTTGCGGGCTTGGCCTGGCAGCTGCGCGTGGTCGGTATGACTCGGCTCGCGGGCCTGCTGTTGATTGCCCTGGCGGCCCAAATCAGCCTGGGCCTGAGCAACGTGTATTTCCACCTGCCGCTGCCGGTTGCGGTCGGCCATAACGCCGGCGGCGCGGCGCTGTTATTGAGCCTGGTGCTGGTCAATTACCACGCCCGCACCAGTCTGGTCCGGGTACGTCACCAACTGCCCTTCGGCTGGCGCTTCAGCCCGCGCAAACACGTATCGGGCCTCATCACCCTTAAAGGAGAGATGCCATGGCGACCTTGATCGGCGCGCGCCACAGCCAGGCGATCTGGCGCGATTACCTGGAGCTGACCAAGCCGAAAGTGGTGGTGTTGATGCTCATCACCTCCTTGGTCGGCATGTTCCTCGCGACCCGCGCCGGCGTGCCGTGGGCGGTGCTGATTTTCGGCAACCTGGGGATAGCCCTGTGTGCTGGTGGCGCGGCGGCGGTGAACCATGTAGTGGACCGGCGGATTGATGCGGTGATGGCCCGCACCCATAAGCGACCGTTGGCGCAGGGCCGTGTATCGCCGATGGCGGCGCTGGCCTTTGCTTTGTTTCTAGCCGTTGCAGGATTGGCCTTGTTGCTGGCGTTCACCAATCCCCTGGCGGCATGGCTGACGCTGGCTTCGCTGTTGGGTTACGCGGTGATCTACACCGGCTTTCTCAAGCGCGCGACGCCACAAAATATTGTTATTGGCGGCTTGGCCGGTGCCGCGCCGCCGCTGTTGGGCTGGGTCGCCGTCACCGGCCACGTCAGCGCCGAACCCTTGTTATTGGTGCTGATCATCTTCGCCTGGACCCCGCCGCACTTCTGGGCGCTGGCCATTCACCGCAAGGAGGAATACGCCAAGGCCGACATCCCGATGCTGCCGGTCACCCATGGCGAGCACTACACCAAGGTGCATATCCTGCTCTACACCTTCGCCCTGTTGGCGGTGAGCCTCATGCCCTATGTGATCCATATGAGCGGCCTGCTCTACCTGGCGTGTGCGCTGGTTTTGGGCGGACGCTTTCTGCAATGGGCCTGGGTGCTGTACCGTGGCGCTCAGCCGCACGCGGCGATCAACACCTTCAAGTACTCTATCTGGTACCTGTTCCTGCTGTTTATCGCCCTGCTCGTAGACCACTACTTACTGTTGAACCTATGACTCGAACTCAAAAAACCGTCTTTATCCTGGTGGCCATCGTCGCGTTGATCATGGGCCTGACCGTCAACAAAGTGCTCTCGGGCAAAGGCCAGGGCGACCCTACCGCGTTGATCGACGCCGGCATCATCCTGCTGCCGCAAAGCCGTCAGTTGCCACCGGTGAGCATGACCAACCAGGACGGCCAGCCGGTGCTGGTCAACGAGTTGAAAGGCAAGTGGAGCCTGCTGTTCTTCGGCTACACCTTCTGCCCCGACATCTGCCCGACTACCCTCGCCCAACTGCGCCAGATCAAGAGCGAGTTGCCTAAAGAGGCTGTGGACAAGTTTCAAGTGATCCTGGTCAGCGTCGACCCGAACCGCGACACGCCGACCCAGCTCAAACAGTACCTGGGCTATTTCGACCCGCAATTCGAAGGCCTCACCGGCGCGAACGTGGAGGATGTGCAGAAGGTCTCGAATGCCGTGAGCATCCCGTTCATCCCGGCAGACACCAGCAAGCCCAACTACACCGTCGACCACAGCGGCAACCTCGCGCTGATCGGCCCGGATGGTACCCAGCGCGGGTTTATCCGTGCGCCGTTGAACAATCAGAAGCTGGTAGCGCAACTGCCGGGGCTGTTGCAGCGCAAGTAACAGGCAACACAAAACACATGTGGGAGGGGGCTTGCCCCCGATGGCGGCAGATCAGTCAGCTCATGCAGCGACTGCTACTCCGCAATCGGGGGCAAGCCCCCTCCCACATTTTTTGATCTCCAGAGTGTTGGAGATCGAGCTGGATCAGAACGCCGGCAGGATCGCGCCTTTGTACTTCTCTTGGATGAATTGCTTCACTTCAGGAGTGTGCAGGGCTGCAATCAGCTTCTTCATCGCGTCCGAATCCTTGTTGTCTTCGCGGCTCACCAGGATGTTCACGTAAGGCGAGTCATTGCCTTCGATCACCAGGGCGTCCTTGGAAGGGTCCAGTTTGGCTTCCAGCGCGTAGTTGGTGTTGATCAGCGCCAGGTCGACCTGGGTCAGCACGCGCGGCAGGGTGGCGGCTTCGAGTTCGCGGAATTTCAGGTTTTTCGGGTTTTCGGTGATGTCCTTGATGGTCGACAGGATGTTGGTCGGGTCCTTCAGGGTGATCAGGTTGTGTTTGGCCAGCAGCAGCAGCGCACGGCCGCCGTTGGTGGCGTCGTTCGGGATCACCACGTTGGCGCCGCTTGGCAGTTCCTCCAGCTTCTTGTACTTGCTGGAGTAAGCGCCCAGGGGCTCCAGGTGCACCGCGCCGACGCTCACCAGGTGAGTGCCCTTGGCCTTGTTGAACTCATCCAGGTACGGCTGGTGCTGGAAGAAGTTGGCGTCCAGGCGCTTTTCCGACACTTGCACGTTTGGCTGTACGTAGTCAGTGAACACTTTGACCTGCAGGTCCACGCCTTCTTTGGCAAGCGCAGGCTTCACGAATTCCAGGATTTCCGCGTGGGGCACCGGCGAGGCGGCGACCGTGATGGTCTCGGCGTGGGCGGAAAACGCGGCAACGGCGGCGAAAGCAACCAGTAGTTTTTTCATCCAACAAGCTCCTTGTTCGGGCATGTGCCGGCTTTTGCACCGGCAATGGCCGTTATTTTCGAGAAAAATGCACCACCAGCTTGTCGCCGACGGTTTGCAGAATTTGCACCAGGATCAACAGCATCACCACAGTGACCACCATCACATCGGTCTGGAAGCGCTGGTAACCGAAACGGATCGCCAGGTCACCCAGGCCGCCGGCACCGACGACACCGGCCATTGCCGTGTAGGACACCAGTGTAATCGCCGTCACCGTGATCGCCGCGAAGATGCCAGGGCGTGCTTCGGGCAGCAGCGCGTTAATGATGATCTGGCGGGTGCTGGCGCCCATGGACTGGGTGGCTTCGATGATGCCGCGGTCCACTTCACGCAAGGCGGTTTCCACCAGACGCGCGAAGAATGGCGTGGCACCTACGACCAGCGGCGGGATCGCCCCCGCTACGCCCAGCGAGGTGCCGGTGATCAGCACGGTGAACGGGATCATCACGATCAGCAGGATGATGAACGGCAGCGAGCGCAGGATGTTCACGACCAGCGACAGCAGTGCGTACAGGCCTTTTTGCTCGAACAGCTGGCGTGGGCTGGTCAGGAACAGCAGCACGCCCAAGGGCAGGCCCAATACCACGGTGAAGAACAGTGAACCGAACAGCATGATCATGGTGTCGCCGGTGGCGAGCCAGATTTCGGACCAGTCGATATTGGCGAAGAAGCTCAGGAACACTTCCATTAGCGCAGCACCTCCATGTGGACGTCTGCGGCGGTAAAGCGGGCAAAGGCCGCTTCCATGTCACCACCGGTGACCGCCAGGGTCAGTTGCCCGTAGGGGATGTCTTTGATGCGGTCGATGCGGCCGGCGAGGATGCTGTAGTCCACTCCTGTTTCGCGGGCGACGGTACCCAGCAATGGCGCGTAGGTCGCTTCACCTTGGAACGTCAGGCGCACGATTCGACCGGGTACATGGGCGAAATCGTCGTGCTGTTCGCCTTCGTCGACCTGCTCGGCTTCTTGTACAAAGCGTTTGGTGGTCGGGTGCTTGGGATGCAGGAACACGTCGGCTACCGAGCCTTGCTCGACGATCACGCCGGCGTCCATCACGGCTACCTGGTCGCATACGCGGCGAATCACGTCCATTTCATGGGTGATCAGCACGATGGTCAGTTTCAACTCGCGATTGATCTCGGCCAGCAATTGCAGGACCGAGGCGGTGGTTTGCGGGTCGAGGGCGCTGGTGGCTTCGTCGCACAGCAGGATTTTCGGCTTGGTCGCCAGGGCGCGGGCGATGCCGACGCGTTGCTTCTGGCCGCCAGACAACTGCGCCGGGTACTTCCTGGCGTGGTCCGACAGGCCGACGCGGGCGAGTAGCTCGGCGACGCGTTGATCGATCTCCTTGCGCGACAATTCGCCGGCCAGGGTCAGTGGCAGCGCCACATTGTCGGCAACGGTCTTGGACGCCAGCAGGTTGAAGTGCTGGAAGATCATCCCGACCTGCTGACGGAAACGGCGCAGGCCGTTGGCATCCAAGGAGGTGACTTCTTCGCCGTCCACCGTGATCTGACCGCCACTGGGCTCTTCCAGGCGGTTGATCAGGCGCAGCAGGGTGCTTTTACCTGCACCTGAGTGGCCAATCAGGCCAAACACCTGGCCGTTTTCGACACGCAGGCTGGTGGGGTGCAGCGCGGGAATATCCTTACCGGCGACGCGGTAGGTTTTATGGACGTTTTGAAACTCGATCACGTAGCGAACCTTGTGGGGCGCATGGAAAAGGGATCAGCGGTTAGCCGGGCGCGCATTTTAGCCTGTCCGTATAGCGTTTCTTAGCATTTATTTCGCATTCAACCAGTGATTTGGCAATAACGCGATCAAAGGTCATAAAAAAGGAACGGTGCAAAACGGTGTCAGTCACTACTTAAGCAACTCAATTTCCCAGGTGCCGTGCCTGGGGTTTTGCTCAAACGAGCCGGGGACCGCTCTGGCCACTTTGAATAAGGAGTTTTGACTGATGAGTACCAAGAAGCCAGCCACCCCGTCGAAGAGTGAGCTCGCGGGCACCGATACCCTGGACCGTGGCAACACCAACGCCAAGCTGCAGGCCCTGGAAGAATTCCGTTCCGATGCGACCGGCCAGGCCCTGCGTACCAACCAAGGCGTGAAGATTTCCGACAACCAGAACACCTTGAAAGTCGGCGCCCGCGGCCCCTCGCTGCTAGAAGACTTCATCATGCGTGAAAAAATCACGCACTTTGACCATGAGCGTATCCCCGAGCGCATCGTGCATGCCCGCGGCACGGGCGCCCATGGCTATTTCCAGACCTATGAAAACCATTCCGCGCTGAGCAAGGCCGGTTTCCTGCGCGATCCAGGTCATAAAACCCCAGTCTTCGTACGATTTTCCACTGTGCAGGGCCCGCGTGGTTCCGGCGATACGGTGCGTGACGTGCGCGGTTTCGCGGTGAAGTTCTTCACCGACGAAGGCAACTTCGATCTGGTCGGCAACAACATGCCGGTGTTTTTCATTCAGGATGCGATCAAGTTTCCCGATTTCGTGCATGCGGTAAAACCTGAGCCGCACAACGAAATTCCTACCGGCGGCTCGGCCCACGATACGTTCTGGGATTTTGTTTCGTTGCAACCGGAATCGGCGCACATGGTGATCTGGGCGATGTCTGACCGTGCCATTCCAAAAAGCCTGCGGGCCATGCAGGGTTTTGGCATTCACACCTTCCGCTTGATCAATACCGAAGGTAAGTCGAGCTTTGTGAAGTTTCATTGGCACCCGAAGGTCGGCACCTGCTCCCTGGTGTGGGACGAAGCGCAAAAGCTTGCCGGTAAAGATACCGATTACCACCGTCGTGACCTGTGGGAAGCGATTGAAAGCGGCGACTACCCTGAGTGGGAATTGGGTGTGCAGATCGTTGCGGAAGAAGACGAGCATAAGTTCGACTTTGACCTGCTCGACCCCACCAAGATCATCCCCGAGGAACTGGTACCGATCACGCCGCTGGGCAAGATGGTGCTGAACCGCAACCCGGATAACTTCTTTGCCGAAGTCGAGCAGGTCGCGTTTTGCCCGGGCCATATCGTGCCGGGCATCGACTTCACCAACGACCCTCTGCTGCAAGGTCGTCTGTTTTCCTACACGGATACACAGATCAGCCGTCTCGGCGGCCCGAACTTCCATGAGCTGCCGATCAACCGGCCTGTAGCGCCTTTCCACAATGGCCAGCGCGACGCACAGCATCGCACCGTGATCGACAAGGGCCGTGCTGCGTACGAGCCGAATTCGATTGATGGCGGTTGGCCAAAAGAAACGCCGCCGGCTGCCCAGGATGGCGGTTTCGAAACTTATTACGAGCGTGTAGACGCCAACAAGGTCCGTGAGCGCAGTGAGTCGTTTGGCGACCATTTCTCGCAAGCCGCGCTGTTTTTCCACAGCATGAGCCACCACGAGAAAGAGCACATCATCGCGGCCTACAGCTTCGAGTTGGGCAAGGTGGAGCGCGAGTTTATCCGTGCGCGTCAGGTCAACGAGATCTTGGCTAATATCGATCTGGAACTGGCCAGGCGCGTTGCGCAGAACCTAGGTTTGCCGGCGCCGACCAAAGGCACGGTGCCGCCGCGTGAGACTTCGCTGAAAGAGTCGCCAGCGTTGAGCCAGGTGAACTTGCTGTCGGGTGATATCAAGACGCGTAAAGTCGCGATTCTCACGGCCAACGGTGTCGATGGCGCGGTGATCGATGCGCTGAAAAAAGCGCTGGAGGCAGAAGGTGCCCATGCGAAGTTGCTGGGGCCGACCTCGGCGCCGGTGACGACGGCGGATGGCAAGAGCCTGCCGGTGGATGCGTCGATGGAAGGCATGCCGTCCATTGCCTTTGACGCCGTGTTTATCCCGGGCGGAAAAGAGTCGGTGAAAGCACTGAGCGGCGATGGCGTGGCGTTGCATTACGTTCTGGAAGCCTACAAACACCTGAAGGCGATTGCAGTTGCCAGTGATGTGAAGCCACTGCTGGATCTGCTGAAGCTGGAGACGGATGCGGGGTTGATCGTTGGTTCGGATGCGAAAGCGTTCAAGGCGTTTTTTGCCGCGATTGCACAGCATCGGGTTTGGGATCGTGAGCCGAAGGCTAAGGCGATTCCGGCCTGATTTTTTGGTCGTTGGTTAGATCACCATCGGGGGGCAAGCCCCCGATGCGTTATTCCGCCTTGCGCGGAATCAGCACAACCTGCGCCGGAATATGCTTCAGAATCTGCCGGTGAATCTTCAGGTCATATCCCGAATCAATACGCTTCACCCGTTTGGTCAGCAACGTGGCCAGCCATGGGTAGTCCTGGGTGCGCGGCGCCTGGATCGTCACATCACACTGGTAATTCACCACGTCGGTGGCGATCGCATCCAGTTGATGGCGCAGTTCTTCGATGTCGGTGAGGTTCAGCGCCACGGTCGTGCTCGGCGCCGCCGGGTCGATGACCTTGGCTGCGGGCTTGGCTTCGGCGGCTTTGAGGGCCTCTTCGGCCTTATCCAATTCCGCCTTGCGGGCGTGGGTGATGGCGCTGTTCACGCCACCGGTCAGCGCTGGCGCCTTGGGCATCAGTGCGCGGGCTCGGCTCAGGGCGGTGGCAGCGGCGTTTACGTCGCCTTTTTGCAGCACGATCTGGCTGCGCTGCAGGTAAGCCTCGGCCAATTGACGTTGGTAGGGTTCCAGCGTCGGGTCATTGGGCGACTGGGCCTGCAGCGCGGCAAGTTGGTCTTCGGCGGTGGCCAGCTCACTGCTGGCCAGGTTTTGCTCCAGCTGCGCGATGGCCGCAGCACGCGGATCCGGGGCCTCTGGGGCGGCGGGCGGTGTGCTTTGACAGGCGCCCAGCAGCAGGGAAAACGCGGCAAGGAGCAGATAACGGGAGGTGAACAGCTTCATTCCTGCGACTCTCTATTTGCGCAAAAAGCGAGCAAGTCTACACCCCTCGACGGGGCAGGACAAAACTCAGCAGAAACAGGGCGGCCGCCGTGACTACAATCGACGGTCCGGCCGGGGTGTCCTTGAACCACGACAACGCCAGGCCCCCGCACACTGCCAGCATCCCCAACAGGCTGGCACCGATCGCCATCTGCTCCGGTGAGCGGGCGTGGCGCTGGGCGGCGGCAGCGGGAATGATCAGCAGCGACGTGATCAACAATACGCCGACAATCTTCATCGCGACAGCGATCACCACGGCAATCAGCAGCATCAGGGCCATGCGCAACGCTGGTACGGGCAAACCTTCGACCCTGGCCAGTTCTTCATGCACCGTGATTGCCAGCAGCGGACGCCACAGGGCTACCAGCAGCACCAATACTGCAGCGCTGCCGCCGAGAATCCAGGCAAGGTCGGTGGGGCTGATCGCCAGCAGATCGCCGAACAGATAGGCCATCAGGTCGATGCGCACTTCATGCATAAAGCTCAGCACCACCAGGCCCAGGGACAGCGTGCTCGGCGCCAGGATGCCCAGCAGGGTATCCGAGGCCAGTGGCTGGCGCTGTTGCAGGGTCACCAGCAGCACCGCCAGCAGCAGACAGCCCACGGTCACGGCGATGGTCGGGCTCACATCCAGCAGGAAGCCCATGGCCACGCCCAGCAGCGCGGCGTGGGACAAGGTGTCGCCAAAGTACGCCATGCGCCGCCAGACCACGAACGAGCCCAGTGGGCCCGCCACCAGCGCCAGAGCCAAGCCTGCCAGCAGGGCGTAAAGCAGAAAATCAGCCATGCTTGCAGTTATCTCCATGCTTGTGGGTGTGGGGCGTCGCGGGATCGTCAACGACAGCGCCATGCAGGTCATGGGCGTGGTCGTGATGGTGGTGATAGATCGCCAGGCTCTGGGCGTTCTTGCCGAACAGTTCGACGAACGCGGGGTCGTTGCTGACTTGTTCCGGGTGGCCGGAGCAGCACACGTGGCGGTTGAGGCATACCACCTGGTCGGTGGTGCTCATCACCAGGTGCAAATCATGGGAGACCATCAGCACGCCGCAGCCATGGCGGTCGCGCAGGCGGGTGATCAGGCTGTACAGCTCGGCCTGGCCGGCGACGTCGACGCCCTGCACGGGTTCATCCAGCACCAGCAACTCGGGCTCGCGCAGCAGGGCGCGGGCCAGCAGCACGCGCTGCATTTCGCCGCCGGAGATGCTTTGCACCGGGCTGTCGATGACCTGTTCGGCACCGACTTCCTTGAGCGCGGCCTGTGCGCGGCCGCGGTCCACACCAGGCACCAGGCGCAAAAAACGCAGCACCGATAAGGGCAAGGTCGGATCCACATGCAGCTTTTGTGGCATGTAGCCCACGCGCAGCTTGGGCTTGCGCCACACGCTGCCGGTGTCGGGCTTGAGCAGGCCGAGTACGGCACGCACCAGGGTGGTCTTGCCCGCGCCATTGGGGCCGATCAGGGTGACGATCTGTCCCGGCTCGACGCTCAAGGCGATGTTATCCAGCACGTTTTGCCCGGCAAACGTGACGCCGACCTGCTCCAGGCGGATTAACGCGTTGCTCATCAAGCCCCCTGGCAGCCCGAGCACAGGCCGACCACTTCGACCGTTTGCCCTTCGACCCGGAAGCCCACGTCGGCGGCGCTCTTGATGATGGCGTCGCTGATGCTTTTTTGTTCAAGTTCGATGGCGGCGTGGCACTCGCGGCAGATCAGGAACTGGCCCTGATGCGCGTGTTCCGGGTGGTTGCAGCCGACAAAGGCGTTGAGCGAGGCAATACGGTGCACCAGGCCGTTTTCCAGCAGGAAATCCAGCGCGCGATACACGGTCGGCGGCGCGGCGCGGCGGCCGTCCTGCTCGCTGAGCACACCCAGGATGTCGTAGGCGCCCAGCGGCTTGTGGCTCTGCCAGACCAGTTCCAGCACCCGGCGGCGCAGAGCAGTCAGGCGCAAGCCCTTCTGTGCGCACAGGGTGTCGGCCTCCGACAGCGCGGTATGCACGCAGTGAGAGTGGTCGTGTGGACGGCTGGCAAGTGGTGTTATAGGCATGAGCGGCGACAGATATTTGATAGAGACGTTATTATGTTACCCGTTCCTACGTCATTGAGTGGTCATCGTGTCCCGACTTTTTCCCGTTTTTGTCGTATTTGTCACCAGTTTGTTCATCGCTGGCGCCGCTCAGGCCGAGGTCAAGGTGCTCACGAGCATCAAGCCATTGCAGTTGATTGCCGCCGCCGTGCAGGACGGTGTGGCGGTTCCGGAGGTATTGCTGCCGCCGGGTGCATCGCCGCATAACTTCGCGTTGCGTCCGTCCGACGTACGGCGCGTGCAGTCGGTCGATCTGCTGTATTGGATCGGGCCGGACATGGAGGGCTTCCTGCCTCGCGTGCTCAAAGGTCGTACGGCTCCGACGATAGCGGTTCAAGACCTTGCGGGGATGAAACTGCGCCGTTTCGCCGAAGATAGCCATTCCCACGCCGATGATGCCGACGAACATGATCACGATCACCGCCCTGGCAGCCTGGATGCACACTTGTGGTTGTCGACGGTCAACGCTCGCGTGATCGCCGCGCGCATGGCGTCTGACCTCAGCGCTGCCGACCCGAGCAATGCCGCGCGTTACCAGAGCAACGCGAAGGCTTTCGACGAGCGCCTGGATGCGCTGGATGCGCGCCTGAAAAAACGTATGGCGAGCATCGGTGACAAACCTTACTTCGTGTTCCACGAAGCCTTTGATTACTTCGAAGCTGCTTACGGGCTCAAGCACACCGGCGTGTTCAGCGTTGCTGCCGAAGTGCAGCCTGGCGCCCAGCACGTGGCGGCGATGCGTACGCGTTTGCAGGAAGTCGGCAAGACCTGCGTGTTCAGTGAACCGCCGTTGCGCCCGCGCCTGGCCGAGACGCTGGTGGCCGGACTGCCGGTGAAGTTGGCGGAACTGGATGCATTGGGCGGCTATACCCCGGCGACAGCCCAAGGTTACGAGCAGGTGCTGGAGAAATTAGGCAACGACCTGGCCGGGTGCCTGGAGTCGCTCTAAGCAGATCGGGGATCAAATGTGGGAGGGGGCTTGCCGCCTCCCACATTTTTAGAGCGCGAACGGCAGTTGGATTGTGACCTGCTGGCGCTGTACCAACCGATGCTCGAACTCGGCGGGATCGTGGATCAACACATCCTGCCCGGCAAACGACTCTGCAGCGATCAGGCGCGACAGCCAGAACCGCACGCACGCCACCCGCAACATGGTCGGCCATAGCTCGGCCTCCTTGGCCGTGAACGGCCGCAGGCCGGCGTAGGCCCCCAGCAGTGCTCGGGCGCGCGGCCCATCAATCACGCCATCGGCGTCCGAACACCAGTCATTCAGGGCGATCGCCACGTCGTACAGCATCGGGCCGGAGCAGGCGTTGTAGAAGTCGATCAGGCCGGTCAGGTGGGTGCCTTCGAACATTGCATTGTCGCGGAACAGGTCGGCATGCACGTTGGCGCGCGGCAGGGCGAGGATCTCGGCCTTATGGGCGTCGATTTCAGTCAATGCAGCGTGCAGCAGGCTTTGCTGTGCATCGTTCAAGTGCGAAATCAGCTGCGCACCTTCGCTGAGCATCCAGTCCAGCCCGCGATCGGTCTTGCGCTCCAGCACTTTCTCGCCTTGCGTCGCCAAGTGCAGATGGCCGAGCAGGTCGCCGACCTGGGCGCAATGCTGTGCGTTGGCGTCCTTGATGTGCTTGCCGGCCAGGCGTGGTTGCAGCAGTGCTGGTTTGCCGGCCAATTCGCGCAGGGCCACGCCATCGGTGGTGCGCAGCGCGTAGGGCACCGGCAGGTCGGCGTCGTGGAGCACGTCGAGCAGTTCGATGAAGAATGGCATTTCCTGCACGGGGCCGCGTTCAACCAGGGTCAGGACGTACTCGCCCTGTTCCAGGCTGATAAAGAAATTGGTGTTTTCGCTACCAGCGGCAATCCCCTGGAAGTCAAGCAGGCGGCCGAGCCCGTAGGGGGCGAGAAAGGTTTCCAGCTCGGGCCGAGCCAGGGGGGTGAACACAGACATGGTTAAAACTGCCAGTACGGGCGCCGCAGTGGGCGGCGCCAATTGAAGTTAAGAAATCATTTCCATTCGAAGATCTTCCATGACGGGATCAGCATATCCGGCTGGTCAGAGCGGATGAAGTTCGCGTCGGTTCCGTCCGCGCGCACCAGGAAATACGGCGGCGCGCCTTTTACGGTCACCTTGATTGCATACAGGAAGCCGTTTTGACGGTACTCCTGGATTGTCCGGTCGCCTTCCGTGCGAATGGTAACTTCCGGATCACCCGAAGGGGCACTGTCTGCTGCGATGGCAACCATCGGAGCGAGTGCAATCAGGCCGGTCAACAGCAGGCGATTGAATGTACGCATGATAACCTTGTCCCTTTGTTTTCATTGGTCCGGCTATTCTAGCGCCTGACCCGCCGAAAAGGTTGATCCTGCTCATGAGCCAAGCACCCCTCGTCCTGGTGGACGGTTCGTCTTACCTGTACCGCGCGTTCCATGCGCTGCCACCGCTGACCACCTCCAAAGGCCTGCCGACCGGTGCGGTCAAGGGCGTGTTGAACATGCTCAAAAGCCTGCGCAAGCAGTACCCGGACAGCCCGTTCGCGGTGGTGTTCGACGCCAAGGGTGGGACGTTTCGCGATGACATGTACGCCGAATATAAGGCCAACCGCCCAAGCATGCCCGATGACATGCGCGTTCAAATCGAACCCCTGCACCAAAGCGTGATCGCCTTGGGCTTCCCATTGCTATGCGTCGAAGGCGTCGAGGCCGATGACGTGATCGGCACCCTGGCCCGCAGCAGCGCGGCCGCTGACCGTCCGGTGGTGATCTCCACCGGCGATAAGGACATGGCGCAGTTGGTCGACGGGCACATTACCCTGGTCAACACCATGACCGGTAGCTCGATGGGCATTGAGGGCGTAAAGGAGAAATTTGGCGTCGCTCCGGAGCAGATCATCGACTATCTGGCGTTGATGGGCGATTCGTCCGACAACATCCCGGGCGTTCCGGGTATTGGTCCGAAGACCGCTTCCGGCTTGCTGGTGGGCGTGAATGGCGGCCTCAAAGAGCTTTATGAGCAGTTGGACATTGTGCCGACCCTGCCGATCCGGGGCGCCAAGACGCTGCCGGCGAAGCTGGAAGAGCATAAGGAGATGGCATTCCTTTCCTATCAGTTGGCGACGATCAAGATCGATGTGCCGCTGGACATTGGTCTGGACGATTTGCACCTGATTGAACCGGATCGTGAAAAGTTGCTGGAGCTTTACACCCTGCTGGAGTTCAAGAGCTGGTTCGATGAGATCCAGCGCGATGCCAAGCGGGTGGAGCTCAAGGCCGCGCCTGTTGCCGAAGAGACTGTTGAGGCTGAGCCTGCTGTACTGGCAGAGACGGCCTATACCACCATCCTCGACCAAGCCACATTCGAGGCCTGGCTGAAGAAGCTCAACGACGCGACGTTGTTCGCCTTCGACACCGAAACCACCGGGATCGACGCTCAACAGGCGCAACTGGTGGGGGTGTCCTTCGCCGTGCAGCCCCATGAAGCGGCCTACATCCCGCTGACCCATTCCTACATCGGTGCGCCGCAGCAGTTGGATCGCGATACCGTGTTGCTGGCCCTGAAGCCATTGCTGGAAGATCCGAGCAAGCTCAAGGTCGGCCAGCACGCCAAGTTCGACATGAATATCCTGGCCAACTGCGCCATCGGCGGCGACCCGGCGAATGGCATCAGCGTGCGCGGCATTGCTTTCGACACCATGCTTGAATCCTACGTGTTGAATTCCACCGCGACCCGCCATGACATGGACAGCCTGGCCAAGAAGTACCTGGACTACGACACCGTCAGCTTTCAGGACATCGCCGGCAAAGGCGCCAAGCAGCTGACGTTCGACCAGATCCCGCTCGAACAGGCTGGCCCTTATGCCGCCGAAGATGCAGACGTGACGTTGCGCCTGCATCAGGCATTGCACGCACAGCTTGCGGCCATACCGAGCCTGGCGAGTGTGCTGACAGACATCGAAATCCCCCTGGTACCGGTGCTGGCGCGTATCGAGCGCCAAGGCGCCCTGGTGGATGCGCAGCTGCTCGGTGTCCAGAGCATCGAGTTGGGTAACAAGATGGTTGAACTGGAGCGCCAGGCGTTCGAGATCGCCGGCGAAGAATTCAATCTGGGTTCGCCCAAGCAGCTCGGGGCGATTCTCTACGAGAAATTGGGGATGCCGGTACTGAAGAAGACTGGCAAGGGGCAAGCGTCCACGGCTGAAGAAGTGCTGGCCAAACTGGCCGAAGATGACTATCCGCTGCCCAAGGTACTGATGCAGTACCGCAGCATGAGCAAGCTCAAAAGCACTTACACCGACCGCTTGCCGGAGCAGATCAACCCGCGTACCGGGCGTGTTCACACCTCTTACCATCAGGCGGTGGCGGCGACCGGGCGGCTGTCTTCCAGCGACCCGAACTTGCAGAACATCCCGGTGCGTACCGCTGAAGGGCGGCGCATTCGCCAGGCATTTGTGGCGCCTAAGGGCTACAAACTGCTGGCGGCGGACTATTCGCAGATCGAACTGCGGATCATGGCGCACCTGTCCAAGGACGAGGGGCTGATGAATGCGTTTCGCAATGACCTGGACGTGCATACCGCCACGGCGGCCGAGGTATTCAAGGTTGAATTGGCTGAGGTCACGTCCGATCAGCGTCGCAGTGCCAAGGCGATCAACTTTGGCCTGATCTACGGCATGGGGGCGCAGAAGCTCGGCAAGGACATCGGTGTCGATACCAAGACCGCAAAGGCTTATATCGATGTGTACTTCGCCCGCTACCCAGGAGTTCGCGAGTACATGGAGCGCACCCGCGCCCAGGCTGCCGATCAAGGCTACGTGGAAACCTTTTTCGGGCGTCGGCTGTATTTGCCGGATATCAACTCCAACAAGCCCCAGGAGCGTGCGGCCGCAGAACGCACGGCGATCAACGCGCCGATGCAGGGCACGGCGGCGGATATCATCAAGAAAGCCATGGTATTGGTGGATAACTGGCTGACCGAGTCGGGCCTGGATGCCAAGGTGATCCTGCAGGTGCACGATGAATTGGTGCTGGAAGTGCGTGAGGATCTGGTGGCAGAGGTCAGCGAGAAGATTCGCGAGCACATGAGTGCGGCCGCGCAGTTGGATGTGCCGTTGGTGGTGGACGTTGGCGTAGGCAACAACTGGGACGAAGCGCACTGATTTCGCGGCCTCACCGCCACCGCGCAGGGTGGCGGAGTGCTTTAGATCGGAAACGGCCGTCGGTTATTTCCAATAGTTTTTTGAACCTGCCGGAACTTAACCTGTGAACTGCTACTCAGAGTTACTGAATGGGTGGTGAAGCCCTTCAATGCTCCTATGTTGTGTTAAGTGTTGGCAGATATCTGGACCCCGCCCTAGCGGTCCGGAACTTGAACCCCGAACTTCCCCTCCCCATACGAAGTCCGGGGTTTTTTTTGCCCGCAGAAAAGTTATTCCGCGAGTTCCGCACCTTTGTCAGCCAATTCCATCCAGCCGGCCAACACGGTATAGGCATCTTCCAGGCCCATGCGCTTGGGCGCCGAGAACAGCTGGATGGTAATGGTGTCACCCCAACCCTTACGGATTTCGGACTGCACTTTGAGAAGGGTGTTCTTGGCTGCGCCGTAGGTGAGCTTGTCGGCCTTGGTCAGCAGGATATGCATCGGCATGCCGCTGGCGACAGCCCAATCGAGCATCAGCAGGTCGAAGTCGGTCATTGGATGACGGATGTCCATCATCAGGATCAACCCCTTCAAACTCTCGCGGCCACCCAGATAAGCCTCCAGGTGACGCTGCCAGTGCAGCTTCAGCGGGATAGGTACTTTTGCATAACCGTAGCCTGGCAGGTCGACCAGACGCCGATCATCGTCTAGCTTGAAGAAGTTGAGTAACTGTGTGCGACCCGGGGTTTTCGAGGTGCGCGCCAGGCTGGCGTGGGTCAGGGTGTTCAGTGCGCTGGATTTACCGGCGTTGGAGCGACCGGCGAAGGCGACTTCAAAGCCTTCGTCATCGGGGCATTGGTCAACTTTGGCGGCGCTGAGCATGAAGGTGGACTGTTGGCACAGGCCGAGGATGGGGTTCTTGAGTTGCATGAGATTTCCGATGTGGGCGGTGCCGAAAAAGGGTGCGGCAAGCGGTGTCGTTTCCGTTTCAGTAGCGCCAGTATATAATGCCGCAGATTTTGTGTGTGCTTTGTCCCAGCGAAGGATGAAGTTCACGGGAGCGATAGACCTTTATTGCGCATTAGAACGCAAAACGCTCTCAAACCCTGAAAAGGTCGATGTATGACCAGATGGTTGCTCGCTATCGGTGTCCTGATTCCGCTTTATGGTGCTCAGGCTACACAGGATCCGGAAGCGCTGTACAACCGAGTTTGCGTGGCTTGCCATGCTGGCCAACTGCCGAATGCCCCGAAGCGGGGTGACCAGGCAGCCTGGGCGCCAAGACTGGCGCAGGGCATGGACACGCTGGTGCAACACGTGACCCAGGGTTTCAAGGCAATGCCGCCGCGTGGTTTGTGCATGGACTGCAGTACCGAGGATTACCAGGCCATCATTGAGTTGATGGTGAGTAAACCCGGTAGATAACTCTTAAACCCTTAGCCGTAGTTGGATTAGCTGATGAACAAACTGATCGTGAGTCTGCTGTTGACCTTGGGCATCACCGGTGTTGCCTTTGCTGCAGAGGGCCCCCCTAAAGGTGTTGCCACTGCCGGCCAAGCGAAAGCCGCCGTATGTGGTGCTTGCCATGGGCCGGATGGTAACAGCCCGGCGCCGAACTTCCCCAAACTGGCCGGCCAGGGTGAACGTTACCTGACCAAGCAGATGCACGACATCAAGGATGGCAAGCGCACGGTCCTGGAAATGACCGGCTTGCTGACCAACCTCAGTGATCAGGACCTGGCGGATATAGCGGCGTATTTTGCCAGCCAGAAAGGCAGTGTGGGAGCTGCTGATCCGAAGCTGGTGGCCCGTGGCGAAAAACTGTTCCGCGGCGGTGACCTCGATAAGGGCCTCCCAGCCTGCATTGGCTGCCACTCGCCAAATGGCGCAGGGATTGCAGCAGCGGGCTTCCCGCACCTGGGTGGCCAGCATGCCCAATACGTTGCCAAGCAGTTGACCGATTTCCGTAAAGAAGAAGCCGGCCGGGCCAACGATGGTGATGCGATGATCATGCGTACCATCGCTCGCAAGCTGAGTGACGAGGACATTGCAGCCGTCTCCAGCTACATCCAGGGCCTGCACTAAGGTGCACGCAACGTTAACGCTCGATTAATCCATCGATGCAAGCATAAAAAGGGTGGCTTAGGCTGCCCTTTTTTGTGGCCGCTGCCGTTACACTAACGAACTCATGCCCGCGTAGACCTGTCACAACAAAGGTCGCGTGAGGCGACTTTATTTGTCCAGGAGTAAAGCATGCGTAATCTGATTCTCAGCGCCGCTCTCGTCACTGCCAGCCTCTTCGGCATGACCGCGCAAGCTGCCGATGTGCCGCTTGAAGCCGGTAAGACCTACGTTGAATTGGCCAACCCAGTGCCGGTTTCGGTACCGGGCAAGATCGAAGTGGTGGAGCTGTTCTGGTACGGCTGCCCGCATTGCTACGCTTTTGAGCCGGTCATCAACCCTTGGGTCGAGAAGCTGCCTAAAGACGTGAACTTCAAGCGCATCCCCGCCATGTTCGGCGGCCCATGGGATGCCCACGGCCAACTGTTCCTGACCCTCGAAGCCATGGGTGTGGAGCACAAGGTCCACAACGCCGTATTCGACGCCATCCAGAAACAAGGCAAGCGCCTGACCAAGCCGGACGAAATGGCTGACTTCATTGCCACCCAGGGCGTCGACAAGGACAAGTTCCTGGCCACCTTCAACTCCTTCGCCATCCAGGGCCAGATCAAACAGGCTAAGGAACTGGCGCAGAAGTACGGCGTGCAAGGCGTACCGACCATGATTGTCAACGGCAAGTACCGTTTCGACCTGGGCACCACCGGTGGTCCTGAAGCGACCCTCAATGTTGCCGACCAGCTGATCGCCAAAGAACGCGCAGCCAAGTAAGGGGCTCCTCATGCGCCGCTGGGGTACCGAACGTGTCGTTGGCCTGCATGAACCGCAGGTTAACGAACATCACCTGGAGTCCACAGGCTTGCCGGCGGACAGCCGTCTGCGCCTGCTCAGCTTCAATATCCAAGTGGGCATCAGTACCGAGAAGTACCGGCACTACGTCACCCGTGGCTGGCAGCACTTGCTGCCCCACAACGGCCGTGCCGGTAACCTGCAGAAGATCGGCGACCTGTTGAGTGATTTCGACTTGGTCGCCCTGCAGGAAGCAGACGGCGGCAGCATGCGTTCCGGCTATATCAATCAGGTCGAACACCTGGCGCATCTGGGGGCCTTCCCCTATTGGTATCAGCAGCTCAATCGCAACCTCGGGCGCCTGGCGCAGCACAGTAATGGTGTGCTCAGCCGCTTGAAGCCAACGGCCATCGAAGATCACCCGTTGCCGGGCCCCAAGGGGCGCGGGGCGATTCTCGTGCGTTTTGGCGAAGGGCCTGAAGCCTTGGTGGTGGTGATGATGCACCTGGCGCTCGGAGGGCGTACGCGCAACCTGCAGCTGGCCTACGTGCGCGACCTGATTGGCAACTACAAGCATCAGGTGTTGATGGGTGACATGAACACCCACGCGAACGACCTCCTGCTGAATTCCCCGTTGCGTGACCTCGGGTTACTGGCGCCGCAAGTCGAAGCCACGTTCCCCAGCTGGCGCCCGCAACGCTGTCTAGACCATATCCTGCTCAGTCCGACCCTCACGCTTGAGAGTGTGCAGGTGCTGGCGCAGCCCATCTCCGATCACCTGCCGGTCGCGGTAGAGATTCGTCTGCCGGGTTCGCTCACGGTTGATGCATTACCCGCGTTGAGCCCCGGCCCTCGCGGACCCCTTGCATGAGCGACGACGCCCAGCGCTGGAAAGAAAAATACCTGTTAAGTATCGAGCAACAAGAAAAGCTCGAACGCCGTTGGGCTGCCCGCCTCGACCTGCTGCGCCGTGGGCTGGTGCGCAGTACGCTGGCGGCGGAAGGGACCGACCGCGCGGTTGACCAATGCATGAAGGAAATGCGCGACGTTGTGCGTACCGACGACATGGACGCCGCCCTCGCCGCCTTGCTGCCGCGCCTGGAGAAGGCGGTACTGGATTCGGAGCAGCGCCGCGAAACCCGGATCGACCAGATGAGCAGCGCACTGACGTCCCTGGTTACGCAGTTGCAAAAGCTGCCGCTGCCTCGTGAGGTAGCTCGTCCGCTAAAGACCTTTGCCAAGCAGTTGGATGGCCGCGTCAGCCAGGCCCGTGAGATCCCGTTGTTGCTTAGCGAGTTGAGCAGCCTGCAAGGGCAGGCGCTGAATAACCTGGAGCCGGAAGGTGAAGCTGTGCGCCCAGGGCCGGGTTTGTTGCAACGCCTGTTTGGTGCCAAGGACGTTTCGAGCGAGGCCGCGACCAGCGAGCCCGTCCCCAGCCCGCCCCCGGCACCTGTTGCGCCTGTCGCGCCCAAGCCTGCCGCCGAGCCTCAGGAGCCCGAACAGTCCGACGAGTTGACGCAAGCGCTGCGGGCATTTTCACCGCCGCCTGATGAGCCGGTCGCCGCGCAGCCTGGAGCTGCAGCGCCCGCCAAGGTTGCCGATGTCGCCAGTGAAAAGTTTGTGTACGAGGCGCCTGCTCAAAAGGTCGCAGTGGCTGCGCCTGTCGACGTATCTTCGGCACCTGTCGAGCCCGGGGAGCCCGAGCCGCAGGTGGAAGAGCCCACCTCCGAAAGCGCTCTCGCCGCCTTTATCGAAACGCCGCAGGTTGCCGTCGAGGCGCCGGAGGAGACGGTGATCGGCAGCCTCTCGCTCCCACCGGTTCTCGACGCCGAAGAACTGGACCCCGACGAACTTCAATCGGATGGCCCCTATTCCTTGCCGGATTCACCGGAGCCGTCGTACAGCTCCGTGGCCAAGCACATCGAAGACACCCTGATCGGCCTGCTGGAAGAGCTGGCTTTGCCCGAGCGCCATCGGCCCCAGGCCGAAGCCATGCGCGAGCGCTTGGCCCACGGGTTGAATTGGTACGAATTGCTGCCGATCCTCGATGACCTGGCGGTGCTGATGCTGGCGATCACCGACAGTGGCCACCACGAGTTCGAGGCTTACCTCAAACAGCTCAACGAACGCCTCGAAGCCTTCCAGGGCCATCTGCAAGTGGCCAGCGACGGCCATGCCGACAGCCGCTCTGCGGCCAGGGAGCTGGACACGCAGATTCGCGAACAGGTCGACGGTCTGCAAAGCAGCGTCCAGGAAGCGGCGGACCTGGACAGCCTCAAGCAAGTGCTCGAAAGCCATCTGGAGGGTTTGCTCGGGACCATGGACGAGCACCAGCAGCAACGTGACCGGCGCGAGCAGGAAGTGGCGGCGCGCTTGAAAGGCCTGGCCGAGCGGGTCGCCAATATGGAGCAGGAAGCCCAGGGCTACCGTGAGCACCTGGAGGTGCAACGCCAGAAGGCCCTGATCGATCCGCTCACCGGCTTGCCTAACCGCGCGGCCTGGAGCGAGCGCCTGGATCATGAGGTCAATAGCTGGCACCAGCGTGGCAATAGCCTGTCGCTCGCGATGTTGGACCTGGATCACTTCAAGCGCATCAACGATGGCTATGGTCATCTGGCGGGTGACAAGGTGCTGAAAATCATCGCCAACGTACTGCGCAAGCGCCTGCGCCCAAACGACTTTATCGCGCGGTTTGGCGGTGAGGAGTTTGTGTTACTGATGCCCGACTCATCCCTGTCGGATGCCCTGGCAGTGGGTGAAGTACTGCGTGCCGCGATTGCGGCCTGCCCATTCCACTTCAAGGGCGAACCGGTGACGATTACCGTGTCCATGGGCGTGGCGCAGTTGCAGCCGACTGAGCGCAGCGAGCTGGCACTCAAGCGGGCCGACGAGGCGTTGTATCGGGCAAAGGCGGCTGGGCGTAATCAGGTGCAGGCGGCGTAAAAGATGTTCGATTGTGTAATTTGCCCGCTGGGCCACAAACGGTACGTTACACTGTTGCATTATCGTCCTCAGCGTACTGTCTTCCGTCATGAAATCCTTGTACTTCGCCTTTGTATTTCTTCTGCTCGCCGGCTGCGCCAGTGGTCCGCGCCTGGACACCAGCCACCCCTCGGCGAACCACGACAACCGCGTGCAGTTCGTGGTCGTCCACTACACCTCCACCAATCTCGAACGTTCCCTGGCCCTGTTGACGCACGGCCAGGTCAGCGCGCATTACCTGATCAGTGACGACGCCGGCGCCACCATCTACAAGCTGGTGGATGAAGGCCAGCGTGCCTGGCATGCCGGCGAAAGCGAGTGGATGGGGCGTACCTGGCTCAATTCCAGCTCCATCGGCATCGAGATCGTAAACCCCGGCTACAAGGACACACCCACAGGCCGCTTGTGGTACCCGTACTCCGAGGCCCAAGTGAAATCGCTGGTGGTGTTGCTCAAGGACATCAGCAAGCGCAATGGCATCGACCCCAGGAACATCATCGGCCATAGCGATATTGCGCCCCTGCGCAAGCTCGACCCGGGGCCGCTGTTTCCCTGGAAGCGCCTTGCCGATGAAGGCCTGAGTGTGTGGCCGGATGCCCAGGCCGTGGCCCGCTTCCAGGTGCAGTACGCCGCTGAATTGCCGAGCATTACCTGGTTCCAGGAAGAGTTGGCGCTCCTTGGTTACCCGACACCTCAGACGGGTGAGTTGGATGTCGCCACGCGCCATGTGATCGCGGCGTTCCAGATGCGGTTCCGGCCATCGCTGTTTGATGGCATGCCGGATGCCGAAAGTGCTGCCATCTTGCGTGCCCTGAACCGGCGTTAAGCTCGTTCCTACAAGGGCAGCGCCATATAGAACTGAGTGCCCTGCCCCGGCCGTGAATACACCCCCATGCGGCCGCCATGCAACTGCACGATCTCCTTGCACAGCGCCAGCCCCAGGCCGGCGCCGCCCTTCTTGCGGCCAACCTGGACAAAGGGTTCGAAGATGCGTCCCTGTTGGCCATAAGCGATACCTTCGCCGTTGTCTTCGACGCTGATAATCACCCGTTCGCCATGACGTCGCGCCTGCAGGCGAATTTGCCCACCGTCGGCGGTATGCCGCAGGGCATTGCCCAACAGGTTGTCGAGTACCCGTTCCAATTGCGCCTGGTCGGCATATAGCCGTGGCAGGTCGGATTGGACTTCTACCAACAGTTCGATGTGTTGCGCATTGGCGGGCTCCACAAAGCGCGCACGGGCGTGTTCGAGCAGATCGGTCACGTCGCAGGGGCCCAAGGTGAGTTTCTGCAGGCCATTCTGGTAACGCGAGAAGTTGAGCAGGTCGTTGATCAACTGCATCAGACGCTGCATTTCTTCATTGACCGTATCCAGCAGGTCCGCTTCACGGGATTCCGGCGGGAACTTCGCGCGTTCACGGAACAGGCCGAACGCCATATGCATGCCGGTCACCGGCGTGCGCAGTTCATGGGAGGCGCGCAAGACGAATTCGCTGCGTACCCGTTCGAAGGCGCGCTGTTCGGTGACATCGTGCAGCACCATCACCGCCCCAAGGATATGTCCCTGGGTATGGCTGACGGGTGTGAGGCTGTAGGTCAGCAGGCGCAGCTCGCCCTCTACTTCGACTTCCAGGTCTTCCGGTGCGCGCTCCAGATTGCCGCCGCGCAACACCAGTTGCAGTTGTTCATCCAGCTCCGGGCGCACCAGCGCTTCGCCAAGGCCTTGGCCGAGGCGCTCCTCGTCCCAGCCCAATTGGCGTTGCGCAACGGGGTTGAGATGCTCCAGGCGGCCTTGGCGGTCAATCATCAGCAGGCCATCGTCGATGCTGTCGAGCACGGCTTGCAGGCGCTGCTGGCCGGCCAGCAGTTCGTCAACATTGGTTGCCTGATGCTGGCGCACCGCCTCCGCCATAAGCCCGAAGCGACGGGTCAACAGGTTCATTTCCGCTGCCGAAGAGATCGGTAGCGTCACTTCAAAATCACCCTGGCCGATCTTGTCCGCGGCTTTTGCCAGCGCTTCGATCGGCCCGCCAAATCGCCGGGCGATGCCATGGGCCGTGACAAATCCGATGATCAGCACTGCAAGGCCCACCAACCCCAGCAAGCCGGCGATCAGCAAGGCGCGCGCGCGGGATTTATGCTCGCTGTTGCTGATGTTTTCCAGGGCCTGCTTATGTTCGGCAATCAGCCCGTTGCGCAGCGCATTGAAGGCTTCGGTGAGTTTTTCCTTGCTGCCCGGTGGTGGCGACGCTTGCTGGGATTGCTCGAATGCGTCCAGCAGGTTCTGGTATTGGGTTCGCGCCTGGCTGAAACCGTGGCTATGACCGTCGCGTTGCTCATGGGCGATGCCTTGGTCAAGCAGGTCGAAGTAACGTTGCTTGGAGCTTTGCAATGCCTGCGGATCGGGGCGATGTTCCAGCATCATGAGCAATTGGTCGCCCAGGCTTTGGCGCAGTTTGAGCCCCAGGTCCAGCGTGACGAAGTTGCTGCGAATCAGGGACTCCTGGGTCTTGGCCATTTGCATGACGCTGACCAGACCCAGGATCAGACCCAACAGGGCGACGGTAATCAGCGCTGAGATACTCAGGAACAACCGAGTGCGCAGTTTCATCGCGAGTTTCATAAGGTGCAGCTCACAGGTTGTACTGTTTGCGTTTGCGGTACAGGGTCGACGCGTCGATGCCGAGCGTGCGGGCCGCCTGGTCCAGGGTGTCGCTGGTGGCCAGTACGGCGCCGATATGGGCTTTCTCCAGCTCGTCCAGGCTCAGCGCCGCGCCAATGCGTGGGGCGTTATTGGTCGGTTGCTCGGCCATGCCGAGGTGGATGATTTCGACCTTTTCCTGTGGGCAGATGATGCTGGCGCGTTCCACCACGTTGCGCAGTTCGCGGATATTGCCGGGCCAGCGATAGTTGAGCAGGGCTTCGCGTGCTTGATCACTGAAGCCACGCGCCGGGCGGGCGTATTCCTTGACGAAGCGCGCCAGGAAGCGGTCTGCCAGGGTGAGGATGTCTTCACTGCGCTCGCGCAGCGGTGGCAGGTGCAAGGTGATGACATTCAGGCGGTACAGCAGGTCTTCACGGAAGCGGCCATCGCGCACCATGTCTTCCAGGTTCAGGTTGGTGGCGGCCAGGATACGTACATCGGCACGCCGGGTGACCGGGTCGCCCACGCGCTCATATTCCTTGTCCTGGATAAATCGCAGCAACTTGGGTTGCAGTGTGAGGGGAAAGTCGCCGATCTCGTCGAGAAACAGCGTACCGCCGTCCGCCTGGTTGACCCGGCCCAACGTGCTCTCACTGGCACCGGTAAAGGCGCCACGGCTATGGCCGAACAGCTCGCTTTCCATCAGTTCTGCCGTCAGCGACGGACAGTTGATGGTCACGCAGGATTTCTTCGAGCGCTTGCTCCAGCCGTGAATGGCCCGGGCCAATTCGCCTTTACCCGTGCCGGATTCGCCGAGGATCAGGATATTGGCATCGGTGCCCGCCACTTGGCGTGCGGTTTCCAGCACAACCATCATCGACGGGCTATGGGAATCGAGGCCGTCCTTCTGCTGGCGGACGGCGCCCTCCAATGCTTCCAGGCGTGCGGAAAGCTGGCGCACTTCCAGCTGTTTGGCGGTGGCCAGGCGAAGTTGGTCGGGGCTGCAAGGCTTGACCAGGTAGTCGGCGGCACCCGCCTGGATCGCGTCCACGGCGGTATCGACGGCGGAATGGGCGGTGACGATCACCACACGCATCCACGGCGCCTGGATCCGCATCTGGGCCAACACATCCAGGCCATTGTCTTCACCCAGGCGCAGGTCCAGGAAGCACAGGTCGAACACCTGGCGTTGCATCAGGGCATCGGCCTGGGCGGCGCTGTTGGCGGTGGCGACGGTGTAGCCTTCATCTTCCAGGCAATAACGGAAGGTGCGGAGGATCGCGGACTCGTCATCCACTAAAAGAATACGGCCTTGAAGTTCCTTGGCTGATTCCATCTGTCCCGCGCTCCTTAACTATGAATGATGGTGTTTAGTCCCGGAATAATCGGGCAAGTTGCATGGTTTATTCTGATCGATAAAAAGCAACGTCGTGCAGCTATCTGCAAGTCTTCCTACAAAGCCCCGTCTGATGGCGTTTTCATGCCGTCTTGCCACTTCGGCAACTCAACCCGCGCATTCGATCCTTTGACCCGACCGCTGGCCATCGTGCATTTCGCACGGCCTGTAGCGGTGGATCGTGCAGGATGCTGCGCCGCCAGTTGAGCCTTAATTTATAAGCTATTGATTTTAATGGTTTTTATTTTGTAAAAAAGCTGGCATGCGCTCTGCAATACCTCTCTCAAGAGCGTCATGAACGAATAATCAGAATGCGGGAGAAAAGCAGCATGACTCGCCAACACCTCAGCCAACTGCGTGTATCGCCACTGCGTATGCAACAGGGGCTGTTTGCCAGCCTGGCCCTGATGGTCACGCTGATTGCAGGCCAGCAGATGCAACATTGGCAGCAGAGTCAGCCCCAAGCCCCGCAATTCGAACGTCCGGTAATGACCCAGACCCATTTCAGTTCCATTGAGAGCCGTGCCGTCGGGAGCGTTTCTGCCGATGTGACCGCCAAGCAATTGAGAGTGGCCGATCAGGACTCCACCCTGGGCGAGCTGCCAACCCAAGAGCGTTGGGTGTTCTAGGCAAAAACGTCGGACGCTTGTGTTGAGCGCCTGAACGGCATCACAGCTGTTACCTTTTATAGAAGCGTAAGGAGAATCACCATGTTGAGTTGGGCAATCACATTTCTGATCATCGCCATTGTGGCCGCAGTCCTGGGCTTCGGTGGTATCGCGGGCACCGCCACGGGTATCGCCAAGATTCTGTTTGTGGTCTTCCTGGTGATGTTCATTGCTTCGTTCTTCTTTGGTCGTCGCGGCCGAGGCTGAAAATGACCACTTTGTCCCTCAAAGCGATTGCTGCCGCTGTGCTCTTGGGCGGCAGCGGCTTCGCGATGGCCGCCAATGACGGTCAGTCGCGGGCCAACGAACTGCTCAGCGCGGATCCGCAGTACCGCGAGACCTGGCAAGGCGTGGTGAAGAAAGAAGAGCGCCTGCCGGAATGGGTCTTGAACCTGTCGGGCACGGCCGAGCAGATGAATGCCGTGGAAGAAGATGGCGATAAGTACTTGGTGGGGCCGCTCTGCGAAACTGCGGATACGTGCCTTAACAAGCGCCTGATCGTGGCCTTCAGCCTCGACAAGGAAGATGCCTACGCCATGTTGGTGGAAGTCCCTGCCGGTTTGCCGGCGGACAAGTCTCCGACGCGGCATGCCGATTACCGGTTTATCGGTAAGCCGGACGAAGGCATGCAGAAGCTGCTGATGGAGCAGCTGAAGAAAGATCCGAATTGGTACTAGGTTGCGTCTGACGGGTCTGTCGTCTGCGCGATCAGCGTCCATAGAAAGAAGCCCCTCGCTTCTTTCTGTCTGCATCCCCCGCCAAGGGGGATGCATGACCAGGGGGCCGGGTTGTTCTGATCAATTGAGATCGGCGTGACCTACGGGCACAGGGAGTGCCTGCGCAAGGGCCAGGTCAGGTGAAAAGCTGCGACGCAGGTTCACAAGCCCACGGCTTGCTGAACTTGCGGCGGGCTTATCACTCTCATTCCCGCCTCGTATGCCGCCCATAGCTGCAAATTCCCCTTTCGCCTGTTACCAACCATTACTTGGTGTGTCAGGGCGACCATCTATCGAGAAAGTTTTGCTCGCGCTATAGGACGTTTCCGACGCTCGACGGCAGAGCTCTCGGGTATTTCTGCCATCCTCCCCAAGACGTTCAGAATCTCTGCGCGAGCCTGAACTGGCCGGTTCACGGCATATTCACCGGACAAAATGTCACATTTGAACTGACCGTTCGGACAGTTATTATGAAAAAAAGTCATGCCGATTCGGCATGGGGTAGGCGTTTACGGCATTAGACGTCGTCCCCTTGCATGGGAATAGTTGCGCCTTTTTTCGCCTGCCAGTAAGCCATTTCGGCCACGCTGCGGTGACCTTTCATGGAGGCAGATGCACACACTTTTTCGCTTTCGAGCGTTCCAGCTGGCGCATTTGCCTTAAGTTCACTTGAAGTAAGGGTAATGACATGAAGAAGGCAAAGCTAAGCCTCGCCTGGCAGATCCTCATCGGTTTGGTGCTGGGGATTGCAATCGGTGCAGTGCTCAACCATTTCAGCGCTGAAAAGGCCTGGTGGATCAGCAATGTGTTGCAGCCAGCGGGCGATATCTTTATCCGCCTGATCAAGATGATCGTGATCCCGATTGTGATTTCCTCACTGATCGTCGGCATTGCCGGTGTTGGTGACGCGAAAAAGCTCGGGCGTATCGGCGTCAAAACCATTCTTTACTTCGAAGTGGTCACCACCATCGCTATCGTGGTCGGGCTACTGCTGGCCAACCTGTTCCATCCGGGCGCAGGCATCGACATGAGTACCCTGGGTACCGTCGATATATCCAAGTACCAGGCGACCGCCGCCGAGGTGCAGCATGAGCATGCGTTCATCCAGACCATCCTCAACCTGATCCCGTCTAACATCTTCGCCGCTGTAGCCCGTGGCGAGATGCTGCCGATCATCTTCTTCTCGGTGCTGTTTGGCCTGGGCTTGTCGAGCCTCAAGCCGGAGCTGCGCGAGCCGCTGGTGACCATGTTCCAGGGCGTGTCCGAGAGTATGTTCAAAGTCACCCACATGATCATGAAGTACGCCCCCATCGGCGTATTCGCGCTGATTGCGGTGACCGTGGCCAACTTCGGCTTCGCCTCGCTGCTGCCGCTGGCCAAGCTGGTTATCCTGGTTTACGTCGCCATCCTGTTCTTCGCCTTTGCGGTGCTGGGCCTGATCGCCCGCCTGTTTGGCTTCTCGATCCTCAAGCTGATGCGCATCTTCAAGGACGAGCTGGTGCTGGCCTACTCCACCGCCAGTTCCGAGACTGTTCTGCCGCGTGTGATCGAGAAGATGGAAGCCTACGGCGCGCCAAAGGCCATCTGCAGCTTCGTGGTACCGACCGGCTACTCGTTCAATCTCGACGGTTCGACCCTGTACCAGAGCATCGCGGCGATCTTTATCGCCCAGCTGTATGGCATCGACTTGTCGATCGGCCAGCAATTGATGCTGGTATTGACCCTGATGGTCACTTCCAAAGGCATCGCCGGTGTGCCGGGCGTGTCCTTCGTGGTGCTGCTGGCCACCCTGGGCAGCGTCGGCATCCCGCTGGAAGGCTTGGCGTTCATCGCCGGTGTCGACCGCATCATGGACATGGCCCGTACCGCACTGAACGTGATCGGCAACGCCTTGGCCGTGCTGGTCATCTCCCGTTGGGAAGGCATGTACGACGACGCCAAGGGCGAGCGCTACTGGAACTCCCTGCCGCACTGGCGCACCAAGCAGGCGCTGCCGGCCGGTGAAGTCAGCCGCGGCTGATAACGGCTGAACAAAACAAACCCCGGGAAATCCGGGGTTTGTCGTTTCTGTCAGCCCCGCTATCATTCGCCCCATCTTTCGGGGGATTCAACTGATGCTCAATGGCCTGTGGCTTGGCTTCTTTGTCGTGGCAATGGTGTCAGCACTGGCGCAATGGCTGGTCGGCGGTAACGCCGGGATTTTTGCGGCGATGGTTGAAAGCATTTTCGCCATGGCCAAATTGTCGGTGGAAGTGATGGTGCTGCTGTTCGGCACCCTGACGTTATGGCTGGGCTTTTTGCGTATCGCCGAAAAAGCCGGGATTGTCGAATGGCTGGCCAAGGCCCTTGGCCCGCTGTTCTTGCGCTTGATGCCGGAAGTGCCGGCCGGTCACCCCGCTATCGGCCTGATCACCCTTAACTTTGCCGCCAACGGCTTGGGCCTGGATAACGCAGCAACACCTATCGGCCTGAAGGCCATGAAGGCACTGCAAGAACTCAATCCCATCCCGAACACGGCGACTAACGCGCAGATCCTGTTCCTGGTGCTCAATGCATCCTCCCTGACCCTGTTGCCGGTGACGATCTTCATGTATCGCGCCCAGCAAGGTGCGCCCGATCCGACGCTGGTATTCCTGCCGATCCTGCTGGCCACCAGTGCGTCCACATTGGTGGGCCTGCTGTCGGTGGCGGTGATGCAGCGCCTGCGGCTGTGGGACCCGGTGGTGCTCGCCTACCTGATTCCCGGCGCATTGGTACTGGGTGGGTTCATGGCCCTGCTGGCGACCCTCTCGGCCACCGCATTGGCCGGGCTGTCGTCGATCCTCGGCAACCTGACGTTGTTCGGCCTGATCATGCTGTTCCTGCTGATCGGTGCATTGCGCAAGGTGAAGGTGTACGAGGCGTTTGTCGAAGGGGCCAAGGAAGGTTTCGATGTCGCCAAGAACCTGTTGCCGTACCTGGTGGCGATGTTGTGTGCGGTGGGCGTATTACGTGCCTCCGGCGCGCTGGATCTGGGCCTCGAAGGTATTCGCCATGTGGTGGCCTGGACCGGCATGGACACGCGTTTTGTCGACGCCCTGCCGACCGCAATGGTCAAGCCATTCTCCGGCAGCGCGGCCCGGGCGATGTTGATCGAGACCATGCAGACCCAGGGTGTGGACAGCTTCCCGGCGTTGGTGGCGGCGACGATTCAGGGCAGTACGGAAACCACCTTTTATGTGTTGGCGGTGTACTTCGGCTCGGTGGGCATCCAGCGGGCGCGGCATGCCGTAGGGTGCGCGTTGCTGGCTGAATTTGCCGGTGTGGTGGCGGCGATTGCGGTGTGCTACTGGTTCTTTGGCTGAGGCTTGGATTGCTATCGGGAGCAAGCCCCCTCCCACATGTTGATCTGTGAATACACTCAAAATGTGGGAGGGGGCTTGCCCCCGATGAGGCCCTCAGCGTTTCCCCGCCCCGTTGCCCTGCTGAACAACCCACTCCACCACCTGCCTGTTCAACTGATCTCCCGCCAACCCAAACCCGGCCACCACCGCCGGCACTTTGGTATCAGTCACCGGCTGGTGCACTTCAAACCGCCGGCTGGCAATAATCCGCTGATCACTCCCACGCACCAGGCGTGCGTCGAGGCGGATCACCACCTCTACCGCACTGCCGCGGTACTCACTCTGAAACGCCTGCAACTGCCCGCCCAGCTCATAGTCGGCCTGCAGGTTGGTGTCGTCGGTGCTCAACAGCGTCACGCGCCCATCACCTTGGAAACCGTCCATCAGGCGATTACGCAACAGCACCGGCGCCGGGTCGCTCCAGCGTGAGTTCGCATAGCTGCTGATCAAATCGCCGTTGGGCACCACGGCGATGCGCGCGCTGTCGAGAAACTCACTGGTCTGCGGCTTGGCCAGACGCAGCGACCAGCTGACCGGCGCTCCCTGCTGGTTGACGGCCTGGGCCGAGGGCAGTCGGTACACGTCCGACGGATCCGCCTTGGGCAGGATCGAGCATGCGCTGATCAGCGCCAGGGCCACAGGGGCGATCATTTGGTAAGCACGCTTCATGGCGTGAACTCCTTGTTCTTGTCGCTGCCCAGCAGGTAACCGCTGGGGTTGGCTTCCAGGCGGCGGGAGATGGCGCGCAGTGAGCCGAGGGTTTCGCGCAGTTCACGCACCGCCGGCGCCAGTTCGTTGAGGCCCTGCATGCCGCTGTTCACCGAGTCCTTGTTGTTGGTCAGCAAGGTATTGATGGTGGCGGTGCTTTGCTCAAGGGATTTCATCGCCTGTTCGGCGCTGCCAAAGGCCTGTTTGCCTTGATCGTTGAGCAAACCGTTGGCATTACGCATCAGCACCGTGGTCTGCTCCAGGGCGGCGCTGGCCTGTTTGCTCACCTGCATCAGTTGCTGCATCACCACCTTGATGTCGCCGCGCTGATCGGCAATGGCACCGGTGGTTTGCTGCAGGTTGTCCAGGGTTTTACTGATGCGGTCGACGTTTTCCGCAGAGAACATGTCATTGGCGTTGTGCAGCAGCAGGTTGATGCTGGTCATCAGGTCGTTGCTGTTATTCAGCAACCGCGCGATAGGCGATGGCGAGGCGATGATCTCCGGCAGGTTGCCGTCCTTGCCCTTGAGCTCCGGGCTTTGCGGGGTGCCGCCGCTGAGTTGGATGATCGACGTGCCGGTGATGCCGGTCAGCGCGAGTTTGGCCTGGGTGTCTTCCTTGATCGGCGTCTGGCCGGCCAGGCGGATGCGCGCGAGTACGCGGCGCGGGTCCTTGGGGTCCAGGCGCAGGCTGATGACATCGCCCACCTTGATCCCGCTGTACTGCACCGAGCTGCCCTGGGACAGGCCGCTGACCGCCTCGTTGAAGATCACTTCGTAATCCTGGAAGGCGCTGTCGACGCTGGATTTGGCCAGCCACAGGCCAAACAGCATCGCGCCGACCACCACGATCACGCTGAACAGACCGATCATCACATGATGGGCTCGGGTTTCCATGTCATACCTCGTTGAGCGGTTGAGCGGCATCCAATGCCGCGCGGCCTCGGGGGCCGTGGAAATATTCGTGAATCCAGGCGTCGTTCGTTTCCGAGACGACATCGATGGCATCGGCCACCAGCACCTTCTTCTGCGCCAGCACCGCCACACGGTCGGTGATGGTGTAGAGCGTGTCCAGGTCATGGGTGACCAGGAACACGCTCAAGCCCAGCGCGTCACGCAGGGTCAGGATCAGTTGATCGAATTGCGCCGCACCAATCGGGTCGAGGCCGGCGGTGGGTTCGTCGAGAAACAGGATGTCCGGGTCTAGCGCCAGCGCGCGTGCCAGGGCTGCGCGCTTGATCATGCCGCCGGACAATGACGCGGGGTATTTGTCGGCCGCTGACAGCGGCAGCCCGGCCAACGCCAGCTTTACCGCAGCCAGGTGCTCGGCATCACGGCGGCTGAGCCCTGCATGTTCGATCAGCGGCAGCGCCACGTTCTCGGTCACCGTCAGCGAGGAAAACAGCGCGCCCTTCTGGAACAGTACGCCAAAGCGCCGTTCCACCAGCGAGCGCTCATGTTCCGGCAAGCTCGGCAGGTTCTTACCGAACACCCGCACTTCGCCTTCACTGGGCCGGCGCAGGCCGACGATGCTGCGCAGCAGCACCGACTTGCCGCTGCCGGAGCCGCCGACCACCGCAAGGATCTCGCCCTTGTATAAATCCAGGTCGAGATTCTCGTGCACGCGCTGGCTGCCAAAGCGATTGCACAGGCCACGCACTTCAATCACCGCCTCGGTGGGCGCACGGTGTAGACGACTCACCAGCCCATCTCCATGAAGAACAACGCGGCAACCGCGTCCAGCACGATCACCACAAAGATCGATTGCACCACGCTGGAGGTGGTGTGGGCGCCGACCGATTCGGCGCTGCCGCTGACCTTGAAGCCTTCCAGACAACCGATGGCGGCGATCAGGAAGGCGAAGAAGGGGGCTTTTACCATGCCGACCAGGAAGTGCTGCACGCCAATGTCCGATTGCAACAGCGAGAGGAACATCGCCGGCGAGATGTCCAGGGCCACGGCGCAGACCACGCCGCCGCCAACGATCCCCGCCAGCATCGCCATAAACGTCAGCATCGGCAGCGCCACCAGCAACGCCAGCACGCGCGGCAACACCAGCAATTCCATCGGGTCCAGGCCCAGGGTGCGGATGGCGTCGATTTCTTCATTGGCTTTCATCGAGCCGATTTGCGCGGTAAAGGCGCTGGCGGTACGGCCGGCGATCAGGATGGCGGTGAGCAATACGCCGAATTCCCGTAGGAAGGAGAACGCCACCAGGTCGACGGTGAAAATAGTCGCGCCAAAACTCTTGAGCACCGTAGCGCCGAGGAACGCCACCACGGCGCCCACCAGAAAGGTCAGCAAGGCGACGATGGGCGCGGCGTCGAGGCCGACCTGCTCAAGGTGAGCGACCATCGGCGTCACGCGCCAGCGCTTGGGCCGGAAAATGCCCCGGGCGAAGGTTTCTAGGATCAGGCCGATAAAGCCCAGCAATTGCTTGCTGTCTTGCCAGACCTTGTCCACGGCCCCGCCGATACGCGCCAGCACCTGAATGCCGGTGGCTTCTTCCGGTGCTTTGTCCGGCACGCAAAAATCGTTGAGGGAGCGGTAGACGGTCTTGAGCAGCGCGCGGTCGGCGGCGGACAGGCTGCAGTCGGTCTGCTCGGCGGATTGTTCGATACGGGTGGGCCCCAGCAGCTCCACCAGCAGTGAGGCACCGGCGGTATCCAGGGCGCCGAGGCCATTGAGGTCGATGCGCGCGCCGGCGTCGTATTGGCCGTCGAGCTTGTCCGACAGCTTCTTCAGGTTTGCGTAGTGGGCAAGCGTCCAGTCCCCTGTAATCCGCAGTAACGGGGGAGCGGTGGACGTATCGAGGTGGGCTGCGCCGGCCGTGGTACTACTGGTCATAAGCTCCGAGCTTGTTTGGCTATCCACAATTCCTACGTAATAGCACGATCCTGCCTACTTTGGGTTGTCGGTTTGTGCTGTGTCCGTCACTTTAAAACGCAGCACGCCGATCACCTGGCCGTCCTCCGTCAACACCTGGACTTGCCAGCGCCCTACCGCTTCGGGCGGGAAGTTCTGCTTGTGGGTCCAGGCGCGGTAGCCTTCCTTGCGCCCGCCGTGGATGTCCAGAGCGATGCGGTCGACCTCTTTGCCGTTGAATTTCCACACGTGGTAGATGCGCTCGTCCAGGCCGCGCGGCGCGTTGATCGCGGTGTAGGCGTAGAGCCCGGTGCTGCGCAGTTGGCTGGCGTTGACCTCCTTGAGATCGTCGCCTGGGGTGCGGTCCTGCAACTGGGTGCTGATCGCCACTTCGGTCATCCACAAGGTGGCTGGCGGTACCCAACTGCGCAGGAACCACCCCGCACAACCAATGGCGGCCGTCACCCCGAGCAACATCGCCCAGCCTTTGAGGCTGCGCAGCGGTAGGCTCACTGCCAGGCTTGGAATCGACAAGGCCATGGCCACGCCGAGGGCGAGTTTGTAACTTTCGGCCGTAGTCAGGTGCAGGATGATTGGCAACGCAGTGAGCAGCGCGGCGAACAAGGTCAGGGTGTGCAACGCGAGGAACAGCGAGCGCTTGGGTGCCAGCCATTTGTAGTACAGCGGGTCGACGATCGACACCAGCGCGGCCGCGCCGAGTAGGCCGGTGAACACGGATTGGCCGCTGTTCCAGGCAGTGGTGACGAAAAAGAACGGCAGCACAAAGAACAGACTTTCCTGGTGGATCATCTGGGTCGCGTAGCGCAGCAGGGGTTCGGGTATCTCGCGTTTGAAGACTTTGGTGAACAGCTGGGTAAAGCTGTTTTCCAGCATCAGCCACAGCCAGCTCACCAGCATGATCACTGCGATCCAACTGGCCATGCCCTGCTGGCGATCCACCAGGATGAAGCTGCACACACCCGAGATAAAACCGCCGAGTGCTATCACCCCTGGGTAGCGCTTCATCAGTTCAAGGATGCGGGTGATTAAGCGGGTCAGGTTTTGCATTCGGCGGTTCGCAGTCTTTATAGGAAAAAATCCCAGACAGAATAACGTCTTAGCCCAGGGTTCGGTGCCTCATTACGCGATCCGTTTGCGATAACTGCGCACGCCGATCAACGCAATCGCAATCAGCCCGAGCACGCCGGCGCCGATCCAGCTGAGCATGTCGTAACTCAACAGCGGTTTCTCGATGCGCCAGTAACTCGGTTGCTTTAGTAACTCGCGCATGGCCTGGCCGGTCTGCTCCAGGCTCACGGCCTTGATGCGTTTGACCGGGTCGCTGAAGTGGCCATTGTCATAATCGCCTGAGGCGCTCCAGTAATAATCGGCCAGCGCGCTGTTGCCCTGCACGGCCCAGGCCTGGCGGGCGATGGCGGCCTGTTTCAGGCGGGCAAATACCGTTGGGTCAAGGCCGTCCTTGAGCAGTTGCGCCTTGAGGTCTTGCAACACCTGCTCGGCTTCGGCGAGGTTGTCCCGCTCCAGGTCGGCATTCAGGCTGAGGAAGCCAACGCCGCCGAGCACTTCGCGCTCGCTCCAGGGGCCGTAGGACAACCCATGCTTGAGGCGTAGTTGGCGGTACAACGCCCAGTCCAGGTAATCCTTGAGCAGGTCGTAGGTTTCATCATGCTGGTCGTCCAGCACCGGCTCGGGGAACAGCCAGTGCAGTTTGGCACTGTCACCCACCCAGCCGTGGATCAGGTCGCGGTGGCTGGCGGCGGCGTGCTGGATTTGCGGCAGCGCCGGATGCTCGCTGGGTTCGATCGGGTCCAGTTGGCCGTAGGTGCGTTCCAGGTAGGCGGGCAGCAGTTTGTCGAGGTCGCCGACGATGATCAGGGTCATGTTGTTGGGGGCGTACCAATTTTTGCGTAGCGCCTCCAGTTGATCGCGGGTCAGGTGATCGACCTCGGCGCGTTCGGCGCATTTGAGCCCCAGCTCCACCGCCAACTGATTACTGGCGGTGTGGCCCAGGTCCTGGCGGTCGAGCAGGCGTTGCAGGTGAGAGTAATGGCCGCCGTCTTCGCGTTCGACCACCCGCTTGGCCGCGTTGATATTGGCGTCGGTCAACTCGGTGCGAGTGATGATCGCCAGCAGCAGGTCCAGCACCTTGCGCTGGTTTTGCGCGGGCGCCTCGATCACAAAGGTGGTGTCGGCGTTGCTGGTGTAGGCGTTCCATTCACCACCCAGGGCCTGCATGCGGTCTTCCAGCTCGCCTTCGCCGCCGCCGTCTAGGCCGCTGAACAGCAAGTGTTCGAGCAGGTGCGGCAGTTCCTTTTCTTCGCAACTGAAGTCGTCCAGGCCTACGCCGACAACCAGGCGAATCGCCACATGGCCACGTTCGGTGCCCGGTTTAAGCAACAATTGCAGGCCGTTGGGCAAGGTGTAGCCCTCGACCTGCAGGCGGTCAAAGGCGAAGACGTGGGCAGAACCCATGAGCAGGCAAGCGAACAACAGGCGACGCATAACTAGCTTCCTGGCGAGTGAGGTCAGCTTTAACTGACTTCACGGGCCATCGTACGTTCAGGGCGAATGTGTGATGTCGGCAATATCTTCGGCGGAGAGTGCGCCGGTGTCGGACGTTTCCAAGACTACATAAGCACTGCTGCAAAACAACGAGTTCAAGCGTTTCATATCGGCAATCAGCTCCAGATGCAGCGAGCTGGTCTCCAGGCTCTGCACGATCTTGCGTTGCAGGCGGCTGACGTGAGCGTGGGCCAGGCGGCGCTCCTGGGCGCGGAAGCGGCGTTTTTCACGCAGCAATTGGCGGGCGCTTTCCGGGTCGGCACTGAGGAATACCGATAGCCCCAGGCGCAGGTTGGCGATCAACTGGCTGTGCAGGCCGGTGAGTTCTTCCAGGCCGACTTCGGAGAATTGGCGACGCTGCGAGGTTTTCTGCTGCTGGACTTTGCGCAGCATGCGCTCGATCAGGTCACCGGCCAGTTTCAGGTTTATCGACAGCTCGATGATTTCCGCCCAGCGGCGGCTGTCCTGTTCGCTGAGGTCTTCGCGGGGCATTTGCGCCAGGTAGAGTTTGATCGCGCTGTAGAGTGCCTCGACGTCATCGCTGAGGCTGCGCATTTCCTGGGTGATGGCGGTTTGTTTGCCGCGCAGCACTTCCTGCATGGCGGTGAGCATGTTGTCGATCAGATCACCCAGGCGCAGGGTTTCCCGTGCGGCGTTGGCCAGCGCCAGACTCGGCGTGGTCAGGGCTGTGAGGTCCAGGTGGCGCGGTTTGGCCTTGCCGTTGACCTCATCCCGCTCCGGCAGCAACCAGGCGCACAGCTTGGCCATCGGACTGATAGTGGGCAGCAGGATCAGGCAGCGGCTGACGTTGTAGAGCAGGTGAAAGGTGATGACCATGCCTTGTGCGCTGTAGTCCAGGCCGTCCATCCACAGCACCAGCGGGTCAAGCACCGGAATGATCAGCAGCAGGCCGATCAGTTTGTACAGCAGGCTGCCCAGCGCGACCTGGCGACCGGCGGCGTTCTGCATGCTGGTGCTTAGGAAGGCCAGCACACCGCTGCCAATGTTGGCGCCGATCACCAGGCCGATGGCCACGTGCAAGCCGATCACCCCGGCGCCGGCCAGGGTGGCGGTCAGTAGGACGGCAGCGAGGCTGGAGTAGGAAATCATCGCGAACAAGGCGCCGACCAGGGCATCGAGCAAAATGTCGCCGGTCAGCGAGGCGAACAGTACTTTCACGCCCTGCGCGTGGGTAATCGGCCCGGCGGCTTCGACGATCAATTGCAGCGCGAGAATGATCAGCCCGAGGCCGATCCCGACCCTGCCCAACTGCCCTGCCCGCGTCTGTTTGCGCGACAGGAAGAAGATCACCCCAAGAAAGATCAGCAACGGCGACAGCCAGGACAGGTCGAACGTCAGCACCCGCGCCATCAGCGCGGTACCGACGTCGGCGCCGAGCATGGTCGCCAGGGCGGGCATCAGCCCCATCAGGCCCTGGCCGACAAAGGACGTCACCAGCATCGCCGTGGCGTTGCTGCTCTGCACCATGGCGGTCACCAGGATCCCGGCGACAAATGCCAGCCAGCGCTTGGACATGTTCTGCCCGATGACCTGACGCAGGTTGGAACCGTAGACCCGCAGGATGCCGGTACGGACGATGTGCGTGCCCCAGATAAGCAGGGTCACGGCGGAAAGCAGATTGAGCAAGGTCAGCATGCTCGGCCCCCCGTGTGGGTGCGCTCCAACAGGAGCGAAGGAAAGTTGCCGCGTGCCGTTCTACGTCTTGTAGTTAAGCTGTAGTTGGCGAATGGGCTCGGCGCCAGCATCGCATAGCTAAAGTGGGGATTGAAACAAAACTGTCATGAAATCAACTTTTTGCGGATGAAAAAAAGGGGCTTATAAAAGCCCCTTTTTTGTCTGGCTCGGGTTTATTGACCCGGAATATCCTTGCGCAGTTTCACAGGGTCCTGCTGTTTCTTCTTTTTCGCGATGGCGGTACGCATCTTGATGTTGACCGCTTCCACCGCCAGCGAGAACGCCATGGCGAAGTAGACGTAGCCTTTTGGCACGTGCACATCGAAGGATTCGGCGATCAGCACGGTACCCACCACCAGCAGGAACGACAGCGCCAGCATCTTCAACGACGGGTGCTTGTCGATAAAGTCGCTGATGGTGCCGGCAGCCAGCATCATCACCAGTACCGCAACGATGATCGCGGCAACCATGACGGGTACATGGGAGACCATGCCCACGGCGGTGATCACCGAGTCCAGGGAGAACACGATGTCGATGATCGCGATCTGGATGATGGTGTAGATGAACTTGCCACCGGCGCCCTTGGGTTCGTCGTGGGTTTCGTCTTCGCCTTCCAGAGCGTGGTACATCTCCTGGGAGCTTTTCCACAGCAGGAACAGGCCACCGAAGAACAGGATCAGGTCGCGGCCGGAAATGCCTTGGCCGAAGACCACGAACAGATCGTCGGTCAGGCGCATGACCCAGGTGATCGACAACAGCAACAGGATGCGCGTGACCATGGCCAGGGCCAGGCCGAAGATCCGGGTGCGTGCCTGCATATGCTTGGGCATGCGGCTGACCAGGATCGAAATCATGATGATGTTATCGATGCCCAGGACGATCTCGAGGGCCGTCAGGGTGAAGAAGGCAATCCAGATTTCCGGATTGGTCAGCCATTCCATGTGTATTCCTTTGAGCAAGTGTTAAACCGCGCCGGCAGATAGGTCGGCGCAGTGGGTTGTACGATTATAGAGTGCTGAATAGAGGAAAAATCCCCATCAGCAATGCGGCGAACATTATGCACAGGCACACCAGCACTGCCCACTTCAGGGTGAAGCGCTGGTGATCGCCAAATTCGATACCGGCCAGGGCCACCAGCAGGTAGGTCGACGGTACCAGCGGGCTTAGCAAGTGCACGGGCTGACCAACGATGGACGCGCGGGCCATTTCCACGGCGGTGATGCCGTAGTGGCTGGCGGCTTCAGCCAGTACTGGCAGTACGCCGTAGTAGAACGCATCGTTGGACATGAAGAAGGTGAACGGCATGCTCACCAGCGCGGTGATCACCGCCAGGTAAGGGCCCATGGCTTCCGGAATGACGGCCAGCAGGCTCTTGGACATGGCATCGACCATGCCGGTGCCCGACAGGATACCGGTGAAGATCCCTGCGGCGAAGATCAACCCCACCACGGCCAATACGCTGCCGGCGTGGGCGGCGACGCGGTCTTTCTGCTGTTGCAGGCACGGGTAGTTGACGATCATGGCAATACTGAATGCCACCATGAACAGCACCGGCAGCGGCAACAAGCCGGCGATCAGCGTGCACATCAGGGCCAGGGTCAGGGCGCCGTTGAACCAGATCAGCTTCGGACGGCGGGCATCCGGGTATTGCGACACGCTGATTTCGCTGTGGTCGATCTCGTCGACTTGCAGGTGCAGTTCACCCAGGCGCGCACGTTCGCGCTTGCCGTACATGTAGGCAATCACCAGGATCGCGACCACACCGGCGGCCATCGCCGGGATCATCGGTACGAAAATATCCGAGGGGTCCACGTGCAGCGCACTGGCGGCGCGGGCGGTCGGGCCACCCCAGGGCGTCATGTTCATCACGCCACCAGCGAGGATGATCAGGCCGGCCATGATCCGCGGGCTCATGCCGATGCGCTGGTACAGCGGCAGCATGGCGGCCACGCAGATCATGTAAGTGGTGGCGCCGTCACCGTCGAGGGACACCACCAGGGCCAGCACGGCGGTGCCGACCGATACCTTCAGCGGATCGCCCTTGACCATCTTGAGGATCTTGCGCACGGCCGGGTCGAACAGGCCGGAGTCGATCATCAGGGCAAAGTAGAGGATGGCGAACATCAGCATCACGCCGGTGGGCGCGAGCTTGGTGATGCCTTCGAGCATCATCGGGCCGATCTTCGGTGCGAAACCGCCGAACAGCGCGAACAGGATAGGCACGATGATCAGGGCGATCAGCGCGGACAGGCGCTTGGTCATGATCAGGAACATGAACGTGATGACCATGGCAAAGCCAAGGAAAGTCAGCATAGGAATACTCCAGGCGTAGCGCGGCTAGGGAATGGCGAACCGGGGTGGGTCAGCGCAGAACGAAAGGCACGAGGCGTACGGGTGGAGTTGGGACGAACAGGCGGGTACGGACGGACATCGGGGATCACCATTGTTGTTGTGTACAGCCGGTCTGTTGCCGGCAGTTGGAGGCGATCCTAGACGCGTAAGCTTTCAGCCAGCTTTCGTTGGCAAAACAGTTGGTGGTGGGAAGATGCACGGTCTTCAGACGTACACATTTCAAATGTGTTTATCCCGGGTACGTCAGGGCAGCTCAAGGCCGCCCGCTGCTTTGTGCAGTTTGCGCAGGTGTTCACCGACCTGCTTCAGGTTGGCTTCGCACGCCGCAATCTCAGCCGCGCGGGACGGTTCCAGCAGCGCCCTCACCTCTTTATCCAGCTCGCCGGTAAGCGATTGCAACTGCTTCTGGCGCTCGGCGCTTTCCGATTCCAGGCGCTTGGCTTCCGAAGGTTGCGGCAGACCGTAGCCGCCGCTGCCGAGCAATTCCGCCGGGCGGCTGAGGAAGCCACTGTTGGCGAGGATCTGCTGCAGTGTGGCGTTGGCTTTCTCCATGCCGCCGTTTTTCAGCTCGCGTGCACCGAGGTAACGTTGTTTGACTTCGTCCTGGGCCAGCATCAGCTGTTTGCGAAAGCTCGCTTGCTCCAGCAGCAGCAGTGCGGCGCTGGTGCGCAGGTCGGCCTGGTCGAACCACTGGCGGCGCTGTTCGGCACTGAGAGACAGCCAGTCTTCAACCTGGGTCTGTTTGATCGGCAAGTGTTTGCGCAGCACGTCGAACATCGCCTGGTAGCGTTCGCGGAAGGAGTCGAAGTGATACCCCAGGCGCATGGCCTCGCGTTTGTCGTTGAGTACGCTGGTATCCGCCAGGCCACGGGCTTGCAGCACTTCCAGCAGGCCGTTGGGGGTGATGTTGTCCAGGCCGGTCAGTTGCGGGTTGGCGCTGCCGCTGCGCAGCAGCTTCAGGCTTTCGACCGCGCAGTTGTTGGACAGGAAGTAATAGTTGCCGTCATAGCTCCAGTGCATTTCAGCGGCGTGCTCGACGGTGTTGTTGATCTCTTGGCGCGACAGTTTCAAGGGCACGGACGCCAGGCCGCGTAGTTCGGTCTTGGTGTATTCGTCGATCACCTGAGCCAATGGCAACACGAACAGCCGTGACGGGTACTTGCCCACCAGGCCATCCCAGCTGGACAACTGTACGTCACCGACGAACGCCCGGTAGGACAGCACGAGGTGCTGGTCCAGGTCGAGCCGGCAGTCCGGCCCACGGGGTCGGCCCGGCGCGCAGATCACCAGGCGCAGCATACTGTGGCCCCAGCGGCTTACCAAGTTCTGGTTGGCTTCGGCCAGCAGGTAGTCGATCTCGTAGACCCGCTCCGGGTCGACGTGGCCCAACGGTGTCTTGGCAAAATCATTGCCGGCGTTGAGAAACGCGTAGGTCTTGGCGCAAGTGTCTTGTTCGGGCGGGGCCCAGCCGAAGTGTTCCTTGTAATAGCGGAACAGCGCGGGGCGCCGGCAGGCATAGCTTGGGTCGAGGAGGAAATACTCCATATTGACGGCTACGAATTCCAGCGGATTGGTGGTTTCGTAGATGTCCGGGCTGCGCGCGACCTGACGGTTGTGTTGTTCGCGTTCACCGCGACGGCCGACATATTGCGGCCAGCCCGCCAGGTCCAGCAGGCGCGGGTCATCGCTGAGGGTGAAGCGCCGGTCATTCTGGCCACGGCATTGATCGGGCAGGCCGATCAGGCCAGTGATGTTGTTCTGGCGGCTGCAACGCTGGATCAGTGCGCGTTCGTCTTTGGACCAGAGGCGTGCACGGTCATAGATGTGGGTCAGTTCATGCAGCACGGTGGCGAGCATTTCCCGGCGCACGGTGCCGTGGGGGCGATTGGTTTTCTGGGTGGCGGCGCTGCCGTCGGTCAGGCTGGCCAGGAGGTTGCGGTTGAGGTCCAGTTCCGACACCAGGGAGGCCTGGCCGTAAGCGTTTTCGGGCATCTTGTCGGTCCAGCCGACATCGATGCGCCGGTCCAACTGCTCGATAAAGCGCGGCGGCAATGCGCGCATCGCTTCATCAAGCAATGCCTGGCTGGCCTGCTGTTCGGCCGGGCTCAAGCCTTCTGGCTTGAGCCGCAGTTGCAGGCTGGCCTGAGCTGCGCTGGCACACAGCAGCACAGTCCCGGCCAGGAGCCAGGCGACAAGGCGCCTCACAGAGCGAGAATAGCTTCGGCGAGGGTCTGGTCACTGGCATCGCGCGCTTCCGGCAGGCGGGTGCGCAGGGTGTCGAAGGCCGCTTCCAACTGTGCGCCACGAATCTCGCCGTTGGTGGCGACGAAACTGGCCGCGTCATCGTGGGCTTCGCGCACGACTTTGGAGTCGCGGATGGAGGTGGTGGTGTCCGAGGTGAAATCAATGGTGCGGCCAGAGGCGCGAACAATGATGTTACTGGTGGCCACCAAGGTATGCGCCTGGGCAACGTCGGCCAACAACAGCAGGCCAAGGGTGGCGGCGATCAGCGGGCTACGCATGGAATGACTCCGAAATACAAAGATGATTATTGGACGAGAATTGCTTGCGCCAGTTCAAGGTCACTGGCGTTAAGTTTTGGTTGGGTGCGGCGCAGATATTCCAGTGCGGATTCCAGCCGTGCGCCCCGCCATTGGCCGTCAGTGGCGATAAATGCAGCGGCATCATCCTGGGCGGCCACGACTACTTTCCGGTCGAAAGGCGCGGAAGTCACCTTGCTGGTGGCGTACGCACTCGCGACGGTGCTTTGGATGGTCAGGTCAAAGGCCGAAGCCAGTGGCGACCAACTGGCGCAAAACAACACAGGGACTATTAGCAGGCGGTATGAAAAAGCCATGGGACTCGACAACTGAAAGCGAGCGCCAAGGCTAGCGTAATGCCCGGGCGAGAGCCAGCGCGACGGCATCAGGGAGCGACGGGCGCTCCCTTTGTGTCAGCGCGCTCAAATGGCCAGGATGGCCTGGGCCAGCTGTGCGTCAGTGGCAGTATGCAGTTGTGGCGCTTGTTGGCGGATCTGGGCCAGCGCGCTTTCCAGCTTCACACCGCGGATGGCACCTTCGCTGGCGACGAAGCTGGCTGCGTCGTCACGGGCGGCGCGCACGACTTTGTTATCCCGCAGGGACGAAGTGGCATCGGAGGTGGCGTCGGAAGTTGCCTTCAGTGCGCCGACTATGGAGTCGGTGGTCACGATGAAGCTGGTCGCGCTGGCGTTGGTGGCCAGGGCCAACAGGGTTGCAGCGCTGAGCAGGCGAATACGGGACATGGGGTGACTCCTCTAGATGAACGAATAAGGTGGAGCGGGGCAACCATTGGGGATCAGACGTCTGTTCTAAACGGTTCGCCACGTTATGGCTGGATATTAAGCCGCTGTTTATCCGTTCGGAAAGCTTCTTGACTGTCTAGTCTCGCCAGAATGGCTTGGACAGCTCGGCCATTCGGTCTCCCGTGCTGATACCGACATCGGAGAGTTCTCGAAGATCAAGCTGCGCCAGTTGGCGTCGTTCGTAGGCGTGGCGTATCCATTTGGCCAGTGTGGAAACTGTCCGGCGTAACAGCCGTTTACATAGAGAAGGAGGTTGGGTATCCATGGTGAGCGCCTTTCATGAGGTCCTGGAACACCATGGTGGGCGAGTTGCTTTGACCGTTACAGATACACCAACACTTAATTGTACTGCTTAACTGTTATATTTTTTAAACTGTACCTGTCTGGATCAACGGCTTCTGTTTGGCCTGGAAAAAGGCAGCTCTGGAAACAACAAAGCCCGCCTCCGGTCTCCCGGGGCGGGCTTTGTTTTGACAAATCAGTGCTGGCAGTGGACCCGGTGGGTCAGGGCCAGCGGGCGCCAATTAGCGCCAGAACGGCTTGCTCAGCTCTTCGTAGCGTTGAGCTTCGCTGATACCAGCGTCAGCCAGCAGACGCGAATCCAGACGAGCCAGTTGGTGGCGGCTGGAGATGCGGCGCTGCCACAACATCAGGTTGGCGAGAACGCGCAAAGGCAGGGAAGCCTGGGTGTTTACAGCTTTTTCTTCGAAGAACAGTTCGGAACTGAGTGTACGTTCCATGATGACATCCTTCCGCTTGTGGCGGGATTAGGTAGTGGTTTAACTGATGCCAATGATCCTCTTCCGACGCAACACTCTCTAGATACAGTTCACCTGTATTGTGAGGGGGCAGTTAACTGTTTATAGGTGCTGTACTGTACGTAAATGGGGCAACTGTACCTGTGCGCACTGAAACGGTGCGAAATTGGTATTTTATGATGCTGGCATGGGAGTTTTCGGTAGGAAATGACCGGTACAGCAGTACAGTTTTTTCAAGAAGTCAGGGTTGTGCAATCGAGCTGACGAAACTGTGTTTGCATCAGCTCGGATCTGTATCAATCAAGCCTTGAGCATATGCCCGGTTTCTTCCAGGTTAATGTGCCAACTCAGTGCTTCGCGCAGGATGTGTGGGGTGTGCCCGCCGATAGCGCAGGCCGCGTTGAAGTAACTGTTCAGCGTATCGCGGTACGCCGGATGCACACAGTTGTCGATGATCACGCGGGCCCGCTCCCGTGGCGCCAGGCCACGCAGGTCGGCGAGGCCTATTTCGGTGACCAGGATGTCGACGTCATGCTCGGTGTGGTCCACATGGCTGACCATTGGCACCACGCTGGAAATCGCGCCGCCCTTGGCAATCGACTTGGTGACGAAGATCGCCAGGTGCGCGTTGCGGGCGAAGTCGCCGGAACCGCCAATCCCGTTCATCATCCGCGTGCCGCAGATGTGGGTGGAGTTGACGTTGCCGTAGATGTCGAACTCCAGCGCGGTGTTGATGCCGATAATGCCCAGGCGCCGCACCACTTCAGGGTGATTGGAGATTTCCTGCGGGCGCAGCACCAGCTTGTCTTTGTAGTGCTCCAGGTTACCGAACACGTCGGTATTGCGCCGCTCCGACAAAGTGATCGAGCTGCCCGAGGCGAAGCTCAGCTTGCCGGCGTCGATCAGGTCGAACGTCGAGTCCTGCAACACTTCCGAATACATGGTCAGGTCTTCGAACGGCGAATCGATCAGGCCGCACATCACTGCGTTGGCAATGTTGCCGATACCGGCCTGCAGCGGGCCCAGCTTGTTGGTCATGCGCCCGGCGTCCACTTCCTGCTTGAGGAAGTTGATCAAGTGGTTGGCGATGCCCTGGGTGTCGCTGTCGGGTGGCGTCACGGTGGAGGCTGAGTCGGCCTGATTGGTGATCACGATGGCGACGATCTTCTCCGGCGGGATCGGGATCGCGGTGCTGCCGATGCGGTCGTCGACCTTTACCAGCGGGATCGGCGTACGGGTTGGCCGATACGTCGGGATATAGATGTCGTGCAGCCCTTCCAGGTTCGGGTTGTGCGCCAGGTTGATCTCGACGATCACTTGCTTGGCGAAAATCGCGAAGCTGGCGGAGTTACCCACGGACGTGGTGGGCACGATATGGCCTTGTTCGGTGATCGCAACGGCCTCGATGACGGCAATGTCCGGCAGCTTGAGCTGGTTGTTGCGCAGTTGCTCGACGGTTTCCGACAGGTGCTGATCGATAAACATCACTTCGCCGGCGTTGATTGCCTTGCGCAAGGTGCTATCGACCTGGAACGGCATGCGTCGGGACAGCACGCCGGCTTCGGTCAGTTGCTTGTCCAGGTCGTTACCCAGGCTGGCACCGGTCATCAGGGTGATTTTCAGCGGGGACGTCTTGGCGCGCTCGGCCAGGGCGTGGGGGACGGCCTTGGCTTCACCGGCTCGGGTGAAGCCGCTCATGCCGACGGTCATGCCGTCCTCGATCAGTGCGGCGGCGTCTGCCGCGCTCATGACCTTGTTCAACAACGAAGGCAAGCGGATACGATCACGGTACATGAATTGTTATCTCAGGCTACGGAAGCAAGGTGGGCAGTGTAGTGATTTCAAAAAATTTCGGCCCGCTACCATGGTCGAATGCGGGGCAGCGATTTAGAGCCTTTGGTCGGGTTTCATGGGGTAATAAAAAACCCCAGCCTACAGGAGGCCGGGGTTTGGAGTATTGCGCTGAAGCAGTGTTACTCGACGGCCTTGACCATGTCTTCGATGACCTTCTTCGCATCACCAAAGACCATCATGGTCTTGTCGAGATAGAACAGCTCGTTATCCAGCCCGGCATAACCGCTGGCCATCGAGCGCTTGTTGACAATGATGGTCTTCGCCTTGAACGCTTCCAGGATCGGCATGCCGGCAATCGGCGAATTGGGGTCGTTCTTCGCGGCCGGGTTGACCACGTCGTTCGCGCCCAGCA
>NZ_JBFMHW010000030.1:0-65259 GCF_040754745.1 Pseudomonas sp. SB113
GCCTTGGCGAGGCTGCGTTGGCATTGTGTCAGACGCGCCGCAAACGCAGCCTCGCCAAGGCTCGACAGCTGCTACGCGTTATCCTACTGAAGTTGTGTAGATACTTATGGCCATCGGGGGCAAGGCCCCTCCCACAGTCATAAACAGGCATTCAGACCTGCGAAACGATCAACCCTGACCCTGAGGATGCAACAAACCTAACTCACTTTGGAGATCTGCCATGAGCACCAACGTCGACCAGAACAACCGCCCCGACTACGACCAGGTCCTGCAGGACATTGCCGACTATGTCCTCAGTTACCGGATCGACTCCCGGGACGCCCTCGACACCGCCCGTAACTGCCTGATGGACACCCTCGGTTGCGGCCTGCTGGCCCTGCGTTTTCCCGAGTGCACCAACAAGCACCTGGGGCCGATTGTCGAGGGCACGTTGGTGCCGTTTGGCGCGCGGGTGCCGGGGACATCGTTGCGCCTGGACCCGGTCAAGGCGGCCTGGGACATCGGCTGCATCGTGCGCTGGCTCGACTACAACGACACATGGCTCGCTGCCGAATGGGGTCATCCTTCGGATAACCTCGGTGGCATCCTTGCCGTGGCTGATCACCTGTCGCAAAAACGCGTGGCCAATGGCGATGCGCCGCTGACCGTGCGCGCGGTGTTGGAAGCGATGATCATGGCCCACGAAATCCAGGGTGTGATTGCCCTGGAAAACTCGTTCAACCGCGTCGGCCTCGACCATGTGCTGTTGGTGAAAGTCGCCTCCACGGCGGTCACCGCCAAGCTGATGGGCGCCAATCGCGAGCAGCTGCTGTCGGCGCTGTCTCACGCCTTCGTCGATGGCCAGGCCTTGCGCACTTACCGGCATGCGCCGAATGCCGGCTCGCGCAAATCCTGGGCGGCGGGGGATGCGTCGAGTCGCGGCGTACGCCTGGCGGACATCGCCCTGCGCGGCGAAATGGGCATCCCCGGTGTGCTGAGCGCGCCGCAATGGGGCTTCTACGATGTGCTGTTCAGCCACACCAACAATGACCTGGCGCTTAAGCCCGAGGACAAGCGTGCGTTCAGCCTGTCCCAGCCTTATGGCACCTACGTGATGGAAAACGTGCTGTTCAAGGTCAGCTTCCCCGCCGAGTTCCACGCGCAAACCGCCTGTGAAGCCGCGGTGACCTTGCATCCGTTGGTCAAGGATCGCCTGCACGACATCGAGCGCATCGTGATCACCACCCATGAGTCGGCGATTCGCATCATCTCCAAGGTCGGGCCCCTGGCCAACGCCGCCGACCGCGACCATTGCCTGCAATACATGACCGCCGTGCCCCTGGCATTCGGCAACCTGGTGGCCGAGCAGTACGAGGATGAGTTTCACGCGGCGCATCCGATCATCGATGAACTGCGTAACAAGATGGTCATCGTCGAAGACCCGCGCTACAGCCGTGAATACCTGGAAGCCGACAAGCGTTCCATCGCCAATGCGGTGCAGGTGTTCTTCAAGGATGGCTCCAGCACCGAGCAGGTGGCGGTGGAATACCCGATCGGTCATCGCCGTCGTCGAGGGGATGGCATTGCGTTGCTGGAAGACAAGTTCAAGGCCAACCTGGCCACGCGGTTTACCGCGCAGCGCAGTGCCGAGATCTTTGCGTTGTGCAAGGACCAGGCGAAGCTTGAGGCGACGCCGGTCAACCGTTTCATGGACCTGTTCGTGATCTAGCAGGCGACGCAGGACTAAAAATGTGGGAGGGGGCTTGCCCTAATGCCAGTCAGTTAAGAGATAGAACGGGCAAACAGTAACCTGTGGCGAGCGGGCAAGTCGAATCGTCGCACCGCCCCTCCCACACTTTGAATCGTGTTCACTCAAACCGCAGGATCACCCGGCGGTTGTGCTTGCTCTTCTTCTCGATCTTCTCGCAGAACACCCGGCCGATTTCCTCGGTGTTGATCACATGGGTACCGCCGCACGGCTGGATATCGATCCCGCCGATTTCAATCACCCGTACCGAGCCCTGGATCACTGGCGGCGCAACCGCCTGGGTGCGGGTGATCTGCAGCAGGGTGGCGTACTCCGAAGCAGGCATCGACAGGGCTTTGACCTCGTGGGCCTGTTCGATCAGCGCGTTGAGGTCACGGGTGATGCTGTCCTTGTCAAGGGTCATTTCCGGCAGGTCGAAATCCAGGCGACCTTTGTCGGCACTGATGCTGCAACCGGTCACCGGTGCGTCGATGATCGAGCACAGCAGGTGCAGGCAGGTGTGCATTTTCATGTGCTGGTAGCGCCGTTCCCAATCCAGGCCGGCGTCCACCAACACTCCGGCGATCAACTGCTCGGGGCAGTGTTCCACCTGGTGCCAGATGATCGAACGCAGCACCGGGTCGCGCACCGTGCCGGTCACTTCGACCCGCGTACCGTCCGCCAGGGTCAAGTGGCCGGTATCGCCTGGTTGGCCGCCACCCGTGGGGTAGAACAGGGTGTGCTCCAGGGCGATGCCGTGTTCGCTGACGGCAATCACCCGGGCGCTGAAGGCGTTCTGGTAGGGCGCGCTGTCAAACAGCGCCAGGGTTTCCATGGTGTGCACGGACATGTTCAACCTCCGACGATCAGTGGGCTGGCTTGCAGCAGGTGGCGCACCATCGCGCTCAAGCCAGGGGGGGAGAGCAGGGTGATTTCGAATTCCGGCCCGCAGACTTTCAAGTTCAGCGGCAGGCGCGGCAGATGGTTGCCGGACTCGAGGCGATGCAGCCTGAATTGCAGGTGGTGACGCTCCTTCACCGTCGGCTCCAGCATCAAGCCTTGCAACGGGTGAAAGTCTGCGTCCAGCACCGTGACCTTGTGGCTGGCATTAACCTCGCCGACCACGTGCAGGCGCTCATCCAGGGCGAAGGCACCGAGGTAGTTACTGTGGTCCGATTCATCGTTTTTTTGCAGTTGGATCTGGTTCACCACCTTCACCTTGGTGCCGGCGGGTACGTCCTGGGTGATCACACAGGAGGGGCTGATAAACACGTTGTCGCCGATCAGCACATAGCCCAGCACACGGGCGCCGGAGCCGACCTCGACGTTGTTGCCCAGGCGCGGATGGCGCTTGCCGTCGGGGTTGTTGGCGATGCCACGGGCACCCAGGGTCACGCCGCAGAGGATGTAGCAGTCGTTGCCGATCTCGCAGGTTTCGCCGATCACCGTGCCGTAGCCGTGGTCGAGCACAAAGCGCCGGCCGATACGCGCCGCCGGGTGGATTTCGGCCCCGGACAAGACCTTGCCCTGGTTGCTGAGCTTGAGGGCGATGCGTGAAAACACGCCGTTGGTCTGGTCGGGGAAATTCCACACCAGGTGCGCAAGCCGGTAATAGAGCACCGCCTTGAACGAGGCGTAGGACTCCAGGATCAGTTCACCACGCCCACGCGACGCGGGGTCGCGATAGGCATACGCGATCAGGTCTTCGGCCACCGCCTGGGCGGCATTCTGGATCAGCGGCGCGAGGTGCGGCTCCAGCTGCTTCATCTGCATGGGGGTGAGGGTCTTGATGAGCTGGGTGAGCAACTCATCGTGCAACTGTTGCATGTCGATAAAGCCGCCCATGGAGGCACCCCCGCATTCTGGATGGTTGGAAAACCCGTTATTCGAAACTGGGCAGGTAGCTGTCGGCATTGTCGTAGACCATGGTCAACACCACCGTTTCGGGCGGCAATTCGGGGGCGAGCCTGGCGATGGCCACCATGTTGGCGGCGGAGGACAGGCCCAGGCTGATGGCGTCGGTGCGCATGATGCGTTTCATCATGTCGATGCAGTCCTGGCGCGAGACCTTGAGCATGCCGTCGATCACGTCCAGGTTGAGGATGCTCGGGATCAGGCCGATCGACAGGCCCTGGATATGGTGCGGCGCGTGCTGGTTTTTCAGCAGGTCGCATTCTTCCGGCTCCACGCCCATCACGCGCAGGGCGGGCCAGGCGACTTTAAGGGTTTCGCCGATACCGGTGATATGGCCACCGGTGCCGATGCCGCTGACGAAATAGTCAACACGGCGATCACCAAAGGCGCGGAGGATTTCCGGCGCGGTGGTGTCACGGTGGGTCTGCGGGTTAGCGCCGTTGCGTTGCTGGTTGAGCATCACGTAGCTGGGGTTTTCCAGCTGCAGCTCCATGCATTTTTCGCCGTGGGAGTTGTTGCCGAGGCGGCTGTCGGAGAGCACCACCTTGGCGCCGTACAGGCGCAGCAGCTTCTGTTTTTCGGGGCTGTAGTTGTCCGGGATCACCAGCACCACCTTGTAGCCCAGCACGTTGCCGGCCATCACCAGGCCGATGCCGGTATTGCCGCCGCTGGGTTCGATGATGGTTTGCCCGGAATCACGGATCAGCACGCCGCGCCGTTCGGCATCGAGGATCATGCCCAGGGCGATGCGCGCCTTGTGGCTGCCGCCAGGGTTGAGGGATTCGAGCTTGGCGTAGACCTCGATGCCGAGGTCTTCGGAAAACTGCGCCAGGCGGACGATCGGTGTGTGGCCGATGACGTCGAGGATCGAGTTATGCAACATCGGTCAGCCCCCGGATCAGTACAACGGCATGTCGGGTTCGACGTCGCGAACCCAGTGTTTCATGCCACCTTGCAGGACTTTGGTGTTGGCGAAGCCCGCCGCCAGCAGGGTGCTGGCCGCTTGCTCGGCGCGGGTGCCGGCGTAGCAGATCAGGTAATGGGTGTTGTCGCGGCTGAGGCGACCGAGTTGGCCATCCAGCTCGGCCAGGGGGATATGCACCACCCCCGGTAATTTGCACACCTCCAGTTCACTGGCGTCGCGCACATCCAGCAGCACGTCGGCACTGCTGTGGTGTTCGAGTACCTGCTTGAGTACGCGTGGCTTGATGTAGCGCTCTTCGGCCAGGGACGGTTGGCTGGGCATGGCATCTGCGCATACGGTCGGCGCCTGGATTTCACTGTGGCGCAGGTCGGAGCAGCACGGGCAGTCGGTGCGGCGCTTGAAGCGGATTTCGCTGAACTTCATGGCCAGCGCATCGAAACGCATCAACCGGCCGGAAAGGGGCTCGCCAATGCCGATCAACAGTTTGATGGCCTCGGTGGCCTGGATCATCCCGACCACCCCAGGAAGCACGCCGATCACCCCTCCGGCGCTGCAATTGGGCGCCAGCTCTGCGGGCGGTGCGCTGGGGAACAGGCAGCGGTAGCACGGCCCGCCTTTGTAATTGAGCACGCTGATCTGCCCGTCGAAGCGGTAGATGGCGCCGTACACCAAAGGTTTGCCCAATTGCACGCAAGCGTCGTTGACCAGGTAGCGGGTGTCGAAATTATCGGTGCCGTCGATCACCAGGTCGTAGGCGCCCACCAGTTCCAGGGCGTTATCGGCGTTCAGGGCGGTGTTGTGGGCGTTGATCTGGATATGGCGGTTGAGGTCCTGCAAGCGCTGTTTGGCGGACTCGACCTTGGGCATGCCCAGGGTGCTGTTGCCGTGGACGACCTGGCGTTGCAGGTTGCTGCTTTCCACCACATCGAAATCCACCAGCCCCAGGGTGCCGACACCGGCCGCCGCCAGGTACAGGCTGATGGGTGAGCCCAGGCCGCCGGTACCGATGATCAATACCTTGGCCTTCTTGAGGTTCAGCTGGCCTTCGCGGCCGACGCCGGGCAGGGTGATATGGCGCACATAACGTTGCACTTCCTCGTTGCTGAGGCCATCGACGTCCATCCCTCCGGACGTGGCAAGCAATACTTCGATCCTGGCTTTTTCCGGCAGCCGGTCATCGGCATCGATCAGCTCTTCCTCGGCGGTGAACAGGAAGTGTTCCTTGAGCTGGTTGTTCTTTTCGTGAAACAGGTGGGGGCGCAACTGCGGGTGGCTGCTGCAGAGGTTTTCAATGACTTCGCGCAATGTCGATCCGGCGCCCACGAGGGTCGATTCCGGCAGCTTGGCCACGCGAACCAGAATGTCGGGGAAAGAGACAGCGTTCATGGACAACTCCGTGTGCAGGTCGTTGAAGGGGTTAAGGGCGAAATGCTTGCCATCCCAGGCAAACAGCTTGGAGCCCAGGGCCTGGCCCTGGCGAACGTCGACCACCAAGTAGCTGACGGGGTAGATCGGCTCGCCCATGAACAGGGCCTTGTCCTGGTCTTCATCGCTGAAATAGGCGCCGACATCCGGGTGGGAGTGGTAGATCACCACCACCGGGTTGTCGCTGCGAAACGCCTTGTTCATCAGCAGGGTGTCGGCCACCGAGAAGGTGTAGCCATTGGCCGCGCTGCGCGGGTACATCTCGGGGTTCTTGCGGTGCAGTTCGTTCTGGATGTTGCTGCCCAGGTACACGCAGCCGTCAGCGAAGACAAAGCCGCAGCATTCCTCGGGGTAGCTGCGGCTGGCGTGGGCGTAGATCTGTTCCAGGGCTTTTGGGCGGAGGACGTCCATGTTTCTCTCGCGTTGATGGAAGGTCAATTTTTCTTGGCCAGGAGTTTTTCAACGGGCAACTTGGTGATCGCAAAGCCGGCCAGCAGGATGGCCGAATACAGCATCAGGTCGCGGGAAATCGCCACGCCTTCGTACCAGGCTCCGATGATCACCGCGAACACCGGAAAGATGATGAACACGAACGACAGGATGATCGGGCTCAAGCGCTTGAGCAGCATGAAATACACGATGAACCCTCCCACCGAAGCCACCAGCCCCAGGTAGAACAGTGCGCTCCAGGACCGCAGGGTGATGTTTTCGAAGGTCGGCGTTTCAAACCACAACCCGGCCACGAACAGCATCAGCCCGGCAATGCCGATGGGCAGGGTGTTGTAGGTGATCACGCTGATGGCACTGCCTTTTTGCTTGGTAATGACGTAGCACAAGGCATGCATGATCGCGGCAGTCAGGATCGCCAGCACCCCGAAGAACTCGGCGTGGTCCAGGTGCAGGCCCTGGCTCCTGATGATCATGTAGAGGCTGCCGAAGCCGATACCGATGCCGACCACCTGGGAAAAGTAGATGCGCTCGCGCAGGAACAACGCGGAGAAAATCAGGATAAACACCGGCATGCAACTGAACAGCAGGGCGGTGAGGCCGGATGACACATGCATCTCGCCGTAGTTGAGCAGGTAGTAGGGCACGCTGAAGTAGGACAGGGTCACGAACACGAAGAACCAGCGGCTCTCACGGGGAAACAGGATGGGCTCGCGGCGCACCATGGCGAAACACAGGAACAGCGGGAAGGCGATCAGGAAGCGCAGGCCGGCGGACGTCAGCGGCGGCACGCTCTCCACGGCGATCTTGATCCCCAGCCAGGTGGTGCCCCAGCTCAGGCACACGATCAGGAACATCACACTGGTCACCAGCCCGGCCAACCACTGTTTTTGCGTTTTGGTTTTGGCGGTGTTTTCGAGAACGGCTGACATTGGCATCGTTTATTGCTTCCCTGAGCCTGAATTGAACTCTATATTGAACTTGTAATGAGTTATGAAATTCGGCGATTGAACCCGTAAAAGCACACTATTAGGGCGAAAGATGGCTGTCAAAACAAATATTGACATGGTGTCAATTATGCGTGAGGGCTTGTCCAACGGGCAGGGCGTGAAGTACAAGCGCCTGTCCGATGTCATGGAACGGGGCATCCTCGAAGGCTTGATTGAGCCGGGACGAAAACTGCCGCCTCATCGGGTGCTTTCCGACAATCTGGGGGTGACCATCGGCACCATCAGCCGCGCCTACGGTGAGCTGGAGCGCCTGGGGTTGGTGGTGGCGCGCGTCGGTGACGGCACGTTCGTACGCAAGCGTGGGATGGAGCGCCAGCGTGATGAAGGCTTTCGTAACTTCAGTGAGGAGCCGCGCCAGTACTTCGACATGAGCCGCAACATGCATATCCCGGGTCAGGAAACCACCTTCCTGGCACAGAGCTTCCAAACCCTTGCGACTAACGCCAAGTTCCTCCAGGACATCAGCGCCTACACCCCGGACGCCGGCCTGCCGCGTTATCGCGACGCGGGCGCGCAGTGGCTGGTGCAGCGTGATTTTCATCCAATTCCCGAGCAGGTGATCTGCGTCAACGGCGGCCAGCATGGCCTGCTCTGCGCGATGATGGCCCTGCTGCGCGCCGGCGATACGGTGGTCACCGAGCAACTGACTTACCCTGGGCTGATCACCGCCGCGCGCATGCTGGGTATCCGCTTGATCGGCCTGGAGATGGACGAAGAAGGGGTGCTGCCGAGCGCGCTGGATGAGGTCTGTCGTAATCACCGGATTTCAGCGTTGTATTGCACGCCGACCATCCAGAACCCGACCACGGCGGTGTTATCGGTGGCGCGCCGCGAAGCACTGGTGAAGGTGTGCCGGGAACATAATCTGCTGATTCTTGAGGACGAAGCCCACGGCGTATTAGTTGAAGACCGTCCGCCGCCCCTCAGCCATTTCGCCCCCGAACGTACGATATTGATCAGCAGCCTGAGCAAGGCTGTGTCTGCCGGGCTGCGTGTGGGCTATGTGCATGCGCCCCCGGCGCTGGTCAGTCGAATCTCGGCGGCCTTGCGCTCCACCTGCTGGATGGCTACGCCAGTGACGCTGGAACTGGCGACCCAGTGGATCGAAAACGGTACGGCGGAATACCTGCTGCGCCAGCAGATCAACGAGATCAGCCGGCGCAAAGCCCTCGTGCAGGATTTGTTGGCGGGCCTGGCGTATCGCACCCATCTGAACAGCCCGCACTTTTGGATCGAAGTGCCGGAGCCCTGGCGCGCGTCGGAAATCGAGGCGGAGCTCAAGCAGAATAATTACCTGATCGCCACCGCCGAGGCGTTTGCCGTGGGGCAGACGGCGGTGCCGCAGTTTATCCGGGCGAGCATTTGCAATACGTCGGGCGATGATCAGTTGTTGCGGGCGGGGTTTGATGCGTTGGCGACGGCGTTGGGGCAGGGCGGGGGCAGGTTCCACCTGTAGATTTGAATGTACGCCGACCCAAATGTGGGAGGGGGCCTGCCCCTCCCTCAGGTTATTTGAAGCGCCGCTCCACACCTTTCTCCACCAGAATCTTCGCCGAAATCTCTTCCACCGAAAAATGCGTGGAATTGATGTGCGCAATATTCTCGCGACGGAACAGATTTTCTACTTCGCGCACTTCGAATTCGCACTGGGCATAGCTGGAGTAGCGGCTGTTGGGCTTGCGCTCGTTGCGGATGGCGGTGAGGCGGTCCGGGTCGATGGTCAGGCCGAACAGCTTGTGCGAATGGGCGCGCAGGGCCGCAGGCAACGTCAGGTGCTCCATGTCGTCTTCGGTCAGCGGGTAATTGGCCGCACGGATGCCGAATTGCATGGCCATGTACAAACAGGTGGGCGTTTTGCCGCAGCGCGACACGCCGACCAGGATCAGGTCGGCCTTGTCGTAGTAATGGGTGCGGGCGCCGTCGTCGTTGTCGAGGGCGAAGTTCACCGCCTCGATACGCTCCATATAATTGGAGTTATGCCCAATGGAATGGGACTTTCCGACCGAATAGGAGGAGTGTTCGCTCAACTCCTGTTCCAGCGGCGCCAGGAACGTCGAGAAAATGTCGATCATGAAACCATTCGACGTTGCGAGAATCTCACGGATGTCTTGATTGACGATGGTGTCGAAAATGATCGGCCGAAAGCCGTCTTTTTCAGCGGCCAGATTGATTTGTTGTACCATGGCCCGCGCTTTATCCACGCTGTCGATATAGGGCCGCGTGAATTTGGCGAAGGTAATGTTTTCGAACTGCGCGAGCAGGCTCTGACCCAGGGTTTCGGCCGTGATGCCGGTGCCATCGGAGATAAAGAAAGCAGATCGTTTCATTTGAGCCCTGGGCCTTAAGCTGATGACGAATCTTGGATATGATAGGCGCGATTTTGCCGTCCCATAGTGGGCTGCATTCTCACTTATTTTCCAGGTCCAGGCCACAAACGCGGGTAATCGCTCCTACGAGCAGCCAGCGTCCTGAGCTTTTCCAACACAGTTAGTGGAGAGATCACCTTGGTAGAGTACGTAGTTTCCCTCGATAAGCTCGGCGTCCATGATGTAGAGCACGTAGGGGGCAAGAACGCATCCCTCGGCGAGATGATCAGTAATCTTGCAGGCGCTGGTGTGTCGGTGCCCGGTGGTTTCGCCACCACGGCCCAGGCTTACCGCGATTTCCTCGAACTGAGCGGCCTCAACGCTCAGATCCACGCCGCGCTGGATGCCCTGGACGTCGATGATGTCAATGCCCTGGCCAAGACCGGTGCCCAGATCCGCCAATGGATCATGGAAGCCGAGTTCCCCGAGAAGCTCAACGAAGAAATCCGCAGCGCCTTCGCCACATTGTCGGCGGGCAACCCTGACATGGCCGTTGCCGTGCGCTCATCGGCCACCGCCGAAGACTTGCCGGATGCTTCTTTCGCGGGTCAGCAAGAGACCTTCCTGAACATCCGTGGCGTGGAAAACGTGATCCGCGCAGCCAAGGAAGTATTTGCCTCGCTGTTCAATGACCGCGCCATTTCCTACCGTGTGCACCAGGGTTTCGACCACAAGCTGGTGGCCCTGTCTGCCGGTGTGCAGCGCATGGTGCGTTCGGAAACCGGCACCGCCGGCGTGATGTTCACCCTCGACACCGAGTCGGGCTTCCGTGACGTGGTGTTTATCACCGGCGCCTACGGCCTGGGCGAAACCGTTGTACAAGGCGCGGTCAACCCGGACGAATTCTACGTACACAAGCACACCCTTGAAGCCGGCCGCCCGGCCATCCTGCGCCGCAACCTGGGCAGCAAGGCCATCAAGATGATCTACGGCGACGAGGCCAAGGCCGGTCGTTCGGTGAAAACCGTGGATGTCGACAAGGCCGAGCGCTCGCGTTTCTGCCTGAGCGACGCGGAAGTCAGCGAATTGGCCAAGCAAGCGATGATCATCGAAAAGCACTACAAGTGCCCGATGGACATCGAATGGGCCAAGGACGGTGACGACGGCAAGCTGTACATCGTGCAGGCGCGTCCGGAAACCGTGAAAAGCCGTACCTCGGCCAACGTCATGGAACGCTACCTGCTCAAGGAAACCGGCACCGTGCTGGTGGAAGGCCGTGCCATCGGCCAGCGCATCGGCGCCGGCAAGGTGCGGATTATCAAGGACGTGTCCGAGATGGACAAAGTCCAGCCCGGTGACGTGCTGGTTTCCGACATGACCGATCCGGACTGGGAACCGGTGATGAAGCGTGCCAGCGCCATCGTCACCAACCGTGGCGGGCGCACCTGCCACGCGGCGATCATCGCCCGTGAGCTGGGGATCCCGGCAGTGGTCGGTTGCGGCAACGCCACCCAACTGCTCAAGGACGGCCAGGGCGTGACTGTGTCCTGTGCCGAAGGCGATACCGGCTTCATCTTTGAAGGCGAACTGGGCTTCGACATCAAGCAAAACTCCATCGACGCCATGCCCGACCTGCCGTTCAAGATTATGATGAACGTCGGCAACCCGGACCGTGCCTTCGACTTCGCGCAGTTGCCGAACGCCGGTGTGGGCCTGGCCCGCCTGGAGTTCATCATCAACCGCATGATCGGCGTGCACCCCAAGGCCCTGTTGAACTACGACGGCCTGCCGCCGGACATCAAGGAAAGCGTGGACAAGCGCATCGCCGGCTACAACGACCCGGTGGGCTTCTACGTCGAGAAGCTGGTGGAAGGCATCAGCACCCTGGCGGCGGCGTTCTACCCGAAAAAGGTCATCGTGCGCCTGTCGGACTTCAAGTCCAATGAATACGCCAACCTGATCGGCGGCAAGCTCTACGAGCCGGAAGAAGAAAACCCGATGCTGGGCTTCCGTGGCGCCTCGCGTTACATCAGCGAAGCGTTCCGTGACTGCTTCGAGCTCGAATGCCGCGCCCTCAAGCGTGTGCGCAACGAGATGGGCCTGACCAACGTCGAGATCATGGTGCCGTTCGTACGTACCCTGGGCGAGGCGAGCCAAGTGGTCGACCTGTTGGCCGAAAACGGCCTGTCCCGAGGCGAAAACGGCCTGCGCGTGATCATGATGTGCGAACTGCCATCCAACGCCATCCTCGCCGAAGAGTTCCTGGAGTTCTTCGACGGTTTCTCTATCGGTTCCAACGACCTGACCCAGCTGACCCTGGGCCTGGACCGCGATTCCGGGATCATCGCTCACCTGTTCGACGAGCGTAACCCTGCGGTCAAGAAGCTGCTGGCCAACGCCATCCAGGCGTGCAATAAGGCCGGCAAGTACATCGGTATCTGCGGCCAAGGCCCTTCCGATCACCCGGACCTGGCCAAATGGCTGATGGAGCAGGGTATTGAAAGCGTCTCGCTGAACCCCGATTCCGTGCTGGAAACCTGGTTCTTCCTGGCGGAAGGCCAAGCGTCCGCCTAAGGTCGTTATGTCAAAAGTGCCGGTCACTCGTCGAGGGTGACCGGCATTCTTATCTGTGCAGGGCGGAACTCCTTCCGGACGCCGCCCTTTTTTGTGCAAGAGCATTATGCAAAGCAGCAGCAACCTGTTTCCCGTCGCCCTGATCAGCGCTGAACGTCGTGGCGACCTGAGTGAAGATGTGTACCGCCTCAAGCCCGGTAACAGCCCCGACGGTACCGTCGAGCTGGCCGTTACCCGTTTGGGCCTGGCCGATGTCCCGGAAAACCGGGGCATCCCGGTTATTTTGTTGCACGGCAGTTTTTCCAACCGGCGTTTCTGGTACTCGCCCAAGGGTATCGGCCTGGGCGCTTACCTGGCACGCCAGGGGTTCGATGTGTGGATCCCGGAAATGCGTGGTCATGGGCTGTCCCGGCGCAATCAGGACTACGCCCGCAACCGCGTCGCTGACTACGCGCGTTACGATTTGCCGGCCATTGGCGCGTTTGTGCGTGAGCAAAGTGCGCAGATTCCCCATTGGATTGGTCATTCTCTCGGCGGCACTACCCTGGCGGCGGCCCTGGGTGGGCAGCACCTTGGTGCGCCGGCGGTGGCCTCGGTGGCGCTGTTTGGCTGTCAGGTCAGTCGCAGCCACTGGCCATTGAAACTTCCGCCGGTGGAGTGGACCGGCCGTCTGCTTTTAAAGCGCTTCGGCGAAGTGTCCGGCTCGCGGCTCAAGCGGGGCCCGGAGGACGAACCGGCGGGTGTGCTGATCGAAGCCATGCGCTGGAATGGCCTGTTCGGTCGCTTTGGCGAAGGTAAGCGGGATTGGTGGAAAGGCTTGGCGGACGTCGACGTGCCGCTGTTGGCCGTCAGCGCGGCGGGCGATCAGCAAGATCCGGACTGGGCTTGCCGCAAGCTGTTCGAGCAGATTGGCTCCGAGCACCGTCAATACCTGTGCCTGGGGCGTCAGCAAGGGTTTACCGGTGATTTCGGACATGTGGAAATGCTGGTCAGCAAAGCCGCCCAGGCTGAGGTCTGGCCGCTGGTTGAGCAATGGTTAAACGATCCGTTGACACCTTTGTTGGGTGCCAAGCCTGAGGCATTAGTCGTAGTTTGACCCAAGGCTCTGCCAAGGGCGTTTCGCTCGTGTGTGGTTGCGGCTAATATATGACGCGTTAAACGCTTCTGGTCATATTCAGTCGCGCAGTGGTTATTGCGTTGCGCCGAAGCGGATGGGATGTTGCGCACCGGCTCCGGCCGGTGCTTCTTTCGAAAGACACTTCTTTGACGGAAAGGAATTTTTCAATGAACCATTACGTGACCCCCGACCTGTGCGACGCCTACCCGGACCTGGTGCAGGTGGTCGAACCGATGTTCAGCAACTTCGGCGGCCGAGATTCCTTTGGCGGCGAGATTGTCACCATCAAATGCTTCGAAGATAACTCCCTCGTCAAGGAGCAGGCCGACCAGCCGGGCGCCGGCAAGGTGCTGGTGGTCGATGGGGGTGGTTCCCTGCGCCGCGCACTGCTGGGCGACATGATCGCCGAGAAAGCCGCGAAAAATGGTTGGGAGGGGTTGGTGATCTATGGCTGCATCCGTGACGTCGATGTGATCGCCCAGACCGATCTAGGGGTCCAGGCGCTGGCCAGTCATCCGATGAAAACCGATAAGCGCGGCATCGGCGACCTGAACGTCGTGGTGACATTTGCGGGTGTAACGTTCCGCCCAGGTGAGTACATCTATGCCGACAATAATGGCGTAATCGTCTCGCCAAGCCCGCTGCAAATGCCTGAATAAACTGCAATAACCAACAGGGGTGAGGATGTTCGAGGAAGAAAACGCGCAGTGGGGGCTGGTGCATGCCCTGGTGCTTGATGGTAAAGGCGGTGCGCGTTCGATTGCCCGGACTGAGCTCGACGAGTTGCAACTGCAGCCCCAGGAAAGCCTGTGGCTGCATTGGGATCGCAGCCATCCCCAAACCCAGACCTGGCTGCGCAAGTCCAGCGGTTTGAGCGAATTCGCCTGTGACCTGCTGCTGGAGGAAAACACCCGCCCACGCCTGTTACCGCTGCCGGATGCCGAGTTGCTGCTGTTTCTGCGCGGGGTCAACCTCAATCCGGGGGCCGAGCCGGAGGACATGGTCTCGGTGCGTATCTTCGCTGCCGCCAGCCGCGTGATTTCCCTGCGTCTGCGCCCGCTGCGCGCCACCGATGAGTTGCTGGTGCAGTTGGCGGATGGCAAGGGGCCGAAAACCGCGTCGGAGCTCATCCTTTATATGGCTCAGTACCTGACCAACAAGGTCCAGGATCTGGTCACGGATTTGTCGGAAATCGTCGATGCAGAGGAAGAAAAACTCGATACCGACGAACGGTACACTCCTGAACATGGCAGTGTTTTGCAGATCCGTCGCCGAGCGGCCGGGCTCAAGCGTTTCCTGTCGCCGCAGCGGGATATTTTTGCCCAGCTCACGCGGATAAAATTGCCGTGGTTCTGTGACGACGATGCCGACTACTGGAACGAATTGAACAATAGCCTGACCCGCTACCTGGAGGAGCTCGAATTGACCCGGGAGCGCGTGGGGCTTGTGCTTGAGGCCGAAGACCGGCGCTTGAGCGTGCGCATGAACCGCACCATGTACCGCTTCGGGATCATCACGGGGATCTTTCTGCCGATGAGTTTCCTGACCGGCTTGCTGGGTATAAATGTGGGTGGCATACCATTCTCCGCCAGCCCCTACGGATTCGTGATTGCATGCCTGTTGATGGTATCGGTGGCGCTCGGACAATGGTGGCTGTTTCGACGATTGCGCTGGGTTTGAGCTGAATATGAGCTGAACGTAGGAAGGGTCCTATGTGACCCCAGGAATTTTACCCTCGTCTTTTAAAACACTTGCGAGAGGTCTTTATGCACGATCCGTTCGAACAGTCTTTGCGTGACATGCTCAATGCCTCGCCGTCCAACCGCGATGACGATGCCTGCCTGGGCCGCGTGTTGAAAACCGCTAACCGTCAGGTGGGCGCGGGTGACCTGTTCGGTCTGCTCGGCCGCTGGATGCCGGCGTTGATGATGGCCCTGAACAACGGTTCGGCCCACGTATCGCCCGTTTCCCGTCGTAAACCTCTTGCTCGCACTGCTGATAAGGCTGATTGAATATGGAACTTGATCTCTGGACCCAGAGCCTGGTCACCGCGATGACCGCATTGTGGACCAAGGTGGCGAATTTCATTCCCAACCTGTTTGGTGCCCTGGTACTGGTGTTGCTGGGCTTTGTCGTGGCCAAGCTGCTCGACACCCTGCTGTCCAAATTGCTCGCAAAACTGGGCCTCGACCGCCTGATGGCCGGCACTGGCCTGACCAAGTTGCTGGGCCGGGCAGGGTTGCAAGTACCGATTTCCACGTTGATCGGCAAGATCGTTTATTGGTTCGTTTTGCTGATTTTTCTGGTTTCTGCGGCTCAATCCCTTGGACTTGAGCGAGTTTCAGCTACGCTCGACATGCTGGCGCTGTATCTGCCGAAGGTTTTCGGTGGCGCACTGGTGCTTCTCGTAGGCGTGTTGCTTGCACAACTGGCCAATGGGCTGGTGCGCGGCGCCGCTGAAGGTGTGGGATTGGATTATGCCGCTGGCCTGGGTCGAATCGCCCAGGGGCTGGTGATCATCATCAGTATTTCGGTCGCGATCAGCCAGTTGGAGGTCAAGACTGACCTGCTCAACCACGTGATTGTGATCGTTTTGATTACCGTTGGTCTGGCCGTTGCGCTGGCCATGGGCTTGGGAAGCCGGGAAATTGCCGGCCAGATTCTTGCGGGAATCTATGTGCGTGAGTTGTATCAAGTTGGGCAGCAGGTGCGTGTGGGCGAGGTCGAAGGGCAAATCGAGGAGATCGGCACAGTCAAGACTACGGTGCTGACCGATGACGGCGACCTGGTGTCGTTGTCCAATCGGATTCTCCTCGAGCAGCAGGTCAGTAGCCGCTAATCCGGCAAACCCTGCTAATGTACGCCGCCGCAAACCCGGCTGACCGGGCTGTAGCGGACATTGACCTGACTGTCGGCACGACTTGTTTTGAATAAAGCCCAAACGCTGTCCACGCGCTATGACCCCCGTGAGCTCTCTGATGAGGAGTTGGTCGCGCGCGCGCACACGGAGCTGTTTCACATAACTCGCGCGTATGAAGAATTGATGCGCAGGTATCAACGCACTCTGTTCAACGTTTGTTCAAGGTATTTAGGGAACGATAGAGATGCGGATGATGTCTGTCAGGAAGTGATGCTCAAGGTGTTGTATGGCCTGAAGAACTTCGAGGGCAAATCGAAGTTCAAGACATGGCTCTACAGCATCACCTACAACGAGTGCATCACGCAGTATCGGAAGGAACGGCGAAAGCGTCGCTTGATGGACGCTTTGAGTCTCGACCCCCTTGAGGAGGCGTCTGAAGAAAAGGCGCCGGCACCCGAGGATAAGGGCGGACTTGATCGCTGGCTGGTGTATGTGAACCCGATTGACCGGGAAATTCTGGTGCTACGATTTGTCGCAGAGCTGGAATTCCAGGAAATCGCTGACATCATGCACATGGGTTTGAGTGCTACAAAAATGCGTTACAAACGTGCTCTTGATAAATTACGTGAGAAATTTGCGGGCGAGACTGAAACTTAGTGCGTGGCAAATATCTCTTACGTGTAGGCAAGTTCTGTTAGACTTGTCGCCGAGTTGTCCCCCGGTTTGTGGGACTGCTTTACAATCACCAGATGGGGATTTAACGGATGAAACTGAAAAACACCTTGGGCTTGGCCATTGGTACTCTTATTGCCGCTACTTCTTTCGGCGCGCTGGCACAAGGCCAAGGCGCAGTTGAAGGCGAGCTGTTCTACAAAAAGCAGTTCAACGATAGCGTTAAGCACATCGAAGACGGCTACAATCCTGGCGCTCGCATCGGTTACTTCCTGACCGACGACCTGTCCTTGAACCTGTCGTACGACAAAACCAACCACACCCGTTCGAACGACGGTACTGGCAACCAGAAGATCAAAGGTGATACCGGCAGCCTGACTGCTCAGTACCACTTCGGTCAGGCTGGCGTTGACAGCCTGCGTCCATACGTAGAAGGCGGTTTCGGTCACCAGAGCCGTACCAACGTACTGGCTGACGGCCACAGCGGTCGCGATCAGACCACTCAAGCCATCGTTGGTACCGGTGTTAAGTACTACTTCACCAACAACCTGTACGCTCGTGCCGGTGTTGAAGCTGACTACGGTCTGGACAACGGCAAGTGGGACTACTCCGCACTGGTCGGCCTGGGCGTGAACTTCGGCGGTAACGCTGGCGCAGTTGCTCCAGCTCCTACCCCAGCACCAGCTCCAGAGCCAACTCCAGAGCCAGAAGCTCCAGTTGCCCAGGTTGTTCGTGTTGAGCTGGACGTGAAGTTCGACTTCGACAAGGCCGTTGTTAAGCCTAACAGCTACGGCGACGTGAAAAACCTGGCCGACTTCATGGCTCAGTACCCAGCTACCAACGTAGAAGTTGCTGGTCACACTGACTCCGTAGGTCCAGACGCTTACAACCAGAAGCTGTCCCAGCGTCGTGCTGACGCTGTTAAGCAAGTCCTGGTTAAAGACGGCGTGGCTCCTAGCCGTGTAACTGCTGTAGGTTACGGCGAATCCCGCCCAGTTGCTGACAACGCAACTGAAGCTGGTCGTGCTGTTAACCGTCGCGTAGAAGCGTCGGTTGAAGCTCAAGCTCAGTAATTACTGAGTGGTAGAAAAAAGCCCGGCTCAGGCCGGGCTTTTTTTCGCCTGCTGTTTGCCTCAGGCGCTGGCCGCCGAGGCTATGCAGGCGGCCTGTTCGGTGGCGGCAACGGCGCCGATCACCAGGATTGCAGGGCTCTTCAAGGCAAATGCCTGGGCGTCTTCGTGCATCCGCGACAGCTCACTGCGGCATTCGCGCTGTTGGGGCAGTGATGCGTTTTCGATCATCGCCACCGGCATATCGGCCGCCATCCCACCTTCCAGCAATTGCTGGCGAATCTCTTCCAGCTTGGCCACTCCCATATACACCACCAATGTCGTGCCGCCTTCCGCCAGCGCGCGCCAATTAAGGCTGCTGTCGTCCTGGGTATGGGCCGTGACCAGGGTCACTCCGCGGCTGACACCGCGCAACGTCAGTGGAATCGCGCAATTTGTCGCGCCCGCTAACCCAGCGGTAATACCGTTGACCAGTTCAACCTCGACGCCACGTTCACGCAGCCACATCGCCTCTTCGCCACCGCGCCCGAAAATGCACGGGTCGCCACCCTTGAGCCGCACCACGCACTTGCCTTGGCGGGCGTAACGCAGCATCAGGCGGTGGATAAAGTCCTGCGGGGTCGAGCGGCAGCCGCCGCGCTTGCCGACCGTGATCACTCGCGCCTCGGCGCAATGCTCCAGCACCGCCGGGTTGACCAAGTCATCGATCAGTACCACATCGGCTTCGTGCAGGGCCCGTACAGCCTTGAGGGTCAACAGCTCCGGATCGCCAGGGCCCGCGCCCACCAGCCAGACTTTTGCGTTCATGGGGTTTTCCTCGTCTAGAGCCGACGTCAGTTGTGAAGGAGTGAATACAGAAGAATCAGATTGATCAGCATCGAGACCAGGCCCAGGGTGCGCCAGACCTTCAACGGTTCGCGCTCCAGCAGGGGCCTGGGGCGGATGCTCAGTTCCTGGCGGTCAGCCTGTTCCAGCACCAGCAGCCATTCCTCGGCGGTTTCGTAGCGATGCGCCGGTTGTGCGGCCACGGCCCGTTCAAGGCTCAGGGGGAGCCAATCCGGGAGATCCGGACGATAGCGACTGGCGCTGACCGCCTGGGTAAATCGAGGCCGTTGGAAGGCTTCGATTTCCCCGTAGGGGTAATGCCCGGTCAGCAGGTAGTACAAGGTGACACCTACGCTGTATAAATCCTGCTGGGCTGTCGGACGGTCGCCATTGAACGCTTCGGGCGCGATAAAGCTCGGGGTGCCAGGCAGTACATGGGCACGGTCCTCTGAAAGACCGGGGCAGTACGCCAGACCGAAATCAAGTACGCGCAATTCACCGTCGTCCCCCAGCAGCAGGTTTTCCGGCTTGATGTCGCGGTGCAGGATCTGTCGCCGATGCAGCATGCCCACTGCGCGCAGCAAACGCTCGGCTACGGACTGCCATTGCGCCAGGGGCAAGGGGCCCTGGTGCTGGAACAGCTCGGCCAGGGTTTGCCCTGGGTATTCACGCATCACGTAGTACAAATGTTGACGCCCGCTGGCGGCATGCACTTCAGGAAATGCACGGCCGGCTACCCGCCGCAAGAACCACTCTTCCGACAGCAATGCCTGGCCGGCGTCGCTGTCGTCGTCGCGGCTCAGTGGCAGGGTTTTCAGCAGCCAGGGTTGCTGTTGGGCGTCGCGCACCCGGTACAGCAATGACTGCCTGCTTTGCGCCAGCACGCTGTCCACCTGCCAGCCTTCGAAGCGTTGCCCGGATTTCAGCAGCGGGGGCAAGGGCCATTGCTGCAACTGCACCAGGGCGTCGCCGAGCGTGGCGGCGCCGAGTGTGTCGACGCGCACCAGCAAGGCGCTGGCATTGTCCTGGCTGCCCGCCAGGTGTGCGGCATTGACCAGCGTGGTCACCGCCAGGTCCAGGTCGGTTTGTTCGCGCAGGATCGCGCTGATGCTGTGATCGCCCAGCGTGGCCCAGACGCCATCGCTGAGCAGCAGGAAGCACTCACCTTGGCGCAATTGGCCGTCGAGAAAGTCCAGCACCAGGTGCTGATCCAGGCCAAGGGCACGCTTAAGCACGTGCTGCATGCCCGGTTGTTCCCACACATGGTCTTCGCTGATGCGCTGCAATTCACCGTCCAGCCAGCGATACGCCCGGCAATCACCGACATGGGCCAGGGTGAAGCGCTGACCGCGAAAGACCAAGGCACTGAGGGTGGTCAGCAACGGCTGGCCGCCGCCATTGGCCTGCAACCAGCGATTTTGCGCCAGCAGCAAACGCTCCAATGCCTGCGCCACCCCCCAGGTTTGCGGCGTGGCGTAGTAATCCAGGGCCAGGGCTTGCAAGGTCGAGCGTGCCGCCAGGCCGCCGTCGGCGCACTGGCTTACACCGTCGGCCATGGCGCACAGGTAGCCTTTGCTCGCCGCCAGTTCCGCTGCGGGGGTGACGACCCGCAGCGCATCCTGGTTTTCCGCCCGTGGGCCGATGGCGCTGGCATGGGCGACGCTCAGTTGCAGGCTCATCAGACGCGCGCAGCGGTCACTGCCGCCGAACCCCAGGTGGTTCTCCAACGACGCTTGACGCCATGCAGGCCGAACCAGGCCAGGACGCCCAGGCTGGCGAACAGCCACAGGGCCAGTTGATAGCTGCCGGTGCTCTGCTTGATTGCGCCCATGCCCGCGGCCAGGGCGAAACCGCCGATGCCGCCGGCCATGCCGATCAGGCCGGTCATCACGCCGATCTCACGACGGAAGCGCTGTGGCACCAGCTGGAATACGGCGCCATTGCCCGCGCCCAGACCGAGCATGGTGCAAACGAAGAGCGCCAGCGCCGCATAGGAATTCGGCAGGTTGAAACCCACTGCCGCAATGCAGATCGCCGCGACACTGTACATGCCGAGCAGGGTGCGGATCCCGCCGAAACGGTCAGCCAGGGCGCCGCCCAGTGGGCGCATCAGGCTGCCACCGAACACGCAGGCGGCGGTGTAGTAGCCGGCAGTCATGGGGCTCAGGCCGTATTGGTCGTTGAAATAGCCGGGCAGGGCGCTGGCCAGGCCGATAAAGCCGCCGAAGGTTACGCTGTAGAAAAACATGAACCACCAGCTGTCGCGGTCGCCCAGGGCCTTGAAGTAATCGGCCATGGACTTGGCTTTCGGCCGCTCGGGCGCATTGCGTGCCAGCCAGGCGAAGACGATCAGGGTCAGGATCAGCGGAATCAGTGCAAAGCCGAATACATTACTCCAACCAAACGCCGCCGCCAGCACAGGGGCCAGCAGGGCCGCGAACACCGTGCCCGAGTTGCCGGCACCGGCGATGCCCATCGCCTTGCCCTGGTGTTCGGCCGGGTACCACTGGGACGCCAGCGGCAGCGCCACTGCAAAGGATGCGCCGGCCATGCCGAGGAACAGCCCCAGCAACAAGGCTTGTTCGTAGCTGTGAATCCCCAGCTTCCAGGCGCCGAACAATGCGACGATCACAATCACCTGGCCAATCAGCCCGGCGGTCTTGGGCGACAGCTTGTCCGCCAGCATGCCCATCAGGAAGCGCAGCACCGCGCCGGCCAGGATCGGCGTCGCTACCATCAGGCCGCGTTGCTGGGTGGTCAGGTGCAGGTCGGCGGCGATCTGCACCGCCAGGGGACCCAACAAATACCAGACCATGAAGCTCAGGTCGAAATACAGGAACGCGGCAAACAGGGTCGGGGTGTGCCCGGATTTCCAGAAGCTTGATTTCATCACGCACCTCAACGGTTGGGAGTCTTGTAAGAAGGCCTGGTGATGGAACAGCCGGCTAGGGCCGCCCCACCGGCCCAGTGCTAGTGGGCCAAAACGAAAAAACGCCGCCACCGGGTTCGCGAGGGCAAACCGGGTGTGCGACGTCTTTGTCGTGGAGGGGCAACCGCCGTTGGCTACCTGTGATGATTACTTAGCAAGTCCTGCGCCAACATGCCGGCCGTAGGTCCCGTCTTCTCCAGCTCCGCGCAAACCCGTAGCAGCTGTCGAGCCCCAGCGAGGCTGCGTCAGGCGCGCTGCCGATTCACGCCCGAGTCGCGGCCGACGCAGCCTCGCTGGAGCTCGACAGCTGCGGATGTTTAACCGAGCAGTTCGCTCATGGCGATGATCTGCTCCGCCACCTGGATCAGTTTCTGCTGGCGGCTCATGGCTTGGCGGCGCATCAGGGTGTAGGCCTCTTCCTCATTGCAGGCCTTCATTTTCATCAGCATGCCCTTGGCCAACTCGATGCGCTTGCGCTCGGCCAACTGCTGGTCCCGCGCCTGAAGCTGGGCGCGCAAGGCCTGGTCGCTCTCGAAGCGGGCCATGGCGACGTCGAGGATCGGTTGCAGGCGCTGGGCCTGAATGCCTTCGACGATGTAGGCACTGACCCCGGACTTGATCGCCTGGCGCATCACGTCGGGGTCGTGCTCGTCGGTAAACATCACGATGGGCCGGGGTTGGTCGCGGCTTACCAGCACCACTTGCTCCATCACATCGCGGCCCGGTGACTCGGTATCGATCAGGATGACGTCCGGGCGCACCGTTTCGACGCGCGCAGGCAGGTCGATGGTCAGGCCTGACTCATCGATCACTTCAAAGCCAGCCTCGATCAGTGCTGTCCTCAAGCGGCCGACTTTGCGCGGAGTGTCGTTGATCAGCAGGATTCGCAGCATGGAAGTCCTCCTGTCAGCGCAAGGCTTGGCGGCTGGTGTGGTCGGCCATGGCATGCAGGCGGAAGCTGCGCGCGTAGACGGCGGGGTCCGAGCCGTCCCAGATTTTACCGTCGATCAGTTGGCTGCTACGCATGTCGTGCCCGTTGTCGCTGAGGCCCAGTGCCTCGGCTGCCTGACGATACAGCGCCAGTTGTTGCACTTGGCGAGCAACGCCCAGGTAGTCAGGGTCTTCGCGCAGCAGGCCCCAGCGTCGAAACTGGGTCATGAACCACATGCCATCGGAGAGGTAGGGCAGGTTGACCTCGCCATCGGCAAAAAAGCGCAGGGCGTGGGGGTCTTGCCACTGGTTGCCCAGGCCGTCGTCGTAGGCGCCCAGCAAGCGTGGCTCGATGCAGTCGAGCGGGGCATCGAGGTACTCGCGGCTGCTGAGCAATTGTGCGGTGGAGCGACGGTTTTCGGTGTTTTGCTCGATAAAGCGGCTGGCCTCCAGGATCGCCATCACCAGCACGCGTGCGGTGTTGGGGTATTGGTCGACAAAGGCCTGGGTGCAGCCGAGCACCTTTTCCGGATGGTTCGGCCAGATCGCCTGGGTGGTCGCCAGGGTAAAACCCTGGTTTTGCTTTACGGCGCTGGCGCACCAGGGCTCGCCGACGCAAAAGCCATCGATACGCCCGGCCTGCAGGTGCGCGACCATTTGCGGCGGCGGCACCACGACGCTGTCCACATCCTGCAACGGATGAATGCCTTGGCTCGCCAGCCAGTAGTACAACCACATGGCATGAGTACCTGTGGGAAAGGTCTGAGCGAAGGTCAGTTTTGTTCGGCTTTGGTGCACGTGGCGATCCAGTGCCTCAGGAGTGACCACGCCCTGCTGCTGCAGGCTGTGGGACAGGTTGATGCTTTGACCGTTCTGGTTCAGTCCCATCAATACTGCCATGTCGGTAGGTGCCACGCCGCCGATGCCCAGGTGCACGGCATAGACCAACCCGTACAGGCTGTGAGCCGCATCCAGTTCGCCGCTGACCAGTTTGTCCCGCAGGTTGGCCCATGAAGGTTGGCGCCTGAGGTTCAGGGTCAAGCCATAAGGCTGTGCGAAGCCCTGGGTCGCCGCCACTACCAGGGATGCGCAATCGCTCAAGGCCATGAACCCCAGGTCAAGGCTGCTCTTCTCCGGGGCATCACTGCCGTTGACCCAGGCCAGCGGGTCGTTCATCGGGCTTTTGCCAACCGAATCGTTCATCAACACCTACCTTTTCTTTCAAAAAAAAGCGTCGTTCCCTCAGATGGCGATGCAAGGCCATTGCGGGTAACGACGCCTTTGTCCGTAAGCCCGCTCCGCCGTTGGTGCGCGCTCTGTACAGAGTGCAAAGCAAGGCACATGCCACGGGCCGATGGGCGCAGCCAGCCGTCAACTTTCCATCAAGATTGAAAATGGGCTGCCTCTCAGTATGGCCGCTTCTTACTGCCAGGCCGCCCAGGAATTCAAGGTGTACGCTCACTTCTCCGTAACGACTGCCTGCCTCTGGCTACTGCTTGCCACGCTGATGTCAGGAAGTGTCGATGCCAGGGGCGAGACCTATCAGGCGCAGAACGAGAGCCTGCATACCGTCTTTACCGCCTTGTCCGTGCCCATGGGGCTGCCCATCGTTGTGAGCAGTGAAGCGGCGCGCATACGCATCAGCGAGGTCATTGACCTCGATACACCGCAACACGCCCTGGAGACGCTTTCACTGCAATACGGCTTGATCTGGTACAGCGATGGGCGGGCGCTGTACCTCTACGACGTGAGCGAGGCAAAAAGCTCGGCTGTGGAGTTGCAGCATATTTCTGTCGACAGGTTTCGTGTCCTCATGCGTCGTTCTGGGCTTGATGAAACACGCTACCCCCTGCGCGTCAGCGGGGAGCGGACGTTCTATGTGTCCGGACCACCTCATTATGTCGATCAGGTGCTACACCTGGCCCAACTGATGGATCGCGAGCGTGCTGAAATGCAGTTAGGCACCCAGGCGTTTGCTGTCGTTCAGGTCCTCAACACCCATGTGGAAGACCGTGGGTACGCCATCGGCGACGAACAGGTCACGGTGCCGGGAATCGCGTCAACGATCGAAGCCGTGCTGGCTTCTGAGGAGGAGGGAGCGCTGTCCGGCAAGAACCTGGTGGTGATTGCCTACCCGGATACCAACAGCCTGCTGATCAAGGGCGAACCTGCACAGCTGGGTTTTATCGAGCGCCTGGTGGCTGAGTTGGACACACCCAAGCGGGCTATCGAAGTTTCGCTATGGATGGTGGATGTGGAGAGTGACGAACTGAAAAAGCTGGACCCTGTCTGGGACAAGGAGGCGAAGGCCCAGGTCTCGCGAATTCTGGAGCCCATGGACGATAAGCGTTTGATGGAACAAATCGCCATGCTGGAGCGTCGGCGGCGAGCGAAGGTGATGACGTTGCCGGTCATACTCACCCAGGAGAATGTGCCGGCCGTGTTTCAGGATAACCACACCTTCTATCTGCCGGCTCCCGGAGATGACCGTACTGATTGGAAACCCGTGCAATATGGCTCCCAGGTCAGCGTGCTGCCGCGTTTTGCAGAAGCGAATCAGATCGAAATGCTCCTCCATGTTGAGGACGGCCGCCAAATGAGCCAGGCAAGGCGGCGCGGCAAACCGACAGCGGTCGGTCGGGTGAGTGCCAGCAGCGTGGTGCGGGTGCCGCAGGGTCAGCGCCTGTGGTTGGGATCGTTTAGTCGCGAGGCGCATTATCCGGGACGCCGCGCAGTCTCAGCGGGTTCGACCATGGTTCGCCTGTTTGTGATTCAGGCTCGGGAGGTAGGAAACGAGTTGAAGGCGTTGCCGACAGGCGTTGGTGCACCACCGTTGAGTCCGGCGCAATACGAGCGTGTGCACCGAGCGTTTGTTCACCCGCAGAGCGATATCGCTCCGTGAATCAGGTGTTAACTCATGCATTTTGAATTCTTCTACAGGACGTTGGGCGAGTGGGTGCAACGGGCGGATCAGTTGTGGGGGGAGTTGCACGAGGTCTATAAAAAGGGGCGTCTGACGGCTGTGCGTGAAGCGTCTTACAGCATGTTGCTTAAAAGCGCTGGTTGTATGAGTTTTCTCCTAGCGTGGGCTGCACGGTGGTTTTTTATAGTCGTGCCCTTGGCGCAAAAGCCAGTACTGGAAATAAGGATTTCAATGACAGTAGTCGGATGCCGAGGTCGATATGGTCGTCGTAAATGATGGGTTGACGGCGACTTTCCTGCTTTTTTCCCAGTGGACGCTGCATGGCGATGGTCGTCTGACCGGCGAAGGCCGCGATGTTCAGTTGCCACCTAAGGAGCTGCATGTTTTGCGGCTGCTGCTTGTTTCTGGCGGTGTACTGATGACCAAGGATCGTTTGCTGGAGTTGGCCTGGCCCCAGGGGGAGGTCGCCGAGGAGTCGCTGACCCGTTGTATTTACTCGTTACGCAAGTATCTTGGCGCTGACAAGGGGTTTATCAAGACCATCTATGGTCGGGGGTATCGTTTTACATGCCCGGTGAAGGTCGAGCGGCATGGGCCCGGGCCGATGGATGCCGTGCAGCATGTGTGTTCGGCCTGTGGCCAAGTCAGTCATGGCTAAGTTCTGCGCAGGTTGCTGTTGCCTGGCCAGGTGAGGAGTGGCGACCAGACAATGGCCTATCGCTGGTAGGAAACCGCCTGCCGCTACCTAGGTGGCGGCAGGGGCCTTTGTACTACGCAGAAAAATCCGGGCACGTTACGAGGCCCCGGTACAGCAACGCTGCTGACGTTTAGGCGGCACGCCTCGCGTGCACCCTGTCACCCCGGCTATAATCGCTGCCACCTTTCGCCGCCATCCGAGTCTAGCCTGCCCATGTATACCCTGGCCCGCCAGCTGTTGTTCAAACTTTCCCCGGAAACCTCCCACGATCTGTCCTTGGACCTGATCGGCGCCGGTGGCCGTCTGGGGCTCAATGGCCTGGTATGCAAGGCGCCGGCAAAAATGCCGGTGTCGGTGATGGGGCTCGACTTCCCCAACCCGGTCGGACTGGCCGCCGGCCTGGACAAGAACGGTGCGGCCATCGATGGCTTCGCGCAGCTGGGTTTCGGGTTTGTGGAGATCGGCACCGTGACGCCGCGACCGCAACCGGGCAACCCCAAGCCGCGTATCTTCCGCCTGCCGGACGCCGAGGCGATCATCAATCGCATGGGGTTCAACAACCTGGGCGTCGACCATCTGCTGTCGCGTGTCCAGGCCGCAAAGTACACGGGCATCCTGGGCATCAATATCGGCAAGAACTTTGACACACCGGTCGAGCGCGCGGTGGATGACTACCTGATCTGCCTGGACAAGGTCTACGCCCACGCCAGCTATGTCACCGTCAACGTCAGTTCGCCCAACACCCCAGGCCTGCGCAGCCTGCAGTTCGGCGATTCGCTCAAGCAATTGCTCGAAGCCCTGCGCCAGCGCCAGGAAGACCTGGCCGTGCGCCATGGCAAGCGCGTGCCGCTGGCAATCAAGATTGCCCCGGACATGAGCGACGAAGAAACCGTGCTGGTGGCCCAGGCCCTGGTGGATTCGGGCATGGACGCGGTGATTGCGACCAACACCACCCTCAGCCGTGTGGGCGTCGAGGGCTTGGCCCACGGCGATGAAGCGGGTGGTCTGTCGGGCGCGCCGGTGCGTGACCAGAGCACCCATATCGTCAAGGTGCTGGCCGCAGAGCTGGCCGGGCGTTTGCCGATCATCGCGGTGGGCGGCATCACCGAAGGCAAGCATGCAGCCGAGAAGATCGCTGCGGGTGCGAGCCTGGTGCAGTTGTACTCTGGCTTTATTTATAAAGGCCCGGAGCTGATCCGCCAGTCAGTGGATGCGATTGCGGCATTGCGCGTGTAGGAGCGAGCAAGCTCGCTCCTACGGTAGTCCTCATTATTTTCATGCCAATAAAAAGGGCTCCTTAAAAGGAGCCCCTGGGCCGAAGCCCGCCGCCTGGATAGGGCGTGCGTGGTTAAGTCATTACATATTCGTGGTGGTGTCGGAATTAAATGCCCTTGATTAGCCGACGGCGTGAAGTTCGTTGAGTCTGTGGATTCCCGCAGTGCCAGTCATACCGTCCCAGTTGTCGCCGCGTCCTTCTCGCCAGCCGTTGATCCAGGCTTGGCGTACCGACGGTAGAGTAAATGGGCAAAGCTCACGGGATTTGCCATGAACGCCATATTGATATCCGCGTAAAAATGCTCTTTCCAACGGATCACGCTTAAGTCTTCTCATAGGGTGTTTCCCTCACTTGTTGACTGTCTTGATATCCTTCGGCCTCGTCTGAGGCCGGGCAGAGTTTTTCTGCCGTTGGTGGGCTCGCTGCCGGCGTGGCGAGCCTAGGTGTCGGCGTCATTACGGCGCCAACCTGTGTTGAGTTCTAACCAATAGGTCACATGGATTCAATGATCGTTTTGTCATAAGCACGTAACGATAACGATGCTATAGCCATAAGCTGGGATGGCTTTTCGCCCCATTTGTTGGGCAAAGCCAGCTATGATGCACCCTGCAAAGAGGATGGGTTTAATCCTTTAGTGAGAATGTCCTTCTGTTGCTGTCGGTTATTATTCGACGAAGGGTCGGGATATTTCTTTTTGTTGCTGAAAATTCTTTTTCTGCCCCGTCAATAAAGGCCCTAAGGCCCGTCAGACGGGGTGGAACGGCACATTCGTGCCACGCGAGCACTCTTCAAGAAAAGTGCTTGCTTGAAAACCGAGCCGGCGATGCGTCGCCCGTTCATTTATTGCTGAAAAGCCTGGAATGCCCCATGTCGGACCGTTTTGAACTCTTCCTCACCTGCCCCAAGGGCCTCGAAGGCCTGCTGATCGAGGAAGCCGTCGGGCTTGGCCTTGAGGAAGCCCGCGAGCACACCTCGGCCGTGCGCGGCATGGCCGACATGGAAACCGCCTACCGCCTGTGCCTCTGGTCGCGTCTGGCCAACCGTGTGTTGCTGGTGCTCAAGCGCTTCCCGATGAAGGACGCCGAAGACCTCTACCACGGCGTGCTGGATATTGAATGGGCCGATCACATGGTCTCTGACGGTACCCTGGCAGTGGAATTCAGCGGTCACGGTTCGGGCATCGACAACACCCACTTCGGTGCGCTGAAGGTCAAGGATGCGATCGTCGACAAGCTGCGCACCCCGACCGGCGAACGTCCGTCCATCGACAAGATCAACCCGGACCTGCGCATCCACCTGCGCCTGGACCGTGGCGAAGCCATCCTGTCCCTCGACCTGTCCGGCCACAGCCTGCACCAGCGCGGCTACCGCCTGCAGCAGGGCGCCGCGCCGTTGAAGGAAAACCTGGCAGCGGCGATCCTGATTCGCGCCGGCTGGCCGCGTATTGCTGCCGAAGGCGGCGCGCTGACTGACCCGATGTGCGGCGTGGGCACCTTCCTGGTGGAAGGCGCAATGATTGCCGCCGACATGGCACCTAACCTGAATCGCGAATTATGGGGCTTCACCACCTGGCTCGGTCACGTCCCGGCGTTGTGGAAGAAGCTGCACGCCGAGGCCACTGAACGCGCGGCCATTGGCATGAACAAACCGCCGTTGTGGGTGCGGGGCTACGAAGCCGACCCGCGCCTGATCCAGCCTGCACGCAACAACATCGAGCGCGCCGGTCTCAGCCACTGGATCAAGGTGTACCAGGGCGAAGTCGGCACCTTCGAGCCGCGCCCGGACCAGAACCAGAAAGGCCTGGTGATCTGCAACCCGCCCTACGGCGAGCGTCTGGGTGACGAAGCCAGCCTGTTGTACCTCTACCAGAACCTCGGCGAGCGTCTGCGTCAGGCTTGCATGGGCTGGGAGGCGGCGGTGTTCACCGGCGCGCCGGACCTGGGCAAGCGCATGGGTATTCGCAGCCACAAGCAGTATTCGTTCTGGAACGGCGCGCTGCCGTGCAAATTGCTGCTGATCAAGGTCAACCCGGATCAGTTCGTCACCGGCGAGCGTCGTACCCCGGAACAGCGCCAGGCTGAACGTGAGCAGGCCGTTTACGACCAGGCCCCGACCGAGCCACAAGAGCGCCAGTACAACAAGAACGGCAACCCGATCAAGCCAGCCCCGGCCCCTGTGGTCGAGCAGGCGCGCCTGAGCGAGGGCGGGCAGATGTTCGCCAACCGCCTGCAAAAGAACCTCAAGCAATTGGGCAAGTGGGCCAAGCGTGAAGGCGTGGATTGCTACCGCGTGTACGACGCCGATATGCCCGAATACTCCATGGCCATCGACCTTTACCATGATTGGGTCCACGTCCAGGAATACGCTGCGCCGAAGTCCATCGACCCGGAAAAAGCCTCGGCACGCATGTTCGATGCCCTGGCCGCCATTCCCCAGGCACTGAACATCGACAAGAGCCGCGTGGTGGTCAAGCGTCGCGAGCGCCAGAGCGGTACCAAGCAGTACGAGCGCCAGAGCGCCCAGGGCAAGTTCACCGAGGTCAGCGAAGGCGGCGTGAAGCTGCTGGTCAACCTCACCGACTACCTGGACACCGGTCTGTTCCTCGATCACCGTCCGATGCGCATGCGCATCCAAAAGGAAGCGGCCGGCAAGCGTTTCCTCAACCTGTATTGCTACACCGCCACGGCCAGTGTGCATGCAGCCAAGGGCGGCGCGCGCAGCACCACCAGCGTTGACTTGTCCAAGACTTACCTGGACTGGGCCCGTCGCAACTTCTCGCTCAACGGTTTCTCCGACAAGAACCGCCTGGAGCAGGGTGACGTGATGGCCTGGCTGGACGCCAGCCGCGATGAGTTCGACATGATCTTCATCGATCCGCCGACCTTCTCCAACTCCAAGCGCATGGAAGGCATCTTCGACGTCCAGCGGGACCACGTGCAGTTGCTCGACCTGGCCATGGCGCGCCTGGCACCGGGCGGCGTGCTGTACTTCTCGAACAATTTCCGCAAGTTCCAGTTGGAGGACAACCTCAGCGAACGCTATGCGGTCGAGGAAATCAGCGACAAGACCATCGATCCGGATTTTGCGCGTAATGCGAAGATCCACCGGGCGTGGAAAATCATGGCTCGCTGATCACCGCCACAAAAAAGCCGCAAGCCTGGATTATTCACGGCTTGCGGCTTTTTTACGCTGGTCAAACTCATGGCCGATGGCTATAACTTAGGGCCTAACCAAAGTGGCCCCCCCGCAGGCTGGCGTTGTGAGTGTTGCCTATGCCGTTGCAAGCTGTTCGCCCGAAAATCCTAGGCTTTATCAGTGAACAGGCGTCGGCTTGGCTGGTGGCATCGGTGGTGTTATTGGCGGGTTTTGCGCTGACGGCTATCGTCGCCTGGGCTGCCTCCGACCTCTATCAGCAACAGGTACGCCAACGCTTTCAGTTGCTGGTCAACGAGCGTTATACCCGCTTGCAGGAACGCTTCGAGGATCAGGAACAACGCCTGAACAGCCTGCGGCGGTTCTTCGTCAACTCCGGTGAGGTGTCCCGCGAAGAGTTCGATGGGTTTGCCCAGCCATTGTTGTTGCGCGCTCGGGCCTACTCCTGGGCTCCCCGCGTGTTTCGCGAACAGCGCAGCCAGTTTGAACAAGAGGTGTCCCGCCAGCGTGGAGTACCCTTTGTCATCCGTGAGTTAAACAGCGCTGGAGAACTGGCCCCGGCGCCCGAGCGTGATGAATACGTCCCGGTGCTCTATACCCAGACTCAAAGTCTGCTGGGCTCGCCCCTGGGGTTTGATCTGCTGGCCCAGCCGCTGCGGCGCTCGGCCCTTGAGCGTGCGCAAAAGAGCGGCAAGCTGGCGGTGTCCCAACCCATGCAACTGGTAGGTGTCGAGCCTGCCTACGCGACTGGGGTGTTGCTGGTCGCGCCGGTCAGTCGCCTGCCCACCTACGAACAATCCCGGAATGAGCTTCATGGCTACGTGATGGCGGTGATCAGCATGCGCCAGTTGGTCGCCGATGGCTTGCCCAAGCCGGGACGGGACACCCTGGTGATGCAGATTGTCGATACCTCCGACCTGCAAAACCGCGTGCTCTACGAGTCCAGCAATGCGGTGGCCGAGAGTGACCTGCTAGCTGCGCGCCGCCTGACGTTGGGTGACCATGTCTATGCCCTGACCCTGCGACCGAGCCAAGTGTTCGACCAGGCCAACCATTCCTCGCTGACCAGCATCCTGACCATGGGTGGGTTGCTCAGCCTGTTACTCAGCGCCTTGCTCTATGTGCTGGTCAGCCAGCGTCAGCGTGCCTTGATACTGGTGGAGCAGCGCACGGCGCAGTTGCGTCTGCGTGAGCAGGAGTTGCGCGGTGCCCACGGCCAATTGCGCAGCGTGCTGAATGCGGCCACCCAGGTCGCCATCATTGCCACCGACCTGCGCGGCGTCATCAACACCTTCAACGCCGGTGCCGAACAGATGCTTGGGTTCAAGTCCGAGCAGGTGGTAGGCAAATTGACTCTGGAAAGCCTGCACCTGTCGCTGGAACTGGAAGCACGTTCCGCCAGCTTGAGCGTGACCCTGGGCAAGCGTATTCCTGCCGGCCAGGCGATGCTGGTGGAGAGCCCCGACAACCTGCATGAAGCTCGCGAGTGGACCTTGGTGCGCCAGGATGGCAGCCCGTTGACCGTGAACATGCTGGCCACTGTGCTACTGGATGATCACGGTTTGTGGATCGGGCACTTGGCGATCTATCTGGACATCACCGAGCAGAAACGGGCCTACGAAGCGCTGGCGGTACGCGATCGCCTGCTCAAGAAACTCAGCGCCCATGTGCCTGGCGGGATCTTCCAGTTCACCCTGGAACCCCAGGACAACTGGCGGTTTATCTACGCCAGCGATGGTATGCGCGACATTTATGAGATTGAAACAGGGGTATTGCAGCAGGATGCGAAGAAGGTATTCGAGCGAATCCACCCGCTGGACGCGGACCGGGTGCGGGCCTCGATTCGTCTGTCGGCGTTGCAGTTGAGCCACTGGCGCGAAGAGTACCGGGTGCAGTTGCCGCAACGGGGTTTGCGCTGGATTCGCGGCGAGGCCACTCCGGAAGAGTTACCGGGGGGCGGTACGCTGTGGCATGGCTATGTGTCGGACATTTCCGATTTGAAGCGGGTTGAAGAGGAACTGCGCGCGCTGTCCATCACAGATTCCCTGACCGGGATTCACAACCGTCGCTATTTCCAGGACCGCCTCAGGGCCGAGATGGCCAGGCTCAATCGGACCAGCGGGGCACTGTCGGTGATCATGCTCGATATCGATCACTTCAAGCGTATCAACGACCAGCATGGGCATGCGGTTGGCGACGGAGTGTTGCAGGAGTTGTGCAAGCGCATCAGTCAGCGTCTGCGCCGTACCGATGTGTTCTGCCGCCTGGGGGGCGAGGAGTTTATGGTGCTGTGCCCCAACACCAATGGCGAGCAGGCTTATGGCCTGGCGGTGGAGTTGTGGCAGTCGCTGCGTAGCCTGCCGATGGAACCGGTGGGCATCGTCACTGCCAGCTTTGGCGTGGCCAGTTGGCGGGCGAATGAAGGCATCGATGGGCTGCTGTTGCGCGCCGACTCGGCGGTGTATGTAGCCAAGCAAGCGGGCAGGGACCGGGTGGAGGCGGAGAGGGTGCGGGCTTGAGGGCCGACACAGGGTCCAATGTGGGAGGGAGCAAGCCCCCTCCCACAAGGGGATTGCGGTGTGTTTAGAGGACGGGAGCCGCCGCTGCCAATTTAGGCTGGCGGTACAGGTCCAGCAGCACCTGATCGAGCACCGACGACGCGCCCCACGGCTTCGGATCGTTGAGGATCGCCACTACCGCCCAGGTGTTGCCGTTGTTGTCGCGGCTGAACCCGGCAATGGCGCGCACGGTGTTCAAGGTACCGGTCTTGACGTGGGCTTCGCCACGCATGGCGGTGGTCTTCAGGCGTTTGCGCATAGTGCCGTCGGTGCCGGCGATCGGCATCGAGCTGATGTATTCCGCCGCGTAGGGGCTTTTCCAGGCGGCTTGGAGCATGGCCGCCATCTCGCGGGCGCTGACCCGTTCGGCACGGGACAGGCCCGAACCGTTCTCCATCACCAGGTGTGGCGCGGTGATGCCTTTCTTCGCCAGCCACTGGCGCACCACACGTTGCGCGGCCTTGGCATCGTCGCCGTCGGCATCGTTGCGGAACTGTGCGCCCAGGCTCAGGAACAACTGCTGGGCCATGGTGTTGTTACTGTATTTGTTGATGTCACGGATGATTTCCGCCAGGTCCGGCGAAAACGCGCGGGCCAGCACTTTGGCATCCTTGGGCACCGGCGCCTGAATATCGCGGCCCTGGATGCTGCCGCCCAGTTCCTGCCAGATCGCTCGTACGGCGCCGGCGGTGTAGGTGGCGTGGTCCAGCAGCGACAGGTAGGTTTGCGAACTGCAGCCATCGGCCAATTGGCCGCTGACGGTGATCGTCATACTGCCATCGGCGCCTGTGACCGGGTTGTAGCGTACGTCGCCGGTGCACTGCTTGGCGTTGGAGGCCTTGACCTGGTTGTCGATACGGATGCTGGCAATCGGCGGCTCGACCGATACGAGCACGCGGCCCGAGTCGTTGCGGGTCACAAAGCGCAGGGCCTTGAGGTTGACCAGCAGGGCGTCGGGCTTGACCAGGAACGGTTTGTTCTCGTCGTTGCCGTCATCATTGAATTCCGGCAACTGCGGTTGGTTGAAGAAACTGCGGTCCAGCACCAGGTCGCCGGTGACTTGCTGCACGCCATTGGCCCGCAGGTCGCGCATCAGCAGCCAGAGTTTTTCCATATTCAGCTTGGGGTCGCCGCCGCCCTTGAGGTACAGGTTGCCGTGCAACACGCCACCGCTGAGGGTGCCGTCGGTGTAGAACTCGGTTTTCCACTGGTGGTTGGGGCCGAGCATTTCCAGGGCCGCATAGGTGGTGACCAGCTTCATGGTGGAAGCCGGGTTTACCGAGACGTCGGCGTTGAATACCGTGGGGGTGCCGGGGCCGTTCAGCGGGATCATCACCAGGGACAGCGCAGTGTTTTGCAGCTTGGCCTTGGCGAGCGCCTGCTGGACGTTCGGGGGCAGGGTGTTATTGATCGGGGCAGCGGAAGTGGAAAAGGCCAGTGGCAGGAGAAAACCGGCGAGTAGCAATGGACGCAAAGATTTGATCATAAGAAGTAAAACCCTACTGCTGAGGAGGGTGAAAAAGGCGAGGGGTAAATAGGAAAATTCCCTCAATGGTCATGAAAGTGTCGGCATTATGCCCCAAGGTGAAGGCACTTGTAGCTGAACGATAGCTGGTAATCAGCGTTTTTTTAACGGCAAACTGCCGCCTGTCCCAGAGAGTCGGGCAATCGTCGCCTTAAACTGCTAAAGTGCCGCCCGTTATTACTTATGAGGATTGTTCCAATGGCGACTAACCGTTCCCAGCGTCTGCGCAAAAAACTGTGCGTTGATGAATTTCAAGAGCTGGGTTTCGAACTGAACCTGGACTTCAAAGAAGGCCTGAGTGAAGAAGCTATCGACGCTTTCCTCGAAGCATTCATCAAAGAAGCCATGGAAGCCAACGGTCTGGGCTATGTCGGCGGCGATGACTACGGTCTGGTTTGCCTGCAGAAGCGTGGCTCGGTCTCCGAAGAGCAGCGCGCTGCTGTCGAAGCCTGGCTGAAAACCCGTTCCGAGCTGACCAAGGCTGAAGTCAGCCCGCTGCTGGACGTGTGGTATCCGGAAAAGCCGATCAATTCCAAGAATTGAAGCGGTAAGTTACAAGCTTCAAGCCGCAAGCTCATGTGGCTTGAAGCTTGAAGCTTGAAGCTAATCCTCACTTCCGCCAGTTCAGAATCAGCAGCGTCAACACCCCCGCCACAATCCCCCAGAACGCCGACCCGATGGAAAACAACGTCAAGCCTGACGCGGTGACCATAAAGGTGATCAGCGCCGCTTCCCGTTCCTTCGGCTCATTCATGGCGATACTCAAGCCATTGATGATCGAGCCAAACAAGGCCAAGGCCGCAATCGACAGCACCAGCTCCTTGGGCAGGGCTGCGAACAATGCTGCCAGCGTCGCTCCGAACACCCCGGCGATGCCGTAGAACACCCCGCACCATACGGCGGCGGTGTAGCGTTTATTGCGGTCTTCGTGGGCGTGGGGGCCGGTGCAGATGGCTGCGCTGATCGCCGCCAGGTTGATACCGTGGGAGCCGAATGGCGCCAGCACCAGCGAGGCCAGGCCGGTGGTGGTGATCAGGGGCGAGGCCGGCACGTTATAGCCATCGGCCCGCAGTACCGCGACGCCGGGCATGTTCTGCGAGGTCATCGCCACCACGAACAGCGGAATCCCGATGCTGATGGTCGCCGCCAGCGAGAAGTGCGGCGTCGTCCACACCGGCGTCGCCACTTCCAGGTGGAAGCCGCTGAAGTCCAGCAAGCCCATCAGTCCCGACAACAGGGTGCCGATCACCAGCGCGGCCAGCACCGCATAGCGTGGCGACAGGCGCTTGATGATCAGGTAGGTGAAAAACATCCCCAGTACCAGGCCGGTGCGATGCTGCGCGGCGACGAAAATCTCGCTGCCGATCTTGAACAGGATCCCCGCCAGCAACGCTGCCGCCAACGACGCAGGAATACGCTTGACCAGTTTTTCAAAGCTGCCGGTGAGCCCGCAGAGCGTCACCAGCACTGCACAGGTGATGTAGGCGCCGATAGCCTCGCCATAACTCACACCGCCCAGACTGGTGATCAACAGCGCGGCGCCGGGGGTGGACCAGGCAATGGTGATTGGCGTGCGATAGCGCAGGGACAGGCCGATGCTGCACACCGCCATGCCGATGGAAATTGCCCAGATCCACGAAGAAATCTGCGCCGTGGTCAAGCCGGCAGCCTGGCCGGCCTGGAACATCAGGACCAGGGAGCTGGTGTAGCCGGTCATCATGGCGATAAAGCCGGCGACGACGGCCGACGCAGAAGTGTCGGCCAGCGGGCGCAAGGGCGCTTGGGTGGCGTCGGTCATGGAAAGGTGTTCCTTTTACCTGGGTGTTTGCCGGTGATGGCGCAGATTCAAGCCTAAACTCAAACGTAACGACTCATTGCAATACAGCCGAGGCCGCAAACAGCCGTACAGTGTGTTGGCGCAGTCGGTTGTGTACAATGTGCCGTGTTTTTAGGTGATACTTGCCAGCGACCCAGTGTTGCCGTATTACCTTAAAGTTGCCGTATTACCGTTAATTCGCCGCCGTTCTCCCGACCCGAGTGCCCATGAACGAACAGTTGCAACCTCTCAAGAAACAACCGCGAGCCGGCAAGGCCGGTCGCAGCGGAACCCAGGACGATATCGTCTATGCGCATATCTTCGAGGCGATCCTCGAGCAGCGCCTGGCACCCGGTACCAAATTGAGCGAAGAGGCACTGGGCGAAATCTTCGGCGTGAGCCGCACCATCATTCGCCGCGCCCTGTCGCGCCTGGCCCATGAAGGCGTGGTGTTGCTGCGGCCCAATCGTGGCGCGGTGGTGGCGAGCCCAAGCGTGGAAGAAGCCCGCCAGGTGTTCCTGGCGCGACGCCTGGTAGAGCGGGCGATCACCGAGTTGGCGGTGCAGCACGCCACCGCCGAGCAACTGGCCGAACTGCGCCAGATGGTCAACGACGAGCGCGACAGCTTCTCCCGCGGTGATCGCGGTGCGGGCATCCGCCTCTCCGGAGAATTCCACCTCAAGCTGGCCGAAGCGGCGAAGAACGCGCCGCTGATCAGCTTCCAGCGCAGCCTGGTGTCCCAGACCTCGCTGATCATCGCCCAGTACGAAAGCGGCAACCGCTCGCACTGCTCCTACGATGAGCACACCCAACTGATCGATGCGATCGAAGCACGGGACGCGGCGCTGGCGGTGAACTTGATGATGCATCACATGGATCACATCGACAGCAAGCTCAACCTCGACGAGGAAAGTGCGTCGGACGATTTGCATGCGGTGTTCTCGCATTTGTTGCAGACCAAGAAGCCGGGGCGTTCCTCGATAAAGCTGTAATTTCCCCGGCTCACCCGGGACAAAAGGTGGGAGGGGGCTTGCCCCCGATAGCGGTGGATCAGTTAACACATGACTAACTGAACCACTGCCATCGGGAGCAAGCCCCCTCCCACATTTGGTTGTGTGTGGCGTTAGAGATCAGCGTTGGTGCACCCGTTGGCCGGCCGCATACGTCTGCAACACCGTCCGATCGTCCCCCAGCGTCATCAACACAAACAACGTCTCGGCAATGTTATTCGCCTGCTTCAACCGATAGCTGAGCAGCGGCGTGGCATTGTAATCCAGCACCAGGAAGTCGGCATCGGTACCCGGATGCAACGTGCCGATCCTGTCTTCCAGACGCAGCGCCCGCGCGCCGCCCAGGGTCGCCAGGTACAGGGACTTGAACGGGCTCAACCGCGCGCCCTGCAACTGCATGACTTTGTACGCTTCGTTCAACGTTTGCAGCAGCGAGAAACTGGTGCCGCCGCCCACGTCCGTGCCCAGGCCCACGTTCAACTTATGCTTCTCGGCCATCGGCAGGTTGAACAGGCCGCTGCCTAGGAAGAGGTTCGACGTCGGGCAGAACGCCACCGCCGACCCCGTCTCCGCCAACCGCGCGCATTCGTCGTCACACAGGTGCACGCCGTGGGCGAACACCGAGCGCTCGCCCAGCAGCTTGTAGTGGTCGTACACATCCAGGTAGCCGTTTCGCTCCGGGAATAGCGCCTTCACCCACTCGATTTCCTGCTTGTTCTCGCTGATGTGCGTCTGTATGTACAGGTCCGGGTACTCGCCCAGCAGTTGCCCGGCCAGCGCCAGTTGCTCAGGCGTGCTGGTCGGCGCAAAACGCGGTGTGACCGCATAGTGCAGGCGACCCTTGCCGTGCCAGCGCTCGATCAGCGCCTTGTTTTCCTGGTAGCCGGATTCCGGCGTGTCGGTCAGATAATCCGGCGCATTGCGATCCATCATCACTTTGCCGGCGATCATGCGCAGGTCGAGTTTTTCCGCCGCTTCAAAGAAAGCGTTCACCGACTGCGGATGCACGCTGCCGAACACCAGCGCGGTGGTGGTGCCGTTGCGCAGCAGTTCCTTGATGAAAATGTCCGCGACTTCATCTGCGTGGGCCTTGTCGGCGAACTGGCTTTCGCACGGGAAGGTGTAGGTGTTGAGCCAGTCCAGCAACTGCTCGCCATACGCGCCGACCATGCCGGTTTGCGGCAGGTGGATATGGGTGTCGATCAGGCCAGGGGTGATCAGCGCGTCCTGGTAATGGGTGACTTCGATGTCGGCCGGCAGGGTCGGCAGCAGGTCGCCAGCATGGCCGACGGCGCTGATCCGGCCGTTATCGATGACCAGCAGACCGTCTTCGAAATACTCATAAGACGCTTCGATCCCCACTTCAGCGGGGTCGGCGATGCTGTGCAGGATGGCGGCACGGTAGGCTTTGCGAGTCAAAGGCATGGTTATCTCAATTCGTGGCTTGGCTGCGGCGTGACACCGGCAGTAACTTGGCAATGGGTTCGGCGCTCGCGGTGTGCTGGCCGAAATTGGCGTTATAGGTGGCGATGATTTCGCCGGCGATGGAGATGGCGATCTCCACCGGTAACTTGCCCTTCACCTCGGTGAGGCCCATGGGGCAACGCATGCGTTGCAACTGCGCGGCGTCGAAGCCGCGATCGCGCAGGCGGTGTTCGAACTTGACGCGTTTGGTCTTGGAGCCGATCAGGCCGAAGTAGGCGAAGTCATTGCGCTTGAGCAGGGCGGCGGTCAGTTCCAGATCCAGCGCGTGATTGTGGGTCATGACGATGCAGTAACTGCCCACCGGCAGGTCGGCAATTTCGTCCACCGGCTCTTCGCTGACGATTTTACGCACGCCCTGGGGGATATGTTCCGGAAACTCCTGCTCGCGCGAATCGATCCAGCGCACCCGACACGGCAGGCTCGCCAGCAGCGGCACCAGCGCGCGGCCGACGTGGCCGGCGCCGAACACCGCAATCTGCGCCTGCACCTGGCCCATGGGTTCGAACAGCAGCACGGTGACGCCACCGCAGCACTGGCCCAGGCTCGCGCCGAGGCTGAAGCGCTCCAGGTGGGTGTTCTGCTGGCCGCGCACGAGCATGTCGCGGGCGATCTGCATGGCCTTGTATTCCAGGTGGCCGCCACCGATGGTGTCGAAGGTCTGCGCGGCGCTGATCACCATCTTCGAACCGGCATTGCGCGGTGTGGAGCCAAGCTCTTCGATGATGGTCACCAGTACGCAGGGTTCGCCTTGGTTTTGCAGGTCGGCGAGGGCGCTGATCCAGTTGTTCATAGTCACCTCTTGTGGTGTCTGTCAGGCCGCTATCGGGAGCAAGCCCCCCTCCCACATTTTGATCTGTGAATACCGTCAAATGTGGGAGGGGGCTTGCCCCCGATGGCAGCGCCTCGGTCTAGAGCGAAGCCATCTCGGTTTCGGTTTCAACAGGTACAACCGCCTGCAACTGCCGCATCTGCTCACACCCCCACAACACCCGCTCCGGTGTCGCCGGCGCATCGATCTTGGGCTGATGGCGATAGTCACCCAGGCTTGCCACCGCATCCTTGATCGCGCACCACGAGGCAATCCCGAGCATGAACGGTGGCTCGCCCACGGCTTTGGAATGGAACACCGTGTCTTCCGGGTTCTTGCGGTTTTCCACCAGCTTCACGCGCAGGTCCAGCGGCATGTCGGCCACCGCCGGGATCTTGTAGCTGGCCGGGCCGCAGGTCTCTAGCTTGCCCTTGTTGTTCCACACCAACTCTTCCATGGTCAGCCAGCCCATGCCCTGGATAAAGCCACCTTCCACCTGGCCGATGTCGATGGCCGGGTTCAGTGAGGCGCCCACGTCGTGGAGGATGTCGGTGCGCAGCATCTTGTATTCGCCGGTCAGGGTGTCGACGATCACTTCACAGCAGGCCGCGCCGAAGGCGAAGTAGTAGAACGGCCGACCGCGCGCCTGGCTGCGGTCGTAGAAGATTTTCGGGGTCTTGTAGAAGCCGGTGCTCGACAGCGAGACCTGGGCGAAGTACGCCTGCTGGATCAACGCCTCGAAGGGCAGGATCTGGTCGCGCACGCGCACATGGCCGTTGTGGAATTCCACATCCGCTTCGCTCACGTCGTATTTGCGCGCGGCGAATTCCGCCAGGCGTTGCTTGATGGTTTCGGCGGCGTTCTGGGCGGCCTTGCCGTTCAGGTCCGCACCGCTGGAGGCGGCGGTCGGCGAGGTGTTCGGCACCTTGTCGGTGTTGGTGGCGGTGATTTGCACGCGGTCGATGTCCACCTGGAACACTTCGGCCACCACTTGGGCGACTTTGGTGTTCAAGCCCTGGCCCATTTCGGTGCCGCCGTGGTTCAGATGGATGCTGCCGTCGGTGTAGATATGGATCAGCGCGCCCGCTTGGTTCAGGAAGCTCGCCGTGAACGAGATCCCGAATTTCACCGGCGTCAGCGCGAGGCCTTTTTTCAGGATCGGGCTGTGGGCGTTGTACAGGCGGATCGCTTCGCGGCGCTCGGCGTATTGGCTGCTGGCTTCAAGTTCGGCGGTCATTTCCTCGAGCATGTTGTGCTCGACGGTCTGGTAGTAGTGGGTGACGTTGCGCTCGGTCTTGCCGTAGTAATTGGCCTTGCGCACCGCCAACGGGTCCAGCGCCAGATGGCGGGCGATGGCGTCCATCACTTCCTCGATGGCGACCATGCCTTGTGGGCCACCGAAGCCGCGATAGGCGGTGTTGGACGCGGTGTTGGTCTTGCAGCGATGGCCGTTGACCGTGGCGTCGCCCAGGTAGTACGCGTTGTCGGCATGGAACATGGCGCGGTCGACAATCGAGTTGGACAGGTCCGGCGAGCAGCCGCAGTTACCGGCCAGCTCCAGATTGATCCCGTGCAGGCGACCGCTGTCGTCGAAGCCCACGTCGTATTCGATATAGAAGGGGTGGCGCTTGCCGGTCATCAGCATGTCTTCGACGCGCGGCAGGCGCATCTTGGTTGGTTGGCCGGTAAGGCGCGCCACCACCGCGCACAGGCACGCCGGGCTGGCGGCCTGGGTTTCCTTGCCGCCAAAACCGCCGCCCATGCGGCGCATATCGACGACGATCTTGTTCATCGATACGTCGAGTACTTCGGCCACCAGCTTCTGCACTTCGGTGGGGTTTTGCGTGGAGCAATAGACGATCATGCCGCCGTCTTCGGTGGGCATCACCGATGAGATCTGGGTTTCCAGGTAGAAGTGTTCCTGGCCGCCGATATGCAGCGTGCCCTGGATGCGGTGCTTGGCGGTCGCCAGCGCGCCGGCCGAATCACCGCGTTGGTGGGTGTGGCTGTCGAGCACGAAATGCTTGTTGCGAAAGGCCTCGACCACATCCAGCACGGGCTCCAGGTCTTCGTATTCGATCACGGCGGCCATCGCGGCCTTGCGGGCGGTTTCCAGGTCGCGGGCGGCCACGGCCAAAACGACCTGGCCGACAAACTGCACCGTGTCGATGGCCAGCAAGGGGTCGCCGGGCATCAACGGACCGATGTCTTTCAGGCCCGGTACGTCTTCGTGGGTGATGACGATGCGCACACCGTCGAAGGCGTAGCAGGGCGCGGTGTCGATGCTGATGATCCGAGCGTGGGCGCGGTCGGACATGCGCGCATACAGGTGCAACTGGTTGGGGAATTCCAGGCGGTCATCGATGTACTGCGCTTCACCGAATACGTGCTTGGAGGCGCTGTCATGCTTGACGCTGCGGCCGACCCCGGAGGTCAAGTCCTGGGCAAACAGCGCGGCCAGTTCGGCCTGGGTTTTTTCCACGGCGTGATGGTTAGACATAAGCGGTCACCCGAGTCTCGATGTGCGGCGTTTGCAGTTCGATGAAGTATTTGCGCAGCAGGTTCTGCGCGCTGAGCAGGCGGTATTCCTTGCTGGCGCGGAAGTCCGAGAGCGGGGTGAAATCCTCGGCGAGGGCGGCGCAGGCTTTCTCGACGGTGGCGGCGTTCCAGGTGGCGCCGACCAACACGGCTTCGCAGTTTTTCGCGCGTTTTGGCGTGGCGGCCATACCGCCGAACGCAATGCGGGTCTCACTGATCACACCGTTGTCGATCTTCAGGTTGAAAGCCGCACACACCGCGGAAATATCGTCGTCCAAGCGCTTGGACACCTTGTACGCGCGGAACAGCGCATGGCCTTTGGGTACGATGATTTTCTCGATGAATTCGCTGTCCTGGCGAGCGGTGACGCGGTAGTCGATGAAGTAGTCTTCCAGCGCCAACGTACGGCGCACGTTGCCTTTGCACAGCACGATCTGCGCGCCGAGGGCGATCAGCAGCGGCGGCGAATCCCCGATAGGCGAGGCGTTGCCGATATTACCGCCCAGGGTGCCCTGGTTGCGGATTTGCAGGGAGGCGAAGCGGTGCAGCAGGTCGCCGAAGTCCGGGTATTCGTGGTGCAGCGCGGTGTAGCAGTCGGAGAGGGCAGTGGCGGCGCCGATTTCCAGGCGGTCATCGAAGGACTCGATGCGCTTCATCTCTTCAATATTGCCGACATAGATCATCACCGGCAGGGTGCGGTGAAACTGGGTGACTTCCAGCGCCAGGTCGGTGCCGCCGGCCAGCAGGCGGGCTTGCGGGTAGGCGTCATAGAGGTCGGCCAGGTCGGCCACGGTGAGTGGCACCAGGCAGCGTTTGTCGCCGCTGTTGAGTTCACCGGTTTGGGTCGGCGCGATGGCTTTGAGGCGGGCGATGGTCTCGGCCTGGCGGCTGTCGAACTGGTCCACCGGTTTGTTGCAACAGGCCTGCTCGGCGGCGGCCAGAATCGGCCGATAACCGGTGCAGCGGCACAGGTTGCCGGCCAGGGCTTCGTGGGCCTTTTGGCGGTCGGGAGCGTCGCTGTTCTTTTGCAGGGCGAACAACGACATTACAAAACCTGGGGTGCAAAAGCCGCATTGCGAACCGTGGCACTCCACCATGGCCTGTTGCACGCTGTGCAGTTGGCCCTGGTGCTTGAGGTCTTCGACGCTGATCAGTTGTTTGCCGTGCAGTGAGGAGACAAACGTCAGGCAGGAATTGAGGCTGCGATAACGGATCTGCTCAACACCCTGAGGGTCGGTGTGCAACTCGCCGACTACCACAGTGCACGCACCGCAGTCGCCGCTGGCGCAGCCTTCCTTGGTACCGGGTTTGCCCACATGCTCGCGCAGATAGTTGAGCACGGTCAGGTTGGGGTCCAGGGCGTGCTCGCTACGGAGTTCCTGGTTAAGTAAAAACTGGATCACGGAAGGCCTCGCAGACTCATTATTGTTGTTAACCGCTTTTGCGCCGAATCTAGTCATGTCTGACTTTTCGGTCAATGGTTTTCTGACTTAAGGGTCAAGAAAATGCGGTCGCAACACGTTCAATTATGGTCCAGTCTTCTGGAACCGGCGTTTTTGGCGGCTTTTGAGTGTTCAGAGCTGCTTATTTCATGCCAAATTCGCCACGGTGGGCGTAGCGCCATCAGCGGGCCAATGCGCTACACTGCGGCGCTTGTACCGATAGAAGATTTTGAAGGGAAAACATGACGTTCAAGGCGCCGGACAGTCTCGCCGAGCAAATCGCTCACCACCTCGCCGAACGTATCATTCGCGGCGATCTCAAGCCTGGGGAGCGGATCCAGGAACAGAAAGTCACGCTGGCGCTCAATGTCAGCCGTGGCTCCGTGCGTGAAGCTTTGCTGATCCTCGAACGCCGCCACCTGATCGCGATCCTGCCGCGCCGTGGCGCCCACGTGACCGAGCTCACGGCGCACAAGGTGCAGAGCCTGTGCACGCTGATGAGTGAGCTGTATATCCTGCTCGGTAATGCGGTCGCCCAGGGCTGGCAGACCCAGGTCGACATGGCGCCGTTCGTACAGATCCAGCAGCGCCTGGTGAGCAATTTCGAGCGCCAGGACATTCGCGCCTTTGTCGAAGAATGCTTCAATGTGATGCGCGCCGCGTACCCCTTTGCCAACAACCCGTATTTGCAGGAAACCGTCGAAAACCTGCAGCCGGCGATGAACCGTGCCTACTACCTGGCCCTGGATCAACGCAAGGCGTCCATGAGCGAGTACCTGGCGCTGTTCGAGCAACTGCTCGCCGCCGTGCTCGCCCGTGACCTGGAGCAGATCCGCCTGGTGCTGTCGGCCTACGGCCAGCGCAGCAGCTCGTTGGTCATCGCTGCATTGGCGGACGCCTAAGCGTGCGGCTCAAGTGCATCAAACTGGCGGGGTTCAAATCCTTCGTCGACCCGACCACGGTGAACTTCCCCAGTAACATGGCGGCAGTGGTCGGGCCCAACGGCTGCGGCAAGTCGAACATCATCGACGCCGTACGCTGGGTGATGGGCGAGAGCTCGGCAAAAAACCTGCGTGGCGAGTCGATGACCGACGTCATCTTCAACGGCTCCACCAGCCGCAAGCCGGTGAGCCAGGCCAGTATCGAACTGGTGTTCGACAACTCCGACGGCACCCTGATCGGCGAATACGCGGCCTACGCGGAAATTTCCATCCGCCGCAAGGTGACGCGCGACAGCCAGAACAGTTACTTCCTCAACGGCACCAAGTGCCGACGCCGGGACATCACCGACATCTTCCTCGGCACCGGCCTGGGCCCGCGCAGCTATTCGATCATCGAGCAGGGCATGATCTCCAAGCTGATCGAAGCCAAGCCCGAAGACCTGCGCAACTTTATCGAGGAGGCGGCCGGTATCTCCAAGTACAAGGAGCGCCGCCGCGAGACCGAAAACCGTATCCGCCGCACCCATGAAAACCTTGCCCGCCTCACCGACCTGCGTGAAGAGCTGGAGCGCCAGTTGGAGCGCCTGCACCGCCAGGCCCAGGCCGCCGAGAAGTATCAGGAATACAAGGGCGAAGAGCGCCAGTTGAAGGCGCAACTGTCGGCCCTGCGCTGGCAGGCGTTGAACGAGCAGGTGGGCCAGCGCGAAGCGATCATTGGCACCCAGGAAATCAGTTTTGAAGCGCTGGTGGCCGAGCAGCGCAATGCCGACGCCGCCATCGAGCGCCTGCGCGACGGGCATCATGACCTGTCCGAACGCTTCAATCTGGTGCAGGGCCGCTTCTATTCGGTGGGCGGCGATATTGCCCGGGTCGAGCAAAGCATCCAGCACGGCCAGCAGCGCTTGCGTCAGTTGCAGGACGATTTGAAAGAAGCCGAACGCGCACGCCTGGAAACCGAATCCCACCTCGGCCACGACCGCACCTTGCTGCTGACGTTGGGCGAAGAGCTGGACATGCTCACCCCCGAGCAGGAGATCACCAACGCCGCCGCCGAAGAGGCCGCCGCCGCGCTGGAAGAATCCGAAACCACCATGCACGGCTGGCAGGAGCAGTGGGACGCCTTCAACCTGCAATCCGCCGAACCGCGACGCCAGGCCGAGGTGCAGCAGTCGCGCATCCAGCAACTGGAAACCAGCATGGAGCGCCTGGCCGAGCGCCAGCGTCGTCTGCAGGAAGAGCGCGTGTTGCTTGCCGCCGACCCGGAAGACGCGGCGATCATGGAGCTCAGTGAGCAACTGGCCGAAAGCGAAATGACCCTGGAAGAGCTGGAAGCCAGCGAAGAACAACAAGTGGAGCGCCTGGAGCAACTGCGTCAGCAACTGCAACAGGCGACCCAGGCCCAGCAGCAGGCCCAGGGCGATTTGCAGCGGCTTAATGGCCGACTCGCGTCCCTTGAGGCCTTGCAGCAAGCGGCGTTGGACCCAGGCACCGGCACCGCCGAATGGCTGCGTGATCAGCACCTGGCCGAACGTCCGCGCTTGGCCGAAGGCTTGAAAGTTGAAGCCGGTTGGGAACTGGCGGTAGAGACCGTTTTAGGTGCCGACCTGCAAGCCGTCCTGGTGGACGATTTTGGTGGCTTTGACCTGGCCGGTTTCGCCCAGGGCGATCTGCGTTTGCTCAGCCCCGCCGCTGATGGCACGCGAGTGCCGGGCAGCCTGCTGGATAAGGTCGAGGCGGCGATTGACCTGTCGCCGTGGCTGGGCCAGGTGAAACCAGTGGATACCCTGGAGCAGGCCCTGGCCCAGCGCGGTCAACTGGCTGTCGGCGAAAGCCTGATCAGCCGCGACGGTTACTGGGTTGGCCGCCACTTCCTGCGGGTGCGCCGCGCCAGTGAAGCGGAAAGCGGCGTTCTGGCCCGTGGCCAGGAAATCGTCAACCTGATCGCCGAGCGTGAAGAGCGCGAGGCCACCCTGGAAAGTCTTGAAACCGAACTGCAAACCCTGCGCGCCACCCAGCGCCAGCAAGAGACCGGCCGCGAACACCTGCGCCGCCTGTTGCAGGACGAAGCGCGCCAGCAAGGCGAATTGAAAGCCCAGCTCTCCGCGAGCAAAGCCAAGGCCGAGCAACTGACCCTGCGCCGTACCCGTCTGGATGAGGAAGTGTCCGAGATGGGCGAGCAGCGCGCCCTGGAACACGAACAGATCGGCGAAGCGCGCCTGCAGCTGCAGGAAGCCCTCGACAGCATGGCCCTGGACACCGAGCAGCGCGAACTGCTGCTGGCTCAGCGCGACAGCCTGCGCGAACGCCTCGACCGCGTGCGCCAGGAAGCCCGCCAGCACAAGGATCACGCCCACCAATTGGCCGTGCGCCTGGGTTCGCTCAAGGCCCAGCACAATTCCACTGCCCAGGCCCTTGAACGCCTGGAGATGCAGTCCGAGCGCCTGACCGAAAAGCGCGAGCAACTGAGCCTCAACCTGGAGGAGGGCGAAGCGCCGCTGGAAGAGTTGCGCCTCAAGCTTGAAGAGTTGCTCGACAAGCGCATGACCGTCGACGAAGAACTCAAGACCGCGCAGATCGCCCTGGAAGACGCCGACCGCGAACTGCGCGATGCGGAAAAACGCCGGACCCAGGCCGAGCAGCAATCCCAGCTGATTCGCGGCCAGCTCGAACAACAGCGCATGGAATGGCAAGCCCTCACCGTGCGCCGCAAGACCCTGCAAGACCAATTGCTCGAAGACGGCTACGACTTGCACGGCGTGCTCAATACCTTGACCGCCCAGGCCAATGAGAAAGACGCCGAAGAAGAACTTGAGCGGATTGCCGCACGTATCCAGCGACTTGGCGCGATCAACCTCGCGGCCATCGATGAGTACCAACAGCAGTCCGAGCGCAAACGTTATCTGGATGCCCAGGACGCCGACCTGGTGGAAGCCCTGGACACCCTGGAAAACGTGATCCGCAAGATCGACAAGGAAACCCGCAACCGCTTCAAAGATACCTTTGATCAGATTAATGGCGGTTTACAGGCGTTATTCCCGAAAGTTTTCGGTGGTGGCAGCGCTTACTTGGAACTGACGGGCGAAGATCTACTCGATACAGGGGTAACGATCATGGCGCGGCCTCCGGGCAAGAAGAACAGCACCATCCATTTGTTGTCCGGCGGCGAGAAAGCCCTGACCGCGTTGGCCCTGGTGTTTGCCATCTTCAAGTTGAACCCGGCACCGTTCTGCATGCTCGATGAAGTTGACGCTCCGCTGGATGACGCTAACGTTGGACGCTATGCGCGACTGGTCAAGGAGATGTCCCAGACGGTGCAGTTCATCTATATCACCCACAACAAGATCGCCATGGAAATGGCTGATCAGTTGATGGGGGTGACAATGCATGAACCGGGCTGTTCACGTTTGGTTGCAGTGGATGTCGAAGAAGCGATGGCGATGGTGGACGCCTAGCGGCAAGCTTCAAGCGGCAAGTGAGTTGGCTTGAAGCTTGTAGCTCAGGGCTTGTAGCTCACAGTCGGCGCCTGCTGTAGGAGATTGCCTACTATGCCTGAAAGCTGGCAATTCGACACATTTCGCGTCAACTGTGTAAAGTTATCTTTGGTCGTGCTAGTTTAATGTCAATTTTTCGTATGCGTGGGCAAAACGTCAGTCAGAACATAGAGTTGGCGCCACGTTTTAAAGCGGTTTGCACGGTGCTAAACCCCTTATTTTTCAGCATTTTTTATTAGAGGCACGGGATTACATGGAAATCGGTCTGCGCGAGTGGCTGATCGTCATCGGCATCATTGTCATTGCCGGTATTCTTTTTGATGGCTGGCGCCGCATGCGCGGTGGCAAGGGCAAGCTCAAATTCCGTCTGGACCGTAACCTGTCCAACTTGCCCGACGACGACGGCAGCGCCGAGCTGCTGGGGCCGCCCCGTGTGCTGGATACCCACAAAGAGCCGCAATTGGATGAGCACGATTTGCCGTCGATGAGCGCGCCGCTGCGTGAAGCCCGCGAGCCATCCTCCAAGCGTGGCAAACGCGCCAGCGCAGCCGTTGCCGAACCGCATCAGGGTGACCTCAACCTCGACGTGGATGAAGGCCCGAGCTTCAGCAGCCGCGACGATGATTTCCCGGATGAAAACGCCGGCAAGAATGCGCCGCGCCAAACGGTCAACGATCAGCCTGCCGCCGAAGAAGTGCTGGTGATCAGCGTGATCTGCCGCGACGCCGCCGGCTTCAAGGGCCCGGCGCTGTTGCAGAACATCCTCGAAAGCGGCCTGCGTTTTGGCGAGATGGATATTTTCCACCGCCACGAAAGCATGGCCGGCAACGGCGAAGTGCTGTTCTCCATGGCCAACGCGGTCAAGCCAGGCACCTTCGACCTGGACGACATCGACCTGTTCAGCACGCCGGCGGTGAGTTTTTTCCTCGGCCTGCCGGGCCCGCGTCACCCGAAACAAGCGTTCGACGTGATGGTGGCCGCCGCCCGCAAGCTGTCCCAGGAACTCAACGGCGAGCTCAAGGACGACCAACGCAGCGTCCTGACCGCCCAGACCATCGAACACTACCGTCAGCGCATCGTCGAATTCGAGCGTCGCGCCCTGACACAGAAACGCTGAGGATTGGTTCCCAGCGTTGTCATTAGAATAAGCGCACCAACATTTGAGCAGCTTCGGCTGCTCTTTTGCTTTATGAGAGAACACCGATGACCGCCGCCCACACCCGCATCCTCGAACTGCGCGCTGAACTGGATCAGCACAACTACCGTTACCACGTGCTCGACGAGCCGAGCATCCCGGACGCCGAGTACGACCGGCTGTTCCACGAACTCAAGGCCCTGGAGGCCGAGCATCCGGACCTGGTAACGCGTGATTCGCCGACGCAGCGGGTCGGCAGTGCGGCGCTGTCGGCCTTTACCCAGGTGCGCCACGAGATCCCGATGCTCAGCCTGGGCAACGCGTTTGATGAAACCACCATGCTTGAGTTTGATCGCCGGGTCACCGAGGGTCTCGACCTGCCGGTGGGCGATCTGTTTGGCGGTGGCGCGGCGGTGGAGTACAGCTGCGAGCCGAAGCTGGATGGCCTCGCGGTCAGCCTGCTTTACCAGGATGGCGAATTGGTACGCGGCGCCACCCGAGGCGACGGCACCACCGGCGAAGACATCAGCGTCAACGTGCGTACCGTGCGCAATATCCCGTTGAAACTGCAGGGCAGCGGCTGGCCCGCGACCCTGGAAGTGCGCGGCGAGGTATTTATGTCCAAGGCCGGTTTCGAGCGGCTCAACGCCTCGCAACTGGAAGTCGGCGGCAAGACCTTCGCCAACCCGCGCAACGCGGCGGCCGGCAGCTTGCGCCAACTGGACTCGAAGATCACCGCCAGCCGCCCGTTGGAATTCTGCTGCTATGGCGTGACCACCGACATCAGCGATACCCATATCGGCAACCTGCAGCAGTTGCGGAAATGGGGCATGCCCATCAGTCATGAGCTGAAGCTGGCCAAGGGCATTCAGGATTGTCTGGATTACTACCGCGATATCGGCGAGCGACGTAACAGCCTGCCGTATGAAATCGATGGCGTGGTGTTCAAGGTCAACAGCATTGCCTCGCAGCGTGAACTGGGCTTCCGCGCCCGCGAACCGCGTTGGGCCATCGCGCACAAATTCCCGGCCATGGAAGAACTCACCGAGTTGCTCGACGTGGAGTTCCAGGTCGGCCGTACCGGCGCCGTGACGCCGGTGGCGCGCTTGAAACCGGTCAAGGTTGCGGGCGTGACCGTGTCCAACGCCACCCTGCATAACATGGATGAAGTCGCGCGGCTGGGCGTGAAGATCGGCGACACCGTGATCATCCGCCGCGCCGGCGATGTCATCCCGCAGGTGGTTTCGGTGGTCCTCGAACGCCGCCCGGAAAACGCCCGTGCGGTGCCGATCCCTGAGCGATGCCCCGTGTGCGGCTCCCATGTGGAGCGCACCCAGCTGGTCAAGCGCAGCAAGGGCAAGGAAACCCTCAGCGAAGGCGCGGTGTACCGCTGCGTCGGGCGTCTGGCCTGTGGTGCGCAGCTCAAGCAGGCGATTATCCATTTCGTCTCGCGCCGGGCCATGGACATCGACGGGCTCGGTGACAAAACCATCGAGCAACTGGTGGATGAAAAACTCATCGGTTCGCCGGCCGACCTCTACAAACTCAAGTACGAGCAGATCATCGACCTGGAAGGCTTTGCCGATATATCCAGCAAGAAACTGATCACCGCCATCGAAAACAGCAAGACCCCGACCCTGGCGCGTTTTATCTACGCACTGGGCATTCCTGACGTGGGCGAAGAGACGGCCAAGGTGCTGGCGCGCTCGCTGGCGTCCCTTGAGCGTGTGCAGAAGGCCTTGCCGCAAGTGCTGACGTACCTGCCGGATGTGGGCCTGGAAGTGGCGCATGAGATCCACAGCTTCTTCGAAGACAGTCATAACCAGGACGTGATCGGCGCGCTGTTGTCGCCTGATGAATGCGGCCTGCAATTGCAGGATCAGGGTGAGCTGAGTGCCGAGTTCGCCGCCAGCACTACCCTGGGCGGTTTGCTCGACAAGCTGCACGTACCCTCCGTAGGACCCGGCGCCGCGCAGAAGCTCGCGGATAAGTTCGCCAGCCTGGAAGGCGTAATCAAGGCGGACTGGCTCGACATGCGCCAGGCGTTGCCGGAGAAGCAGGCCAAGGCCGTGCGGGAGTTTTTCGATAACCCGGACAACGCCCGCCACGCCCTGGCCATCGAACAGCAACTGCGGGATTTCGGCATGCACTGGCAGAGCGAGAAGAAGGTGGTCGAAGGCCTGCCCGAAGCAGGGCATACCTGGGTGCTCACCGGCTCCCTGGAGCTGATGAGCCGCGACGTGGCCAAGGACAAGCTCGAAAGCCTCGGCGCCAAGGTAGCCGGTTCCGTGTCGGCCAAGACCCACTGTGTCGTGGCGGGCCCAGGTGCCGGTTCAAAACTGGCCAAGGCCAGCGAACTGGGGTTGAAGGTGCTGGACGAAGAGGCCTTTGTCGCGTTCCTTGCCAAACACAACATTTCGGTCTGACGCCGCGCCGGGGGGGGCGGGCTTGTCGAATCGTCGCACCGCCCGCGCCGGGCTGCGAAGCAGCCCCTGAAGAAAGTGGAACGATCCTGAGTCCTAAATGATCTAGTCTCAGTCACCCAGGGAGAGATGGTCATGTTCCGCTACTTCGAGCAACTCAGTTCGCGCATCGCCGCACCGTTCATGGCCGAAACCTCACGCAGCAGCAAGGTGTGGCAGTGTCGGTGCGGGCAAGCGCTGTTCTTTCGCAACAGCCAATGCCTGGCTTGCCAGGCGCTGCTGGGCTATCAGCCGCAGCAAAGCCGCTTGTCCTCCCTGCAGCCCGGGCCTGTGGAAGGCACCTGGCTACAAGACGACAACCTCGACGCCGGCGCTTTTCGCCGTTGTGCCAACCTCGAGACGGCGGCGGCCTGTAACTGGTTGATTCCCGCCCACAGCACTGCGCCGCTGTGTGTGGCGTGCAGCCTCAACCGCACCATTCCCGACCTGTCGGTCCCGGAGAACCCCGAGCGCTGGCGCAAGGTGGAGACCGCCAAGCGCCGGCTGGTGGCGCAATTGATCAGCCTCGGCCTGCAAGTGGTGCCCAAGAGCGTCGACGAGGACAACGGCCTGGCGTTCGATTTCGTCGGCATCGATCTGGAAGGCAACGCGCCCATGACCGGGCATGCCAACGGCCTGATCACCCTCGACATCAAGGAAGCCGACGACGCCCATCGCGAAAAAATCCGGGTGCAGATGCGCGAACCCTACCGCACCTTGCTGGGCCATTTTCGCCATGAGGTCGGCCACTATTATTGGGATCGCCTGATCGCCAACAGCCACTGGCTGGAGCCTTTTCGCAACCTGTTCGGCGACGAACGCGCCAGTTACGCCGACGCCCTCGACCAGCACTACCAGAACGGCCCACGCCCCGACTGGCAGCAAACCAGCGTCAGTGCCTACGCCACCATGCACCCGTGGGAAGACTGGGCCGAAACCTGGGCGCACTACCTGCACATGATGGACGCCGTCGACACCGCCCTGGGCTTTGGCATGAGCGCCCGTGAGATGGACCTGGATTACCAGCCATTCCCCCTCACCACCCTCTACGACCCCGAACATCCCGGCGGCGCGGCATTCCTGTCCTTCGTCAACGCCTGGATCGAACTGGCCGGCATGCTCAATGAACTGTCCCGCGCCATGGGCCAGCCGGATTTCTACCCGTTCGTGTTGCCACCGGCGGTGATCGCCAAGCTGCACTTCATCCACCTGGTGATCCAGGAAGAGGGCGGCCGGGCGGATGAGGTGTTGCAGGCACAATGATCAGCCAATGTGGGAGGGGAAGCTGATGGCCATGGCAAGTGCTTGAACCCCATCATATTTTTAATCCGCCACCAATGGTTGTAACTTCCGATGAGATCGGTACAATGGCCCCGCTTGCCGAGAGGCCAGCGTCGTTATGGTGACCCCATCGGTCCCCCCGCAACGATTACCCGTGAACCTGGTCAGAGCCGGAAGGCAGCAGCCACAGCGGGAACATTGTGTGCCGGGGTGTGGCTGGTGGGGTTGCCTCCATAACGCTCTTCCCTTGCATCACCCCCTTCGATTCAAATCCAAATTGCTTATTCTCAGTCAACTGCCGATGGTTTATTGCGCAGTCGATGACGGCTGTTTCACAACTTTCCAAGCCTTCTCTGGACAACCTCAAACCGCCTTGTTAGTTTCCGCCGGCCACTTGTTTCAGAATATGACATTGGCGCCGACTTGATATTGAAGTGCTATCACTTCTTTAACTAACAAGGATGTCTGTGATGAAAAGCCTGCAAGGGTTACCCCGTCTTATCAGTGCTTCGGTAGGTGCGCCCGGTAAAGCCCGCAACTTGCCCGCCGATGTGCAGTGCATCCAATACTTATTCAATTTGATCATTCCCAAGATGGGTTTCCCGTTGGCCGAAAACGGCAAATCCGATGGTCAGTTGGTGCAGTGCATCAGCCAATACCAGTTCCGCCATCTCAAATACGCCCACCCCGATGGCGTAATCGACCCCACTGGTCGCACCTTCAACAGCCTGATCGAAGAAGCAGTGAAAGTGCCGGTGAAGGCCTTCCCGAACTTGCGTATTCCCACATTTCTCAACGTCTTCGGCAACAACCAGGGCGATGCGGTACAGGCCACGGTCAATGTGTACCTGGACCGCATGCGCGCGATGATCGAGGCCGAGCGGCGTAACCGGCAACTGATGCTCCAGGCCACGTGCGACGGGGGCATGACCCTCAGCGAAACGGACTTCCAGAACGCCGCCACGCAGTTGGGTAGTGGTATTTCGGTGAATATCATCAAGGCCTTCGCCACTGTGGAATCAGGTGGGCGGTCGGGGTTCGGTCCGGCCAAGTTGCCGGTGATCGCGTTTGAAGGGCACCTGTTTCGCAAGTACACCAAGCACATTTACGACCAGGCGCACCCGCTGCTGTCCTACCCCTACAAGAAAAAGGCCGGGCCGCAGTGGCAGGCCAATAACAAGGACCAGGCCAAGGCTTGGGAAACCATGGCCACCGCGTTTGCGCTGGATCAGGAAGCTGCACTCATGTCGGCTTCGTGGGGCATGTTCCAGATCATGGGTTTTAACTTCGCCTCGTGCGGTTACAAGACGGTGTTTGAGTTTTCGGCAGCATTAAAGGTGAATGCCGGCAACCAACTAAAAGCGTTCCTCGGTTTTTGCAGCAAGAGCCCGGCATTGATGAAGGCCATGAAAGCCAAGGATTTTACCGGCATGGCACGTAACTATAACGGCGAGGACTACGGCAACTACGACGTCCTTATGCAAAAAGCCTACGAAAAACTTGAAGGGAAAAAATAGGATGATCCGTTTTCTAGCGATAGGTGTGTTGTCGTTGTGCGCCGCGGGCCCTGCGTTGGCCGGTTCGGCTGCGTTGCATTCGGGCAAGTACGAAGGGCTGATGCTGGCAGTGACGCCGGAGCATCAGGTCGAAGGGTTCTATTCGGAAGCAATGGGCGAGGGCGTCACCCGCAGTTGCGCGTTTTATCTGCAAGGCAAGCCTGAGGCGCTCACCACTTGGCTCGATGCGGCTCATCCCGGCAGCCTGGCGCCTTCGTCCGATGGCGTGACCCTGACGGTGGAAGAGGGCCGCCAGCACCCCGGTTGCCTGAATGTACTGATGCCGGAGATTGCCACCGGCCTGGACCTGACCCAGACCGCCAGCAAAAAATGGATCGGCCTGGTGACGGTGTCCGCCGACAAGGCTTACCTGCTGAAAACCCCAGGCGCCAAGGCCGCCAAACGTCCGTATATCGTCAAGCGCGATGTGGTCGGTGTGCTGGCCTTCAAGGACGGCTGGGCCCAGGTCGAGTTCATCAATGCCGACGACCGTTCGTTCAGCGGCTGGATCAGTCAGGATCAATACACTCGTCTAGCGGCGCCTCACTAAGACATCCCCATAACGCCGCAGTGTGCCAGGCATACTGCGGCGTTTTTGCGGCCGGGGTTCAGGCCTTGTTGCGGTTGAACAACTTGCGAATCACTGCGAACAGCGCCACCACGCCGATCACCAGGAACTTCTTCGCGGCCAGCAGGAAGATACCGATCTTGGCGAACAGTCCGGCCTTGGCGGCAATCCCGCCGGCAACCAACGCGGCGAGGCCGTAAGTGGCGAGCTTGTCGGTTTTCGGGTTGAAGTCGGTATAGAGGTTGCCGTCGGTGAAGTTGGTAAAGGCCAGCACCTTGGGCAATTCCTGCTGGATGGTGGGCAGGTCGGCCATGGCGGCGACGGCGTTGAGTTCGAGTACGCCTTCACGGCCGAGCACGCGGATGCTGTAGTTGAGGGTGTTCTGGTCGGCGTCGTCGGCCTTCAGTTCGCGGGCCCAGTACATCTTGTGGGTGGTGTCGTCGTAGCGCGGCGGCTCGGCCCAGCCCAGCAGGTGCAGGCCGGCGTAGCCTTGTTTCTGGCGTTCCTTGTTCTCGGCTTCGTCTTCTTCCTGCATTTGCTTGAGCAGGTCGGCGTAGTCGATTTTCGCGGCATCTTCGTCGGAGATGTGCCCGTCGGCCTTGTAGCTGACGATCACGCCCCAGCCGCGTTCCGACAGCGGGCTGACGGCTTTGGGCACGATCATGCCCAGGGTCTTGAAGCCCGGCGGGTTGCCCCAGCCATCGGTCAGCAAGCGCTCGGTATCGGCAGGGTCGAGGTAGTAGAACTCGTCGTTGAGCTTGAGGGTGGCAATGCCGCTGGGCAGGGTGACCGTGCCGGTCTTTTGCTTGAGTGACGCCAGAAAGTGCTCGGCCGTTTCGGCAGGTGCAGCGGCTTCAACGGGGGCCGGAGAGGACGCGGCAAAGGCGGGTGCGGCAGGCAGGCTCAGGGCCGCCGCCGCCAACAACAGGCGGAAGTAATTCATGGTAGTCCCTTACATTTTGAATTAATTTCGCGAGAGCATAACCGAAACAACATGTTGCGAGTTAGCCGAAAGTCTCCCGCAACAACCCGGCAAATGCGTCCCGTGCCAGATGGCGTTGGGTGTCCTTGTGCCAGAACAGCAGGTTATCCACCGCCGCCAGCTCTTCAAATCGATAAGACGCCAGCTGATTGGCCTGCTCGTAGCGGGCGAGGATGCCCTCCGGCGCCAATGCCACGCCAATCCCCGCGCTGACGCAGCCGATGATCGTGCCCCAGCTGGCATAACTGGCGATGGTCGGCTTGAAGTCATGGGGCTTGACCCAGTTTTCCAGGGCTGCGCGATACGGGCAGCCGGGCGGCCATACCAGGAGGGTGCGGCCGGCGAGGTCCTCGGCGCCATTGATGGGGGCACTGGACGCGCTGGCGATCAGCACCAGGCGCTCGCTGTAGACCACGCTGTGTTCGAGCTTGGTGCGCTTGTTGCCGGCGGCCACCAGCGCCACGTCGAGGCGATGGTGTTGCAGGTCGTCGAGCAGCGGGCCCCAGGCGCCGGTCACCAGTTCCAGGCTGACATCGGGGTAGCGCCGGTGATACTCCGCCAGCAGCGGCGGCAAACGCCCGCTGGCGCTGGACTCCACCGCGCCGATACGCAAGGTGCCACGGGGAATCGCGTTGGCGTCCACGGCGCGTTTGGACTCATCCACCAGCGCGAGAATGCGCTCGCAGTAATCCAGGAAAATCTCCCCGGCGGCACTGATGGCCAGCCCACGCCCGGCGCGGATGAACAGCGGTGTGCCCAGCTCGCCTTCCAGCTGCTTGATGCGCGTGGTGATGTTGGACGGCACGCAATGCAACAGCACGGCCGCTTGGGCCACGCTGCCGGTTTGCGCCACGGCTCGCACCATTTTCAGTTGGGCCAGTTCCATTGCTCAGTTCCAGTGATTGCAGAAGTCAGAAACGGTTAATTGTCCTGCGCCTTACCGGGGCCAAGACTGACGGCATACCTTCTCAGTTTCTGGACGCCATCGATGAATGCCCCTTCACCCGTAAAGCTTACGCTAGTCATCGCCAGCGTCATCCTGTGTTGGGCCTATTCGCCGATTGGCGTACACATCGGGCTGCACAGCTACAGCCCCGGCCAGCTGGCGTTGTTAAGGTTTTTGATTGCGTCGGTGTTCATGGGCGGTGTGGCACTGGTGATGGGCATCGGCCGGCCGCGCCTGCGGGATTTTCCGTGGCTGCTGGTGCTGGGGTTCTTCGGCGTGTTCCTGCACCACACTGCGATCAATTACGGACAGCAATGGGTAACGGCAGCGGCGTCCAGCGTACTGGCGCAGTCAGCGCCGCTGTTCAGTGTGCTGATCGCGTTTTTCTGTCTGAAGGAGCGGGTCAGTGCTTGGCGCTGGGGCTGCGTATTGCTGGGGCTGCTCGGCGTGCTGGTGGTGATCTGGGGGGATCAGGGCGTGGGTGAGATCGACCCGCGTGGCGTGTTGATCCTGCTGGCGGCGGTGTCGTGGAGTGTGTATTTCGCCCTGCAGAAACACTATGCCCACCGCTACAGTCCGCTGACCATGGCGTGCTACATGGTGTGGGCGGGCACCCTGATGCTGTGCGTGAACCTGCCGGGCCTGCCTGCTGCGGTGGTGCAGGCGCCGTTCGCGGAGAACGTGGCGGTGGTGGTACTCGGTATTTTTCCCAGCGCCTTGGCGTATCTGGCCTGGGGTTATGTGTTGAAGCATGTGGAGGTCAGTCGCGCGTCGGTGGCGATGTACTTGATCCCCCCGGTGGCGACGGTGATGGCCGCGACGTTACTGGGCGAACACATTGCCGTGCAGGTGATGCTGGGCGCTGTGATCGTGCTGGCCAGCGTGGCGGCCATCAGCCTGGAGGGGCGCTGGCGGTCAGTCGTTCAGGCAAAACGCGCGCAAGCGGTGGCCATCGAGGTCCTGGGCGACAAAGGTGTAGCCGAAATCCAGGGCCGTCGGTGATTGGACAATGAGGGCGCCGCGTTCGACCCATTGGTCGTGCAGCGCGTCCACGGCGGCCGTGTCGGGCAGCGAGAAGCCGACTTCACCGCCACCGCCTGTGAGCTCGGCTGCCGGCTCGACGGTATGGCGCGACCACAGTCCGAGCTTTACGCCGTTGTCGAGAATGAACAGGGCAAAGGTCGGGTTCAATTCCACCGGCGGCTTGTCCAGCAGGCGGCTATAGAAGTTGGCACTGGTGGCCGGGCTGTCGACGTACAGCAGGAAGTAATGGGCGAGGGTGTTCATGGGGGCTCCTTGAGAACGGGCGTTGTGTGGCGCCGAGTCTATAAGGGGGACCTGTCAGTTTTTGTCAGGAGCGTGCAGGGAGACCGGGTTTTCGCCGGTGTACAGCTTGATGATGGCGTCGATTTCGCCGGACATTTTCATCCGCAACAAGGTGCGCAGGATTTTTTGGGCCGGCACGTCGGGATCGTTGCGCACGATGCAACCGAGGTTTTGCTCCTCAATCACCGCGACTTTATACAACTGCTGGCTGATCGGCATTTTCTGGTTGAAACGGTCGACGATCCATTCGTTGCTCACCGCGTAGTTGAATCGCCCTGCCACCAGCTTGTGCAGTACCAGCTCTTCGCTGCGTGCGTCGTCGCGGGTGAGTTGGCCGTTGGCAAACAGCGGGTCGAGGGCGGCATAGCGATAGTTGAGTACCGTGCCGATCGGCTGAGGTGTCAGCTTGAGCACCTGCACCGGCTGGTTGCGTGCACTGACCAGCACATTGCGCTGCACCATTAAAGGCAAGCTCCAGATGTAGTCGCCGGACTGGTTGTCGACCCACGCCTGGGTCACATAACAGCGCACATCAATATCCCCATGGGCCATGGCCCCTGCGATACGGGCGCGGGCCAGCACGTGGAATTCCGCCGGCTGGCCGACCTGGGTGGCCAGGCTCAACATCAAATCATACAAAATCCCCTGGGTAGGTCGGCCGTTCTCCACCTGCACCATGGGCATCGCCCAACTGTCGGAAATCGAGAAACGCAGCGGTGCAGGCGCCGCCAGGCAAGCCGTGGTCATCATCCATAAAGCGCCCAGGACTACGCGCATACACTCTCCGGGTTCAGGCCTTTTCGAGGCCAATCAGCAGAGCTTAGTCAGATTAGGCGAGCGTGCCGGATGCAATTTCCCCCTTGCTCCGCTAGCATTACCGGCTTCCGCTTCCCAGTTGCGACGGTTTTCGATGAGTTATCAGGTTCTTGCACGTAAATGGCGTCCGCGCTCGTTCCGCGAAATGGTCGGCCAGACCCATGTGCTCAAGGCTCTGATCAATGCCTTGGACAGCCAGCGGCTGCACCACGCCTACCTGTTCACCGGTACTCGGGGGGTGGGCAAGACCACCATTGCGCGCATCATCGCCAAATGCCTGAACTGTGAAACCGGTATCACTTCGACGCCCTGCGGCACCTGCTCGGTGTGCCGCGAGATCGACGAAGGGCGTTTCGTCGACCTGATCGAGATCGACGCCGCAAGCCGCACCAAGGTCGAAGACACCCGCGAGCTGCTGGACAACGTGCAGTACGCGCCCAGTCGCGGCCGCTTCAAGGTCTACCTGATCGACGAAGTGCACATGCTTTCCAGCCATTCCTTCAACGCCTTGTTGAAAACCCTGGAAGAGCCGCCGCCGTACGTCAAATTCATCCTGGCCACCACCGACCCGCAGAAACTGCCTGCCACGATCCTGTCGCGGTGCCTGCAGTTCTCCCTGAAAAACATGACCCCCGAGCGCGTGGTGGAGCATTTGACCCACGTGCTGGGCGTCGAGAACGTACCGTTCGAAGATGACGCGCTGTGGCTGCTGGGCCGCGCCGCCGATGGATCGATGCGCGACGCCATGAGCCTCACCGACCAGGCCATCGCCTTTGGTGAAGGCAAGGTCATGGCCGCCGATGTGCGCGCCATGCTCGGCACCCTGGACCACGGTCAGGTGTTCGACGTGCTGCACGCGCTGATCGAGGGCGATGCCAAGGCGTTGCTCGAAGCCGTGCGCCACCTGTCGGAGCAAGGCCCGGACTGGAACGGCGTGCTCTCGGAAATCCTCAATGTGCTGCACCGCGTCGCCATCGCCCAGGCGTTGCCGGAAGGTGTCGACAACGGCCATGGCGACCGCGACCGCGTGTTGGCCCTGGCCCAGGCGTTGCCGGCCGAAGACGTGCAGTTCTATTACCAGATGGGCCTGATCGGGCGTCGCGACTTGCCTTTGGCACCGGACCCGCGCGGAGGCTTCGAGATGGTCCTGCTGCGGATGCTGGCCTTCCGGCCCGCTGACTCGGCAGATGCACCGAGACAGCCGCTAAAGCCAGTGGGGATCAGCCAGGCCACAGTTGATTCCGCCAAACCAGTGGCTGGCGCGGCGGTGGTCGCGCCAGTGGTTGCTGCCCCCGTTGCACCGGCGCCTGAGCCTGCACCGGTGATGGCGGCAGCGGTGGTCGAGCCGGAACCGGTGGTCGAGCCCGAGCCCGTGGTCGACCTGCCCTGGAATGACCCTGTAGATGCTGAGGCCGAGGTTGAACAGCAGCCCTATATCGAGCCCGTGCTGGAAACCGCCGGCGAACAGCCGGAGCTGACGCCGATGCCTGCGCCGATGCCGGACAGCGTGGTGCCGGCCGCTCCTGAGTGGGTTTCAGCCCCGGTTCCCGAGCCGACCGTCGCCCAGGTCGAAGCCGCAACCCCGAGCATCGACCTCGACGATGAACCACCGCTGGACGAAGATTACATCGAGCCGGACATGGATTCGGCCTACAGCTACCTGGACGACCTGGCCAGCGAGCACACTGCCGAGCCGGCCCCGGAACCCGAGGCGGAGCCCGCTGCGGCGCCGGCCACCGGCCTGGCCCTGCAATGGCTGGAGCTGTTCCCGAAACTGCCGATTTCCGGCATGACCGGCAGCATCGCCGCCAACTGCACACTGATCGCCATCGACGGCGACCATTGGCTGTTACACCTGGACCCGGCCCACAGCGCCCTGTTCAACGCGACCCAGCAACGGCGCCTCAACGATGCCCTGAACCAGTACCATGAGCGCACGCTGACTATCACCATCGAGTTGATCAAGCCCGAGCAGGAAACCCCGGCCCAGGCCGCCACCCGTCGGCGTATCAACCGCCAGCGTGAGGCTGAGGACTCGATCCACGGCGATCCGCTCATCCAGCAAATGATGCAGCAGTTCGGTGCGGTCGTTCGCCAAGATACAATTGAACCTGTCGAAGCCCCGGTGCCCCAGGCGTCCTGACACCGGGCTACTCATTGATCCACGTACTTTTGAGGTGATTCCCATGATGAAAGGTGGCATGGCCGGCCTGATGAAGCAGGCACAGCAGATGCAGGAAAAGATGGCCAAGATGCAGGAAGAACTGGCCAACGCCGAAGTCACCGGTAAAGCCGGTGGCGATATGGTCAGCGTCGTGATGACTGGTCGTCACGACATCAAGCGAGTGAGCATCGACCCAAGCGTATTGCCAGGCGTGGGCGAAGATGACCTGGAAATGCTCGAGGCGCTGTTCGCCGCAGCCGTCAACGACGCCGTGCGCAAGATCGAAGCCAACAGCCAGGACAAAATGTCCGGCGTGACCGCCGGCATGCAACTGCCACCGGGCATGAAGCTGCCGTTCTGATCGGCAGGCTTTAGCTAGACTCCAATGCCAGGCCTCGTGCCTGGCATTTTTGTTTGTGCCAATCCAATCGAACCCTGGCGCGGCACCCATGGTCTGCACCCTATACCGATAGATTCGATAAAGGAGCCCCTTCATGCCTCACGAACCGACTTTGAACCAGCGCATTGTCCTGGTCTCACGCCCCCAAGGCGCCCCCACCCCGGAAAACTTCCGCCTGGAGCGTGTGACCTTGCCGGAGTTGGCAGACGGCCAGGTCCTGCTGAAAACCCTGTACCTGTCCCTCGACCCCTACATGCGCGGGCGCATGAGTGACGCACCGTCCTACGCTGCGCCGGTGGAAATCGATGAGGTGATGACCGGTGGCGCTGTCAGCCGTATTGAGCAATCGCGCAATCCGAAATTCGAAGTGGGCGATCTGGTGGTGGGCGCCACCGGTTGGCAGAGCCACAGCATTTCCGACGGCCGCAACCTGATTCCCGTGCCCAATGGCCTGGCCAGCCCTTCGATGGCGCTCGGTGTGCTGGGCATGCCGGGCATGACCGCCTACATGGGCCTGATGGACATCGGCCAGCCAAAAGCCGGTGAAACCCTGGTGGTGGCCGCAGCGTCCGGAGCCGTGGGTTCGGTGGTCGGCCAGGTGGCCAAACTCAAGGGCCTGCGTGTGGTCGGGATTGCGGGCGGTACCGACAAGTGCCGCTATGTGGTGGACGAACTGGGCTTTGATGCCTGCATAGACCACAAGAGCTCGACGTTTGCCGAAGACTTGGCCCAGGCGTGCTTCAAGGGCGTGGACATTTACTTCGAAAACGTCGGTGGCAAGGTGTTCGACGCCGTGCTGCCCTTGCTCAACCCCAAGGCGCGCATCCCCCTGTGCGGGCTGATCGCCGGCTATAACGCCCATGAGGCACCCAGCGGCCCCGACCGCTTGCCGGCGCTGCAACGCACGTTGTTGACCAAGCGGGTACGGATCCAGGGCTTTATCGTGTTCGACGACTACGGTGATCGCCAGCCCGAGTTCCTCAGTGCCATGGCGCCGTGGGTACGCGACGGCAAGATCAAGTTCCGCGAAGACGTGGTCGAGGGCCTGGAGCAGGCGCCTGAAGCCTTTATCGGTTTGCTGGAAGGGCGCAACTTCGGCAAGTTGGTGGTGCGGGTCGCGCAGGATTGAGCATTTGACGCTAATCCGGGGCGCGGGTATAAACCGCGTCTCGTTGTTTTGTCGGACCATTCGCCCATGAGCTTCAGCCCCCTGATTCGCCAACTGATCGACGCCCTGCGCACGTTGCCGGGCGTAGGCCAGAAAACCGCCCAACGCATGGCGCTGCAACTGCTGGAGCGCGATCGCAGCGGCGGAACCCGGTTGGCCCAGGCCTTGAGCCAGGCCATGACCGGGGTGGGCCACTGCCGCCAGTGCCGGACCCTCACTGAAGAAGAACTCTGCCCGCAATGCGCCGACCCGCGCCGCGACGACACGCTGCTGTGCGTGGTGGAAGGGCCGATGGACGTGTACGCGGTGGAGCAGACCGGCTACCGCGGGCGCTACTTTGTGCTCAAGGGCCACCTCTCGCCGCTCGATGGCCTGGGGCCGGAGGCCATCGGCATTCCGCAGTTGGTCGCGCGTATTGAAGAGCAGGGCACCTTTACCGAGGTGATCCTGGCCACCAACCCGACCGTGGAAGGTGAAGCCACCGCGCATTACATCGCCCAGCTGCTGAGCAATAAAGGCTTGGTTACCTCGCGGATCGCCCATGGCGTGCCGCTGGGTGGCGAGTTGGAGTTGGTGGACGGCGGCACGTTGGCGCATTCGTTTGCCGGTCGAAAACCGATCGCGCTCTAACGATCACCGTAGGATCCAATGTGGGAGGAGGCTTGCCCCTCCCACTTTGGATTTGCGCATGGCTTGATAACCAAGCAAGCGCTTGGTAATTTCGCTCCACCTCACCTTGGAGCTTGCCGATGTCTGCCTATCAGGACTACTTCGACCCCAGCCACCAATTGGTCCGCGACAGCGTGCGCCGTTTTGTTGAGCGCGAGATGTTGCCGGGCGTGGAGCAGTGGGAGGAGGCGGAAAGCTTTCCCCGGGCGTTGTACCTCAAGGCGGGTGCGGCGGGGATACTCGGCATTGGCTACCCCGAAGCGCTGGGCGGCAGTCACGAAGGTGATCTGTTCGCCAAGGTGGCTGCCAGCGAGGAATTGATGCGCTGCGGTTCCGGCGGCGTGGTCGCAGGGTTGGGCTCGTTGGATATTGGCTTGCCGCCCGTCGTCAAATGGGCGCTGCCTGAGGTGCGCGAGCGGGTGGTTCCCCGGGTGCTGTCGGGCGAGAAGATCATCGCCCTGGCGGTGACCGAGCCCGGCGGCGGTTCCGATGTGGCCAACCTGCAAACCCGCGCCATCCGCGATGGCGAGCATTACCGGGTCAGCGGCAGCAAGACCTTTATCACCAGCGGCATCCGTGCCGACTTCTACACCGTTGCCGTACGCACTGGCGGGCCGGGATTTGCCGGCATCAGCCTGCTGCTGATCGAAAAAAACAGCCCAGGTTTCACCGTCGGCCAGCCCCTGAAGAAAATGGGATGGTGGGCGTCGGACACCGCTGAATTGTTTTTCGACGATTGCCGCGTGCCCGTCGGCAACCTGATCGGCGCCGAGAACATGGGCTTTGCCTGCATCATGGGTAACTTCCAGAGCGAGCGCCTGGCCCTGGCTCTCATGGCCAATATGACTGCGCAGATGGCCTTGGAGGAAAGCCTCAAATGGGCCGCCCAGCGCCAAGCGTTCGGCAAGCCCATCGGCAAATTCCAAGTGCTCAAGCATCGCCTGGCGGAAATGGCCACCGCCGTGGAAGTCTCGCGGGAATTCACCTACCGCCAGGCGGCGAAAATGGCGGCCGGCAAGAGTGTGATCAAGGAGATTTCCATGGCCAAGAACCTCGCCACCGACACCGCCGACCGTGTGACCTACGATGCCGTGCAGATCCTCGGCGGCCAGGGTTATATGCGCGGCAGTCTGGTGGAGCGGCTGTATCGCGACAACCGCATCCTCTCCATCGGCGGCGGTACCCGCGAGGTGATGAATGAAATCATCAGCAAGCAGATGGGGCTATGAGGGCGGCCTTACTGGCCTCATAGGGGCATGGGTATCGACACAACTTTTGCTCAACGCTGAACGCCCGGCAGATAGGGCTGTTGTGGCGAGCGGGCTTGTCCCGCGTTGGGCTGCGTAGCAGCCCCAGTAAGGAAGAACGCGGTGTATCAGACACTCTGTGGAGG